>NZ_JBEXKB010000075.1:0-38058 GCF_040609455.1 Kitasatospora sp. NPDC004669
GACGTCCAGGGCGCCGGGTCCGGGGGCGGCGAAGACGGCGCAGTCGGAGAGGACGGCGATGGCGTGCAGGCCGGTGTCGGCGGCCATCTTGCGGAGCTTGCGGTGCATGTTGACCGACAGTGCCAGCCAGGGTCGGCCGCTGTTCCAGATCTGCAGAACGAAGCGGCTGAGCCTCCGCTGCCACTCTCACCCGCTCTCGGGTGGAGTGGCCACGGGGACGGCTACGCATCCGTGTTCGGCTGCGGGGCTTCGACAGCCGAATGCACGAGCCTGAGACGCGGGCGCGGCACGGGTACCGCCTTCCTCGGGGTTGGCTCCGCGAGCGCGTGCAGCATCACCCGACCAAGCGGCCTCACGGCCACAAGACGGCCATCGGCGACGAGCGCGGCGAGGGCCTTCTTCACACTGGTTGGGGACGTGCCGAGCGTCTCGGCCATGTGCAGGTTCGTCATGAACAGCGGATCTCCACCGGGCACTCGCGCGTTGTAGAGGTCCAGCACTGCTGTGGAGATCTCGCTCGCGCTGCGAGGAGTCCTTGCCCTGTCAGGCCGGCCTGGGTCCGGCTCGTAAGCCTCGACCGCGTTGGTGATCAACGCGAGGGGGTCCTCACTGCGGAAGTCGAACCACTCCCCGTGGATCCGCTGACGGGCGAAGCAGACGTGCAGGTGCTTCTCCAATCGCGGGCCGCCGGGAAATGTCGCCAGGAGGCGAAGCTCCACGGGCGATCCGGCCTGGAGGTTCGCGAGTCGGCCGGCCGGATCGACGCTCCGCCCGATCTTCACCGGCCGAGCGGCAGGCGACCCCCACCACGTAGACGGAGTCGCTGGTCGTCGGTACCGGTTTGTCCACCCCAACTTCGTTCACGGCACGGGACGTTACAGAGCGCCACTGACAGTAGCGCTCTCAGCTTGAGCACTGCAGGCCTTACTCCTGGTCGGGCACGGCCTTGATCGTGCGTCGGCGACGGGCGTCGACGTTGCCGACCTTCCGGGGGCCTTCGGCCCGGGCGTCGAGGGTGATCTCGGGGGCTTCCAGCGCTTCTCCGACCAGGCGGCGAATCTCGGGGTTGGAGGCGAAGAAGAAGCGGGGGTTGACCCGGTAGCTTCCGGGGTCCGGGTGCTCGACCAGTTGGAGCGCTTCCAACCGGGCCAGGGCCTCGTACGCGGTGGAGGTCGAGGTGCCGCAGTCGTGGGCGATCTCCTCGACGTCGGCCGTGATCGGGGCAAACACGGCGCCGTGGCTGGTGAGCCATTCCAGGACGCTGCGCTGGCTGGCAGACAGGTTCAGCGTGTAGACGGGCGGCATGCCGAGGCTGTCCGGGTCGAAGTCGCCGTGGTGGCTGTGGGTGGCGGCGCTCATCGGGTGCCTCCGTTCGTCGTACTCCTGGCCGTGGTGGTGCGGCGCGGTCCGGGCGTCTTGGCGGCCGCTTTCTCGGCGGCCTTCTTCGCGGCGGCGATCGCCTTGGCGTCCGGCGTGATTGGCGGCGGGTCCAACCTACGGCACGCCTGCACTTGGGCGTCGCCAGAGCCTTCCCAGAAGCGCCGCGGGTTCAGCTGGTACGTCTGGCTCCGAGGACTGGTCTTGAGCAGAATGTTCAGCTTCACCAGGCGGGCGAGCGCCGTCTTCGCGGTCGTCTCCGTGGCCAGAATCGCCTCCGCGACGGCGGCGGCGGTCACCTTCACCGCCGCGCCAGCCCCACCGTTCGAGCGCACCCAGTCAATCGTCGCCCACTCCGCCCCGGACAGCGCCAGCGAGTACAGCGGCGCATCGTCGGTGTAGGCGTTGAGGGTGTAGGAGCCGTCCATGGTGTGCGGCATCCGGGGCTTCGGCGCAGGCAGCACCGCTCCCGTATCCAGGTTCACCAGGGCGATGTTGCCCCTGCGAGCCATGCTGCTCCTCACCGTACCGTCGCTGTCCGACAACCGGTCCAACGACCGGTGCGCCATCAGGTTTCTAAGGGCTGTTTTTTCAGACGTTAGCTCCGGAAAACCAGACCTTAGCGGCAAGAACCTACAGGATGAGGCCCGAAAGACGCAGGCGCCCGGCAACGTGTCGAGCCACAGTTTCCTCACCGCCCCCTGCCGTAACGTCTGGTTTTCTGGCAGCAACGTCTGGAAAACCAGACGTTAGCGAGGGGAAAACCGCAGGTCAGGGCATATGTCCCTTCTTAGGTAGTAAAGGCAGGCGGTCGCGCAGGCCTTCACCCCGATGCTTTGTGCCTTCACACGACATCCATCCTCCAGGAGGCCAGCACTGGGGCCTCCGGCTAGCTGGCTGTCCGTGCCGTCGCAGCCGGACCCGGTCCCCGGGGGCGCTTTCCATGCCTACTCGCCCTCCGACGGCCCTATCCGTGCCCTGCCGTTCGGACTGCCACAGGCACGTGCCCCAGTACGAGTAGCAGGGGCTCCGGGCCTTGCTCCAGGTGGTGATGGTGGTCAGGAAGGTCTTCGAGGTGGGTGGTGACGTCAGCTACCGCTCGGAGGTGGGCCGGCTGCGGTACTCGGTGCAGGCCTGATCGGCAGGTTGCGTACCGCGCACGGGCATCGACCACCTTCTCCGGGGGCAACTGCCCAGGCCAAGGGCCGTCCACGGCCCGGGCCGGTGCGGTGACGGGCCGGTGCGGTGACGGGCCGGCGGCGGGGCCGGCCACGGCCCTGCCGGCGGATCCGGCGGCGCAGGGCAGGCGGCAGCGAAGGATGGTCCAGCGCATCCGGGCGCTGGCCAGGGTGCGGTAGCGGAGCGCGCCGCGCCCAGCCACCCGGTCTGCTGCTGGCCGCAACGTTGCTGTGGTTGCCGCCCGGATTCGGCCGGAGCAGGCAACCGGGTCACCGACGAAATAGGTGAGAGTGAGGGGAGACCGACCAGGTTCGAGGACGTTGAGCCAGACCGCGATGACACTTCGGTTGAAGTCGGTGGGGCGAGCGCCGCTGACCGTGTCGATCCTGGTCACGCGGCACCGGCCCGGGGCGCAATCGCGGGCTGGCACCGATGTCCTCCACCCCCGACGGCATTCCTGCCGTCAGCCTGAGGATCAGACCTGTCCTGGCGCACCCTCGTCACTACCCGCCAGGAACACCTGCGGACACGCTGAGAAGCAGCGAGGCCGACCCCAGATCTGAACGCCGTCGAGTACCTGTGGGCCCACGTCAAACGCAGCCTCGCCAACCTCGCCAGCGTCACTCTTGGCCGACTCGAGACCATCGTCCGCAACCGCCTCAAGCAACTGCAGTACCGCCCCGACATCCTCGACGGGTTCCTCACCGGGACCGGACTCTCCCTCGATCTCCCACCACCACCTTGAAGCGCCGAGGTCGGTACCGGGGCCGACAGTCACACCCGGCCCGCCGGAAAAGCCACGGTGGCTCCATCGGACTCGGTCCGATGGAGCCACCGCATTCAATCGACTGTTCCCTCAGGGGATCATGGATCTCGGGATCCCCTGTCTGAGCGGCCTTAGCTACTTCGTGCGAGCAGGTTCCACTTCTGGGCGGCGGTGCCGTTGCAATCCCAGAGTTGGAGTCTGGCTCCGTTGGTTGTTGCGGCGCCGGGGTCGTCAACGCATCGGCCGGAGGTGGGGTTGTAGATGCTGCCGTCGGCCCTGGGGAGGAAGATCTGGTTCGGCCAGACGTTGCCGCAGGTCCAGACGTCCAGTGGGGTTCCGTTGGCGGTGCCGCCTCCGGTGGCGTCGAGACAGCCGCCGAGGAAGCGCAGGGTGCCGTCGGGCTTGAAGGTCCACTGCGCGTTGCCGGGGTTGCAGTCCCAGAGCTGGACGGCTGTGCCGGGTGTGGAGCTGGCACCGCTGGCGTCGATGCACTTGCCTGTTTGGGCGGAGTTCGCGATGGGGCTGTTCTCGGCGTAGGTGCTGAGGACTGCGGTCGGGCCTGTGTCCCAGGCGTAGTAGGGGTCGGTGGTGGTGGGGTGGCCGGTGAAGATCTGGATGATGCCGTTGGGCGTCTTGCGCCAGAGGGTGGGGTTGCCCGTGCCGGTGAGGTCGCCGTCGGACCCGATGAGGGGCCAGTCGGTACTGGGTATTCCCCAACCGATCTTGGTGTCGGTGGCGACGCCGGTGAGGGTGGGGTAGCTGCCGCTCTTACCGAAGGGGAGGGCGACGGTGATGGTGCCGGTGGTGAAGGTGTAGCCGCGCAGGTCGCCGGTGCTCTGGTTGCGCGCCCACAGGCCGGGGTGGCCTTGGCCGGCCCAGTCGCCGGGGGAGATGAGGTCCCAGCCCTTCAGGTCGATTTTCGCGAACCTGGTGGGTGAGCCGAGGACGGAATCGCCGATGGCGGGGTAGAACCAGAGGGCCCCGGTGCCGTCAGGGCTGGTCTCGACGGTGAACAGGCCGGTGCGGTTGAGGAACTTCTTGCTGGTGTCGAGCTTGGTGGTACTGGGGTCGCCGCTGGCGGCGATCTGAAGCGTGGTGGACCAGTCGGTGGCGTTGTAGCCGGTGCAGTCCGTCAGCTTAGGGTCGCAAGCTGGCTTGCCCAGTGTGCTGTTGCCGTCGAAGACACCGGTGACGCCGGTGTTTCCGGGATTCTTGTAGTAGTAAAGGCTTTTGTCGTTGTCCTTGTGGGCGAAGAGGTCGTCGACGTTCCCGCCGCCGCGCAGGCTGCCGCGGTGGGTGATGCGGTAGTTGGCCCAGGAGTCGCCGCCGGGCGACTTGGCCATCAGTGAGGCAAGCGGTGCCTTGGGCGCGGTCGCGGGGATGCTGTAGGCGCGGAGGTCGCCGTTCGGGTCGGCGGCGACGATGTCGGGCAGCGCGTCGCCGGTGACGTCACCGAAGACCGGCGCGGGGCTGTTCGGGTTCCACGGGACGTAGAAGGCGTACTGTGCGACCGGGGAGATGTTGCCGGCGTTGTCCTCGGCCTGGACGTAGAGGACGTTGGTGCCCCAGCGTCCGGCGGTCACCGGGATCTGGCCGGTCGGCATCGAGCTGCCGCACTGCCAGGTGGCGTCGACGAGCTGGGGGTCGAAGCTCCAGCGCAGGCAGGCCACGCCGGAGGAGTAGCCGCCGCTGGGGGCGGGGTCCGTCGCGGTGAAGGGGACGCCGCCGCTCTGGCCCGCGTAGATCTGGGGGGTCTGGCCGTTGCCGGAGGGCGGGAACTGCTTGGTGGTGTCGGGGACCGTTGCGGGGAAGGTGACGGTCGGCGGGGTGAGGTCGACCTTGAAGTAGCAGGCGGGGGTGGAGGCGGACCAGGGGACACCGTCGAGGCCGTCGGTGGCCATGATGCCGTAACCGTAGGCGTGGCCGTCCTGGATGACGTTGGCGGGCACCTGGAAGCTGGTGGTGCCACCGCTGTTGACGAAGGCGGTGTCGCCCTTCGCGACGTCGGGGACGCCGGGGAGGTTGTAGTCCCAGATGTGGTCCCAGCTCTTGACCTGGGCCTGGGCGTTGCTGGTGACGGTGGCGTTGAGCCAGACAGCGTTGTTCTGGGCGGATCCGGCGCCGAGCCAGGCCCAGTCGTTGGCGTTGCTGTCACCGCAGGACTGGTTGGCCCCGCCCGGGACCACGGTCGTTGGGGCGGGCCACACCGCGGGGTTCGTCGGGGTGTTGGGCACCCGGTCGTACATCACGGACAGTGCCGGCTGATAGGTGAACCGCTTGAACGCGAGCTGGTTGTTCTCGTCGCCGTAGAGGCCGAACGTCAGCTGGCCGTAGTTGACGTACTGCTGCATCGCGCCGGTGATGTCGAAACTGAACGGCACGTTGTCGTGGCACGGGTCCTTGCCCGAACCGCCGACCCAGGCGGTCGTGCCGAGCGGGCCGCTCACCTGCCCGGGCTGGTTCGACCACGTCGTGCCGCTTCCGATCGGCCCGGTGACATAGAGGTTGAGCGGGTACGTCGTGGTGCAGGACCAGTCGGCCGAGACGTATTCCTGCATGCTCATCGTCGCTGAGTTGATGACAACTCCGTTGAGCGCGCTGATGTCGAACTGGTAGAAGCTGCGCTCGATGTCGGCGGGGATGCAGCTGCCACCGTTGGGGTAGACGCCGCACTTTCCGACGCCCGGGTGATCGGAGTCGTTGGGGCCCTGACCGAGCCAGTTTCCGGAGTCGTGGGCCGACTGAACCCAGGTCCAGGAGTTGGCCGACGTGCTCCAGGGCAGGAAGGCGGGGTCGATGTAGTACGGGGCGGTGCCATGGGCCAGGAGGTCCTGGTCGGGCGTCAGGTCGATGCCGGTGGAGCCGGCCTTGACCGGCATCTCGGAGACCTTGGAGCCCGCACCGGGTCCGGCGTCGGTGCCGGTCGGAGCAGTCTTGGCGGGGCCCGCCGGGGTGTCGGCAGGTGCCGGGGCATTGGCGGCCGGGGCCGCCATTCGCGCCATCGAGGTCTTCACGGCGGGAGCAGCGGACGGCGCTGATGCGGTGGTGCTGTCCCACATCTGCGGGGTGCGCGCAGTCCAGCGGGGCTTGCCGTCTGCCGCGGTGGCGGTGATGTTGCCCTTGGCATCACTGGTGACGGTGACGCCGTCGGCGGTGGTGTCGAAGTGGAGGTTCTTCAGAGCCGGGTTGGCGGCGGCTGCCTGGGTCTTGACGACCAGCACGGTCGAGAGGCCGCCGAACTTGGTGGCGGTGACCTTGAGGTCTATGTCGGGGGCGACGGACGGGTAGACCACGCTGTCGCCGCTGACCGTGGGAGCGGTGAGGGCGAACGGGGCGGTGAGGGCGAGCTTCTTGCCGTCCGCACTGGTCATGGTTGCCAGCGGCCCGTTTCCGCCCTTGGACAGGACGAGCTGCCCTGCCGCGGATTTGGGGGAGAACGTGCCGTCCTGATTGGCCGCAAGGGTGGCGTCCAGCCCCTGCCAGACGCCGCCGCGGCGCACGCGCTGCTGATCCGGGTGGCTGGTGAGCGCCAGATGTCCCCCAGGGGTGGCGACGGTCTCGCTGAACTCGGTGGTGAGCGAGTCGATCGGGACGTTCTTACCGGTCGCCTTCGCCTGGGCGATCGCCGTCTCGGTCGCGTTGGCGGGCGGCCGCTCCTGCATCATCTTCGCGGTCGCGGCATCGATCGCGCCCTGCGACGGCACCTGCGGAGTGTCGGCCACGGCCGGGGCCTGTGGCCCTGCAAGGGCGGCCGTGAGCGCCAGGACCGCTGCCGCGGCCAATGCGCTGGATGGCGCGCCGTTGTAGCGGCGCTTTCTGTTCAAAACGGGAATCTCCCCCAAAGACAGCAGTAGACCTGCATGGATGCAATCCAGGGGCACCGTAGGGGGAGGTGCTGACATCAACCCAACTCAATTCGGTAGCAAAGTCCAGACTTGCCGCGAAATGGCCGATACGTCGACCTCCGTGAGAAGCATCACCCCAGGCCAGGCCTTGACTATGCGTCATCAAGGTCCGCTAGCATCCGCCGGTTCGGATACAGGACGCGCCTCCCGTATTCGGGGGGTCAAAAGCTTGGGGGATGTAAAAGAGTGTCATTTATACAACGGTCTGGCCTCGAGAAGGCAAAGAGCGGGAGGAGGAGACTTCGCGGACGGCTTGCGGCCGTCACGACGGTCGCTGTCCTCGGGTCGATGCTCGCGCCCCTGCCGATCGCGGCTGCGGCGGGCGGGCCGGACTACTCGCGCAAGTGGTCGCCGCCGAACACTGCCCTGCCGAAGACGGCCTCGATCCCGGGACAGGACGCAGCGCCGCTGCCGGTTCCGAAGCCGGAGCACCCGGTGCCGCCGACCTGGACGCCACCGAAGAACCCGCAGACGGTCCCGGGTGGCCATGCCTCGGTGACGCTTGGATCCGCGCCTGAGGCACATCCCCTGGCTGCGGGAGAGAAGCCGCAGGCCGGTGCGGAGGCGAAGGCTTCGGGGCTGCCGGTCACGGTCGCGCCGCTGGCGGGCTCGTCGGCGGCGGGTCAGACGATCCAGGTCGAGATGGCTGATGCCAAGACCTCGGCAACCGCCGGGATCCCCGGCGTAGCAGTGACTCTGACCCGACCGGGCTCGGGGGATGACTCACCCGTGCGACTGGGCGTCGACGCGTCGAGCCTGGACGCCGCCTTCGGGGCGAACTGGGCGGCCCGAGCCCACCTGGTGGTCCTGCCTGAGTGCGCAACGACAGGGCCGCAGGCCGCCGACTGTCGGAAGCAGACGCCGCTTGAGTCGCACTACGATCCGGCGGCGAAGAAGCTCGTTGCAGATGTCCCGCTGACCGGAACGGGTACGGCGAAGTCCTCGACCGCCCCGGCCAGCAAGAGCGCCTCCGACGCTGCCCCTGGAGCGGGCCGCGCGGTGTACGCGGACTCCACCACCACCTCGACCACGGTCGGCGTGGTGTCGGGGGCGTCCAGTGGGGCCGGAACCTACTCGGCGACCCCGCTCGGGGCCTCCCAGTCCTGGACCGCCGGCGGCTCGTCGGGGTCGTTCACCTACGGGTACCCGGTGCAGATGCCACCGGCGCTGGCCGGCTCGGCCCCGAAGGTGTCGCTGTCCTACGACTCCGCCTCCGTGGACGGGCGGACCTCGTCGACCAACTCGCAGGCCTCCTGGATCGGCGACGGCTGGGACTTCGGTGCCGGCTTCGTCGAGCGGTCGTTCAAGCCCTGTTCGCTGGACGGGATCACCGGCTCGGGCGACCAGTGCTGGGGCGGCGCGAACCTCACCCTGTCGCTGGCCGGGCATTCCGGCCAGCTGGTTCCGGACGACGCCTCCTGCCAGTCCGGCGCGCCGGCAGCGATGGAGCAGGCGGCCTGCACCTGGCGGCTGAAGGACGACGACGGCACCAGGATCCAGTTCCTGACCGGCGCGACCAATGGCACCTGGAACGGCTCCTACCTCAAGGTCACCGACACCAGCGGCACCGTCTACTTCCTCGGTCTGAACCACGTCCCTGACGCGAACGGCAACCCGACCGCCCTCGGCGCGGACAGCGGCTCGGCGTGGACCCTTCCGGTCTTTTCGCCCAACAGCGGGGACCCGTGCTACGACCCGTCCAAGGGCCAGGGCTCGTGGTGCCAGACCGCCTGGCGCTGGAACCTCGACTTCGTCGTGGACCCGCACGGAAACCTCACCACCTACACGTACACCCCCGAGACGAACTACTACTCCCGCGGCGGCGCCCAGAGCAACGGCAACGGCACCAGCACCGCTTACACCCGTGCCGGCACGCTCTTTTCGATCGGCTACGGCCAGCTCCTCTCGGACCAGCTGAACAACAACGGCGCCTACAACCCCGCCGCGAAGATCGTCTTCAATACCTCCGAGCGGTGTGTCACCTCAACCGCGGCCTGCGACCCGTCCCAGCGCACCGCAGCCAACGCCGCGAACTGGCCGGACGTCCCGCTGGACCAGCAGTGCGACGCGAGCAGCGCGTGCACCGTCTACGGGCCGACGTTCTGGACCACCAAGTGGCTCGTATCCATCGCCACCCAGATCCGGGTCAACGGCGCCTACCAGACGGTGGACTCCTACACGCTCAACCACACGTTCATCAACGTGCAGAACGCCACCGAGAACACCCAAGTCCCCTGGCTTGCCTCCATCCAGCGAACCGGCCAGGACCCCCAGGCCGCCGGCGGTTCGATCCCGCTGCCTCCGGTGTCCTTCACCTCCCAGCTGCTACCCAACCGCGTGGACGGCACCAACCTGGTCCCCGCGCCGCCGGCCTACAACCGGCCGCGCATCCAGCTGATCACCACCGAGACCGGCGGCACCATCGGCGTCAACTACGCCACCGCCGGCTGCTCGCGCGTGAACAACGTCATGCCGGCCTCCGCCGACAGCGACACGCTCTCCTGCTACAACGTCAAGTGGAATCCGCCCGGTTCGATCACCGGTGCGGCGCCCGTGGACGACTGGTTCCTGAAGTACCCGGTCGCCAGCGTCACGACGAACCCGGCGACCCCCGGTTCGATCCCGATGGTCACCAACTACACGTACGGAAACGCAGCCTGGCACCGCAACGACTCGGCGACGACCCAGGACAAGAACCGTACCTGGGATCAGTTCCGCGGCTACGCGAGCGTCACCGCCGTCTCCGGAAGCGGCAACGACGGCCCGCAGTCGCAGAGCTCGACGACGTACTACCAGGGCATGGACGGTGACATCCTCGCCAACGGCACCGGTCGCAGCGTCCAGATCGCCGGCCCGATGAGCGGCCAGGTCACCGGCACCCCCACGGTCACCGACTCCGACTGGCTCTCCGGCCAGGTCCTGGAGTCCGACACCTACACCCAGGCGGGCGGCAGCATCGCCGGCTACACCGTCAGCACCGCGGGCGGCCCGGTCACCACCGCCACACACAGCCAGGGCGCCAACGTGCCCGCCCTCACCGCCCGCTACGCCACCACCAGCGCGACCACCACGTCACGGTCGCTGGAGGCGGACGGCACGTGGCGGACGTCGGCGAAGACCACCGCAACCGACAAGGCCAACGGCAACCGCGTCCTCACCTCGATCGACACTGCCGACGGCCTGCCGAACATCTGCACCCGCACCAACTACGCGGCGGGCTCGGACCCACAGGTCCTGGCGCTGCCGTCCGAGGTGATCGCGGTCTCCGGCGCGAACGCCTGCACCGCCACGCCGACCGCCGCCAGCACCGTTTCTTGGATCAGGTCCGCGTACGACGGCCGGCCAGTCGGCCAACTCGGCAGCGCGCACGACGTGACGAGCAGCCTGACGCTCGACCACTACGACGCCAGCGGCACGCCCCAGTTCACCGCGGTGAACAATGCCTACGACGGTTACGGGCGGCTCGTCGGGACAACCGACCCGAACGCCACGGACAGCGCCCACCCGGACGGCGCCACCACGACAACGGCCTACACCGCGTCGACGGCCGGTGAGCTCCCCAACAGCCTCACCGTCACGGCCCCGGCCCCGGCCGGAGCTGCCGACGCCGCATCAGGGCGAGCCAGCATGACGACGATGGACCCGGCACGCTCCCTTCCGACCAAGGTCACCGACCCCAACGGCCGTAGCACCAGCCGGTCCTACGACGCGCTCGGCCGGATCACCGGCGTGTGGCTGCCGGGACAGGACACCACAGCCAGCGCCAACGCCACGTTCGCGTACTCGACCCCAGGTGTCGTCAACGGCGCCGCCGTGCCTCCGACCGTGACCAGTTCCAAGCTGCTGAAGGACGGGAAGTACGCCGTCAGTATCCAGATCATGGACGGCGCTGGCCGGGTCGTGCAGACCCAGTCCACCCCGGCCCTGTCCGCCTACAAGGCCGGACGGCTGATCACCGACACGGTCTACGACTCCCAAGGCCGCGTCACCCGGGCGAACAGTCCTTGGTACAACGACAAGGGCACGCCCAGCACTACGCCGTACGTGACCACGACGAAGGAGGTCCCGGCCCAGGCCTACAGTCTCTACGACGGCCTCAGCCGCCCCGTAACGCAACAGTTCGTCGCCTACGGCGTCGCCCAGACCACCACCACGACCGCCTACCCCGGCATCGACCGGACCGACGTCACACCGCCGGCCGGCGCCACGCCCACGTCCACTGTCACCGACGCGCGCGGCCACACCGCCCAGCTGTGGCAGTACAAAACCGCCACCGCCACCGGCAACCCGGCCGACGCGGACGTGACCTCCTACACCTACACGGCCGACGGGCACCTCGCCACGCACAAGGACGCGGCGGGTAACACCTGGAGCCGCGGCTACGACCTCCGCGGACGTGAGGTCACCGCCACCGACCCGGACACCGGGACGAGTACCAAGACCTATGACACCGACGGCCGCCTGGCCACCGCCACCGACGCGCGTGGTCAGACCATCGCCTACACCTACGACCTGCTCGGACGCACCACAGGCTCGTACGCCGGCTCGGTCGCACCAGCCAACCAGCTGACCGGCTTCACCTACGACACGGTCCTCCCGGGCCAGCCCGGCACGTCGACCCGCTACGCCGGCGGGGCCTCCGGCAGCGCCTACACCACCGCTGTCCTGTCCTACGACACCGCCTACCACCCGACCAACATCACCACCACCATCCCCGGCACCGAAATTGGGCAGGGAACCACCCCGTTCACCTACACCTATCAGGCACAGTTCGACCCGGTCACAGGCGCGCTGACCGACGACGACCGTTCGGCCGTCGGCGACATCGCCGAGGAGCTGATCCACTACTCGTATGACAACAACGGCCCGCTGACCACCTACGGCGTCTACGGCGGGGCCACCTACGACCTGTCCTCGGACTGGGACGCCTTCGGACGCAACATCCGCTCCACCATGAACCCGTGGGGCACCCAGATTGTCGTCACCAACACCTACGACACCTCCACCGGCCGGCCGCTGCAGCAGTTCGTCGACAAGCAGACCGCCGCCACCGGCGCCGTCCAGCAGCTCACCTACGCCTACAACGCGGCCGGGCAGATCACAGCCGTACGGAACATCCCGGACAACACCCCGTCGTCCACCGATCTTCAGTGCTTCGGCTACGACTACCTCGGCCGACTGACCAACGCCTGGACAGACACCGGCACACTCACCCAGGCCGCACAGCCCACAGTCGGTGGGATCGGCGCGTGCACCAACTCCACGCCGACCAGCGGCGTCCAGGCCCCGTCGAGGACCACCGTCGGGGGACCCGCCGCGTACTGGCAGAGCTACGGCTACGACCTCACCGGCAACCGCACCCAGCTCGTCCAGCACGACCCCTTCGGTGACACCACCAAGGACACCACCACCAACCAGGCCTTCCCGGCCTCCGGGACGGTCAACACCCTGACCACCGCGCCCAACACCGGCGGAGGATCCGGCGGCCCGCACGCCCTGACCGGCTCCACCACCACGGCAGCGGCCGGCACCACGGGCAGCAGCACCCAGTACGACGCGGCCGGCAACACCACCGCCGTCACCGACACCTCCGGCACCGCCACCCTGACGTGGAACGGCGAGGACAAGCTCGCCTCCTACGCCAAGACCGGCACCCCCGGACCGACCACCTACCTCTACGACGCTGCCGGCAACCAGCTCATCCGCCGCGACCCCGGCAAGACCACCATCAACCTCGGCGGCGACGAACTCGTCTACACCGGCGGCACCGTCACCGGCATCCGCTCCTACCAGATCCCCGGAGGCATTACCCTGGTCCGCCAAGGCGGCACCAGCACCTACCAAATCGCCGACCCGCACGGCACCGGTACCCTCGCTCTCGACGGCTCCACGCTGGCGGAGTCCCGGCGGCTGTCTGACCCGTTCGGCAACCCCCGCGGCACCCAGCCCACCACCTGGGGCGGCGACCACGGCTTCGTCGGCGGCACCAAGGACGATGCCACCGGGCTCACCAACCTGGGTGCCCGCGAGTACCAGCCCACCACCGGCCGCTTCCTCAACCCCGACCCGCTCATCGGCCCGGACAACCCACAGCAGTGGAACGCCTACGCCTACAGCAACAACGACCCCGTCAACTCCAGTGACCCGAGCGGCCTTTACACCTGCCGCAACGGCCACGAAGGCTGCAACGAACACGGTAACGCCTGCGGCAGCGACTGTTCCGCCGAAGCCACCATGGCCGGCGACTGCTTCACCAGCGAGTGCAGCCACAGCACGGTCAACCAGAACCCTGACCACACCATCGCGGAGCAGAAGGAAGCCCGCGTCAAGAAGATCATCGACGACGCTTATCGGGCATACACGAAGAAGACCTGTTACGACACGTCTCGACTCGGGAAACGCTGCACCAGCCAGCAGCAACGGGACCAGGACCTGGATCATGTCAAGGCCATGGACAAAATGCTGTCCGATATGTCGGTCGTCATCCCTTGGTACAAGTGTGCCAAGGGTGGCGGAGCAAACGGTTCGGACCCGGAAGCCTGCGACGCACTTGGCGCAGCTATTTCCAGCTTTGACCTGGGCCCGGCAGCGCGAGGTATCAACTCGATGCTGGCAACCGGTGAAAAGTCAGCCCTAAAGGACCTCATGAGGGCCCTCGCACGACTCTGCGAGGAAAACAGCTTCCCCGCGGAAACTGCCGTGCTCCTCGCTGACGGCAACACAAAGCCGATCGGAGAAATCCACGTCGGCGAAACCGTGCAGGCAACGGACCCGTCAACAGGTCAGACTCATGCCCAGAAGGTCACCGATGTCATCAAGACCCTCACTGACGTCGACTTCACCGACCTAACGATCCACACGGCAAACGGCGACCAGACGCTAACCTCAACCCAGCACCACCCATTCTGGGACGCGACCACCGAAAAGTGGGTCAACGCCGCAGACCTGCGAGTGGGAGACAAACTCCGCCAGGCGGACGGCACTGCAGCGGCCGTCACGGCACTCCGCAGCTACACGAAGCCCATCATCACCTACAACCTGACAGTTGGCGAGTTCCACACTTACTATGTACTGGCTGGAAATGCTCCAGTACTGGTGCACAACGTGGGAAATTGTCCCGTGGATGGGGTTCCGCATGGCGCAATCGGGGAGGCGGCAACGCTCGATCGGCTCCAACGGGGCGGATATACGGATATCACGACGCAGGTGCGATTCATCAACAGCAATGGTGATGTCTTCATCGCGGACTTTGTCGCGAGAGACACCAACGGCAACTGGGTTGCCGTTGAATCCAAGGTGGGTGGAGCGACAGTGACGGATAACCAAGCAGTCGGATATCCGGAGCTTGCCCGTAGTGGGGCGGTTCTCGATACGAGCAAACTTGAGCAGTTTGGAATTAAGCAGGGCACTATGATGAAAATGCCCGTCTCGGTCGACCATTGGCAGTGCGGCGTATGTAATCCATGATGCATAATGTGCCTGGGGCGCTTCGGCGCTCCGGGCGCATTTATCTATCGGCGGCCGGGCTGCTCCTCTGTGCGGGTCCTGGCGGGTGGGGCATAATGAGGGCTATGGCTACCAATGAGCAAGGGCGTTCGGCGGCACAGCTCGCTGAACGGCTGATCGGACTGGAAGGTCCCAAGGAAGTCTTTCTGGCCGCTGGCGAGTGGATGGGCTATCGGTTGGAGCCAGACGGCTTCCGCTGGCTCAACGGTCGAACTAGCTTGGAGCGTCGCCTTGATGGCCGGCTTGAGCGCATGCGACTAGAAGCCAGTCGCTGGAACAGGGCTGGCAGTTTGATCGAGTTCAGCATCGTAGGCTTGGAGGTCTTCGATGAAGAACTCCAAGCATGGAGACGGTCGAACGCGGACCGCACGGTCGAGCGTCCAGGGTCCATGGAGGGAATTGTCTGCGCCACCAGCTTCCTTGATATCTCTCGGGAGCCCAAGGCGATCATCACGCTTCCTGCCGGCAGGCTCGTGGCCGTCGATAGGCTGTGTGAGCATGCAAAAGAGGTTGCGTTGCCATGGTTCACGTCCTCTGAGATTCCTGAGGGTCTGGCTGCAGCCGTGCCGGACGCACTCCTTCGCCCCACTGGGTTTGCGCAGGATCTGCTGGAGCTCCTCGTCAGCCGTGGTCTCGCAGAGGAAGCGCGGTCACTGATTCAGCGAGTCCTTGAGCTCGGAGAATCGCATCGTGAATCATTTTCTGAAGGTCGCAATCTCGCCGATGATGGCGAGCGTCCTCTCTGGCATTCGCCGCAGTCTCTGGGGTGGAGTAGCCGGGTATTGGGGCTGATTTGAGCTCAGGCGACCTATGCAGACTGGAATATGGCATAGGGGCACCCCATGGGTCCCGCCGGAATAATAATTCTGGTGGGGCCTATGGGGTTTCTGGCGGCATTAGTTACTCAGGTTGAACTCGCCTCGTCGCAGGTGCTGACGGGCCTTGGTCCCTGCGATATCAAAGCGGAGTGCGATACGCACGAGGGGGCGGGGTCACCGCCCAGGAGCAGCAACGTCGAAAGCGGGTGCACTGGAATCCGCCGAGCAATCGAACGCGGCGACGGCCACATGGCGATTACCGCGGACCTCCGGGTCACCACACAATCGGTCGAGCGGTGGCAGCCTGCCTGGCGGCAGGGCGCTTCAGCAGGCCTGGACTCGAAGGGGCCGCAGTCTCTGCCCAGGCTTGGCAGCCAGCAGTTCGCCAGCTGGAGCGGGAGTTGGAGAATGGCAGTGTAATGCGAATCACTGCCATTCGGTCGCATTCGGGAGTGAGTAGTGCATGAATAATGACGCGCCCATTCGTGCGGCTGAATTGCCCGTATTCTTGGCGGACTGGTATGGGGAGGCGACGTTTCATCCGCTGGGATCGGAAGGGCAGTTCGGGAGAATCCCGCTGCCGCTGCTGGAGTGGCATGCCTGCGCCTCTTCCTGGGGCGGCACCGTGATCAGCTCTCATAATCGGCCAGTAAGCCTCGGCGAGCTTTCGGTCGATGCGGACGGCTATGCGGTTTTCTGGATTGAGAACCAGCATTGCTGGGAATGGGCGGTGAAGTTCGATGGGAGCGAAAATCCGCCGGTGTTCGACCGCGAGGCGGGAGACGACGAGCCCGAACCCTGGCGTGAATCGGGGCAGAGTCTCTCAGAGTTTATGCTCTGGGCTTCAATTCTTGAAGCCATTCAGGGAGCAAAGGTGAAGGCTGATGCGGAGTTGGTGTCAGCCGAGCAGGTCGAATCCATTTCCGGCCGACTGGATTCAGTTTCGCCGCCCTCTGGTCGTCACTATATGGCTGAAGTGAAATTCTTCTCTGGCCCTGGAGTGTTGGTTCAAATTGAGGAAGCATACTCGGGCGAATGGAGTGAGGGTGAATCGCGGCCTAAGGAATGGCATGCAACCGCATGCGGGAGGAGTCAGGGTGAGCTAGATTCCTTCTTGCAGAAGAATCGATCCATCGAATGGAAACAGAGGCGACTGCGCAGGAGATAATGGCGCTATTTCACGCCTCTACTGTTCCGGCGATAAGAGAATGTAGCCGATGAATCAAGAATGGGCCCAGGGTGTATTTCAGCCCTGGGCCCATTTGACGATCGCTACGATGCGGTGGATCACTGACCGTTTCCGCCCGGAGGGACGGCATGTTCGCCTAGCTCAAGAGGTCTGGGATCGGCCGGGCCGTCGGCAGGGCGAGTCGCTGCACTGATCATCGGCGCGGGGGCGCTGCTGCTGCCGGACAGGGCCTGGCCTGCCTGGCCGATCAGGTGGCTGGTTACGCTGATTGCTCACGCCGAGGGGATGAGTGTCGTGGAAATGAGCCGCGAGGAAGCCGGCGCGCTCGTACAGCGGATCATGGACGTGGACTACGTCAGCGACGACGAGGTGAACGGCTGGCTGGACCAGCTCGGCAAGTCCCTGATGTGTCCGACTGGGTACGTCAGCAATCTGATCTTCTGGCCAAAGGAACCCGAGCCCTCGGCCGCGGAAGTAGTGGATCAAGCCCTGGCCTACCAACCGATTGCTCTGTGACTCCATGCCTTGAGTACCTGACAGGCCGCCCCAGGCTCTGTACTGATCTACAGCGGCAAGGACTCACGCAACACGCGCGGACTGGACACGGAAGGCGATGATCCAGGTCACGAAGACGCTGGCCATCGTCTCGTGCACCCGGTACACGACTTCCCTTTAGCGTCAGCGTGTTGAAGCGCTACGTGAGGGGTCTCCGGTGTCGCGGTGGCGGGTGTTCTGGGTGGGCAGGGACTGGCTGACCGGCACGGGCTCTCCCGGGCCGGACGGCTGGGAGATGCGACCCGGGGATGCGGTGTTCGTGGGGCCGGACTACCGCATCGACCCGCTGTTGTGCCGCTTCGGGCAGTCGTCGGTGTTCCGCGGGTACGAGCGGGAGACGAGGCGGAACTACGCGACCGACATTGCTCTGCTGCTGACGTTCCTGTCCGCAAGGCAGCGACACTGGACGGATGCCCGGGACAAGGACCTGGACGACTTCCGGAGCTGGCGGCTGGAGGCGCCGGCCAACCCGGCCCTGGTGGGCGCGTCGAAGTGGAACCGGGAGCTGGCCGCGTTCTCCGCTCTCTACCGCTGGGCCACCCGGCACGGGTACGTCACCGCGAGCCCCGTGACGATGCGCCAGACCACGGGGTTGTACGGAGGGACGCGGGAGGTGCCCGAGGGCCTGCGGAAGCCGACGGCGTCGGACATGCGCTGGCTGACGCCCCGTACGTGGCGGTTGTGGACGGACATCGGCCGGCGGGGCCATACCCAGGACGGGGCGGTCGAGCCAGGCTGGCTGGGGAGGCTGGAGCAATGTCGCGTTCGTGCGGCTGCTGGTCTCCTCGGGACTGCGCCGGCAGGAGGGCGGGTCGTTGTTGACGTTCGAGGTCCCCGGCATCCGGTTGGGCGGGAGCCGGTACTGCCGGGGCCGGGTGTCGGGGGCGGTGACCCGGTCGAAGGCGTCCCGGACGTTCTACGCCTCGGCGGAAGCGGTGCACGACGTCGAGTCGTACGTGGAGTCCTCCCGGGCCTGGGCGGTGCGCAAGGCCCAGCTGGCGGGGCGCTACGACCAGTTGGTGGACCTGCGGCTGGTGCTCGAGGTGACTCGGGTTCCCCGGAGTAGGGTCCGCTGGGCGGACCGGGCCGGCGTGGTTTTCGAGCGGCTGCTGGATTCCTTGACCTGGCGGGAGCGGATGCTGCTGTTCACCGAAGGGCCGGACGGGCCGGAGCCGCTGTGGCTGTGGCTGAACGAGGCGGGTCTGCCCTTGCAGCCGCATTCGTGGGAGGCGGTGTTCCGCACCGCGAACGAGCGCTGCCGGGCGGCGCTGGAGCCACCGGCTCGCCTGCGGGCGGATCCGCACAGGGTCTACGCCCCCTACGCCACGGTGCACGGTGCCCGGCACAGCATGGCGCTGTTCATGCTGGTGGTGCTGAACTCGCTGCTGGACCGGCGCTTCGGCCTGAGCCCGGCGGAGCGCCGGGACTTTGCCCTGCTCTACGGCGATCCGTGGCATCTGGTGCAGGGGCTGCTGGGGCATGCCACGCGGCAGGTCACGGTCGACACGTACCTCGCGCCGGTGCGGCACCTGCAGCTGGAGTCGTTGCTGGCCGAGGTCGAGGCGCCGTTGTCGGCGCCGCTGGCGGACCTCGATGCGCTGTTCGCCCGGGTGGCACGGGAGGCGGACGGGATCCAGGACGTCGACAGCCGCCTGGTCCCGGCGGCGCAGGGCGCCTGGTGAGCCCGGCGGGCGAGGGCGGAAGGGGCAGGAGGGCGGTGCTGCCGCCGGCCGGCTACAGCACGCCGCCGGTCCTGGAGCCGCTGGCCGGCCTGGTCGTGCACCACCGCGACCGCGACGGCCGGCAGCGGGACTTCGACTTCTCCGCTCTCGCGGCTCCCGAGCCCTTGCAGCGCTCCCTGGCGGCCCTGTTCGCCGCCCGCAGCCGCGGCTGGGGCGCTCACGAGACCGCGGATCTGATGTTCCGCCACCTGCGGGTGTTCTCCGCGTTCCTAGCGCGCCGCGCTCGGCCTCCCCGCGACGTGGACGAGATCTCCGCGGCGTCGGTGAAGGCATGGTGGGAGCAGGAGAAGCACACCCCGAGCGGCCGCGGGGCCTTTCGGAACGTGGCCGGTCTGCTGCGCGACGACCCGCGGCTGCGCTCGGGCCCGGTGCTGGAGGAGCTCGCCCGCCGTGTTCCGGTGCTGCCGACGAACGTGGAGTCGTACGCGCCCGAGGAGTTCGACCGGATCCGGGCGCAGGCCCGGCGTACTTTCAGGGCAGCCTTGCTGAGGATCGAGGAGAACGCGGAGCATCTGGAGCGGTGGCGCCGGGGCGAGTTCGAGGCCGGCAGCCCGTCATGGGCGTTGGGGGAGTCGTTGGACCGTCTCGCCCGCACCGGTGATGTTCCCCGCTACCGCAACGGGGAGCCGCGGCACCGCTACGTGCGCGCGCTGGGCGGGCCGACGGCGGAGACGACGTGGAAGCGCCTGTTCCTGGACCGGATGGAAGCCACCGCCCTGGGCGTGTTGCTGATGGCTCAGTTCGCCTTGAACCTGTCGGTGATCAACGAAATGCCAACTCCGAGGGCCACCCCCGATCCCGGTCTGGACGGACGGCCCACCTACCGGGTCCAGGTCCGCAAGCACAGAGGCGGCCGGTTCGAGACGGTGAACGCCACCGACTCGGGCGCCGACTCCCCAGGCCGGCTGATCACCCAGGCGCTGCTGGCCACCCGCTTCGCCCGGGCTCTGGCCGAGGACCTCGTGCCCGGTACCGACCGCTTGGTGGCCTGGCGCACCTATTACCCGCAGCGGGCGGCGAGTGTGACCGAACGTCGTCTTGCCGCGGGACCGGTGCGCCTTGGCCTGGGAAGCGGCGACGGCGTCCGCTGGGGCAAGCAGACGGGCAGCGGATCGCCGTTCGCCCGCGGGCGGCGCACCGTGGTGGTGGAGCGCCGGGAGCCGTCCCAGCACACCCTGGACACCCACGAGCGCCGGTACGTGCTGCCCGACCAGCGTGTCCAGCGAGAGGCGGCGCCGGTGGTCGCCGCCGGGGCGGCGGCGGCCGTGGAGCATGCCCGTCGGCGGGTGGAGCTGACCGCCCGGCTCGCCGCCGAGCGCCAACCCGAGCACCGGGAGACCGCCACCGCCGACTGCTCCGGGGCGGGGAACGGTCCGGCCCCGCTGCCCGACGGACGGTGCGGCGCCTCGTTCCTGATCTGCCTGGGGTGCGAGAACGCCCGCGTCCACGCCGACCACCACCCGCGCTTGGTCTACCTCCACCAGGCGCTCGGCAACGCCCACTCCGCTCTTCCCGGGCCCACGTGGGAACGGGACTGGAGCGATGCCCACGCCCGCCTGGACGATCTGAAAAGCAAGGTCGGCGAAGGGGCCTGGGCAGGTGCGCGGGGTCGGATCACGGCGGCGGACCGGGAGATCGTCGACGACCTGCTGAACGGAGACCTCAACCCGTGACCACCCCCGAAGCCGGTCGCCACGTCCTGGCGGAGCCGGCCTCCACCACTCCGGTTGTCCCGCAGCGCCTGGTCGTCGCCAGCCACGCCCATCTCAACAGCCGCTTCGGCGACATGGTCTGGTCCCTGGCCCCGCTGATCGACAACCCCAGCCAGCAGCTCATGTCGATCGACTGGAGCTCTTGCGCCAAGCCCTTCCGGGCCCCGCTGCGGCTGATCGCGTGGACGCTCCTCAACCGGGAACTGCGCAACAGCTTCGTGCGGGAACGCGGGACCAGGATGCGCACCCGCATCGCGCCCGTCCCCACCCAGGACACCGTCCGGACCTGGATGCGGCTGTCCCATTGGCTGGCGAAGCGGCAGATCCACGCGCTGGCCGGCTGCGACCGGACGGTGCTGCACGAGTACGGCCGACACCTGCTCGAAGCGGGTACCGGCCGCCGCGACACGCAGACCAAGCTCATCGCGCTGACGCGGCTGTGGGCATTCGACCAGCTCACCGAGCACCCCGCAGGGGTCGCCCGCCCGCCGTGGGACGAGGTGGGCATGGACGACTACCTGCCCGCCGCCACGACGACGG
Organism: Kitasatospora sp. NPDC004669; assembly: GCF_040609455.1. NCBI lineage: Bacteria > Bacillati > Actinomycetota > Actinomycetes > Kitasatosporales > Streptomycetaceae > Kitasatospora > Kitasatospora sp. NPDC004669. Next base: position 21,290 of record NZ_JBEXKB010000075.1, read on the forward strand.
GCGGGGAGAACGCGCGGGAGGTCCTGGCCGAAGAGACGATGGGCCCGCTGCTGGTCTGGGCGATCCGTCTCGTCGAGGACCTGGCCGACGACATCCTCGCGGCGCACGCCGAGGCCCACCGCATGAGGGACACCGTCCGCGCCCAGCGGGCCACACCGACCGGGCGCCTGGCGCTCAACGCCTACCTGGCTGAGCGGATCGCGGCCGGCGCCCCGCTGTCGGCCGCGATCCGGGACGGCAAGCCCGTCTTGGCCCGCACCTACGTCGCGGCGACGACTGGGGCCACGCTGCAACACGTCCAGCGCGCCTGGAAGAGACTGGAGCTGGCCGCGCTGGTTGAAGCGAACCCGGGACCCTGCCCGCTGAAGGTGCCGGTCACCGGCCGCATCGCCAGCCACCCCTGGCGCACAGCGGTGGACTACACCGAAGCCGACACCCTGCTCAAACACCTGGTCACAGCCGCTTTCGTGGTCTGCTCCTACCTGACGGGCGCCCGTCCCCAGGAGATCCTCGGCCTGCGTGCGGGCTGCTGCCCAAACCCGGACCCCGACTCCGGCGCATCGCTGGCCAGGCACGTGCTGCGCGTCCGTCCCGAGGACGTCGCCGCCGGCGAGGACGACGAAGACGAGCCGCACCTGCTGATCCGCGGACACCACTACAAGAACGCCACCGACCCGGACACCGGCCACTACCTGCCCGGCGGCACCGAGCGCCCCGTCCCCTGGGTCGCCATCACGCCCGTCGTCAACGCCATCCGCGTGCTGGAACGGATCGTGCCTGACGGCGAGCTGCTGTTCAACGCAGCCCTCCACAACCCCACCCACGCCGCCTACCGCACCGGATCGCTCAGGAACGGCTCGATCGCCGAGCGGATCGAGGACTTCGTGACCTGGGCCAATCGCGAGGCCCTCACCCAGGGTCTGCCCGGCGAGGTCATCGCTGCCGACCCGCACGGCAGCATCGGGACCGCGCGGTTCAGACGCACTTTGGCCTGGCACATCGCGCGCCGCCCCGGCGGCCTGGTCGCCCTCGCCATCCAGTACGGCCACATGCGCACCGTGCTGAACACCGACGAGTCGGGCCGCTACGGCACCCGCAGCCGAGGCGGGATCCACGCCCTGGTCGACATCGAGACCGCCCTGGCCACCGCCGACACCGCCGCCGACCTCCTCGACCGCATCCAGGCCGGCGAAGCCGTCTCCGGACCCGCCGCCCGCCAGGCCATCCTCGCAGCCGCCAACGGCCCGGTCTTCCAGGGCGCTTTGGTCGGGCTCGGTTTCTCCCGCAAGCACGCCGCTGCCCGCCGTCACCTGGCTCGCGAGGGCAGCGTCCTCTACGAGAACCCGAACGCTCTCCTACTCTGCCTCTACCGGCGAGACCGGGCCCTGTGCGCGAAGGACGACCAGCGCGACGCACCCAGCCTCGACCAGTGCGTCCCCGGCTGCGGCAACATCGTCCGCACCGACCAACACGCCACCCACCTGCGCGAACGCGCCGACCAGCTCGACCGAAAAGCAGCCCGCAGCCCCGGCCCGCTCGCCGACCGCTGGTACGCCACCGCCACCCGGCTGCGCGAACGCGCCGACGACCACGACCGCACCCGCTTCACCGTCCAGGAGAAGAGCTGATGAGCCCCGCCCCCGACGAGCGCGACCGCATCCGCGCCGCGATGGACCGCATCCTCACCGGCACCCCCGAGCGCTCCAACGGGGCCCTGACCATCGTCGCCCTGGCCGTCGAAGCCGACGTCCCCCGCAACGCCCTAACCCAGCGCCACCTCGATCTGAAGAACGAGTTCTACGAGCACGTCCAGACCCGCGGCGGAACCTCGGACGTCGAGGCCCGGCTCCGTCAGAAGATCGTCAGCCTCAAGACGATCATCGCGAACAAGAATGACGAGATCACCCAGCTCCGGGCCGATGTCCGGGGCTTTCTCGCCGAGAACACCCGGCTGACCTTGGAGAACCAGGACCTGCGAGACGTGCTCAGCGGCAGCGCCAACGTGACACCTCTACGGCTGGCCCACGTTCCATGCCTTGACCGAACATCAGAATCGCGCATAGGGGGTGAAGTTCCGTAGGATCTCGCCCGGCCGACGTCCGAAGGGGGAGCATCATGTCCAGCTCGAATGATCACGCAACCGAGCCCTCCAAAGACGAGCCGGACCAGACGCCCACGGCCGACCTGACCGTCTCCGCGGTATTCAGCAGCATCGACCGCGGACACAACATTTCTGCCTCTGCTCCCGGAGCCTCAAAGGCCAGCACGCCAGGCGCGGTGCGCCTCCTTTGGCTCAGGCACCTCGGACGTGACGGGTCGATCGCCGAGCCAGACGCGGACACCGACATCTGGCGCACCGATGTTCCCGAGCGAGCCCATCTCCGAGCCGGCGACGTTCTCCTGTCCGAAATAGTCACAGGCGACAGCCCCAAAGCCGCGCTTGTCGAAGAACACGACCTGCCGGCAGCTGCTGCAGGCAGCATGTTCATCCTCCGCCCCGCGCACAGCCTTCCCCATGAGCACATGCGGCTGATCTTGGCCTTCCTACGCTCACCCGCCGTCGGGGCCCTCGCGCAGGGTCAGTTCGGCCGTCTCCGGCTGGGCCGGAAACACCTTGAGTCCCTGGTACTGCCCGGTGCCGACGAGCCCCTTTCTGCGGCCCTGCATGAGCTGGACACAGCAGGCCAACAGCTGAGCAACTGGAGTGCGGAGGCTCGCGCCCTGGCAGGGTCCGCCTTCCGCCAGGGCGCAAGCGCCGAGGACGTCCGGCGTTCGATCATCACAGCAGGCCAGGTGACACGCCTTCGGGCCGAGGCGGCCGCCGAGCTGGATGATTTCGGCTACACCGTACGTACCCGGTTCCCGTACCCCATTGCGCTGCGCTGGCGGGAGGTAGAGGCTAGGATGAGCACGGGTGATCTTGCCCCCGCCTACGATGCGGTTCTTGAAGCAGCCGAGATCCTGCTGTGCTACTGCGCCCTGGTCGCGGCTGCACTCGCGCACGGAGCGTCCATCGAGCTCTCGTCCGTTGCGGACCTGCGCACCAAGCTCGCCGACAAGGCAGGCGGCCCGGGGCTGGGAGAGTGGACGAGCATTCTGCTGGAGATCGCAGGGCGGAAGAAGCGCCGCGCGCTGGCCCCGGACCATCCTCTCCATGAACTGGGCCACCTGCTCGCCGATGAAGCAGCCGAGAACGCGCGCAAGCGCCTCGCTGGACGTCGAAACGACGAATCACACCTTCGCCCAGTCGATCCCGTCGACCTTCCAAACGCACTCCGGGAGTCCTTCGACGACCTCTCACTCCTGGCAGGGCACGCTCGTTTCCTCGCAGACTGGGGCCTCATCGAGATCACGTCCGTGGTCTGGGACTCGTTCCGCCGCGCAGCAACTTTGAGTTGCCGCCGGCTCTCAGGCGACCACCCGGTGGTACGCACATCTACGATGGTGTACCCGAGCAGCGCAGTGGAGACCGGCAGCCTCTACCTCGCCGACCGCGACCACCGCTTGTATCTCCTACGGCCCTTCCTTACCGGCCAGACCTGTCCTAGGTGCCGGACGTGGTCAACCTTCCACGTGGACAAGGCGAACCGCGAGCTCGTACTGAAGAGCTTGGAACACGGTCACGTCTTCCCCTTCGGCACAGATACCAGTGCTCTGCAGCAGGCCGCTCTGCTCTAGGGCCTGTTGTGGAAGTCCTGATCGCGCGGGGTCTGGCGTGCATGGGTGGCCTCGTTGTCAGCGGCGCTGTGCATGATCGGCGCGTCAGCTCTTCGTGTAGATGGGAAGTGCCATGCCGATCACCAACCAGCAGGTCCTGGGACACGGATTCCTGCGGGAGATGTTCGACGACCCGTACTTCCCTAATCAGGTGGTCGACCGAGGCAGGACGATCCTGCTGCAACTGTGCGAGCGCATCGAGGCCGAGCGGCCGTCGGATCTGGAGGCCCTGTATGCGCTCACCAGGACTGCCACGGAGGAGTTCAACCTGCTGGACAGGGAGTTCATGGCGGCCGGGAGCGGGATCGAGACGGTCGCCCGCGAGTGGATCTGCGATGAGTTCTACTTCGTCGCGTCGGCATACGGGTTCACGGACGCGGATGCGGAGGAGCTGACCGCTGGCAGGGACTGGTGACCGAGGACGGGAAGGCCACCCCGGTCAGAGCCATTCGTTGAGAGCTGCGATCAGCACGGTCGCCTCGTAGCGAACAGCGAGCTTGTCGTACCGAGTGGCGACAGCGCGGTGCCTCTTGAGGCGGTTGATGCCGCATTCGACCGCATGACGCTCACGGTAGTCAGCCTTGTCGAACTTCGGCGGTCGACCGCCGCGGGAGCCGAGCTTCCGCCGGTTGCGCGCCTGGTCGGCCTTGTCGGGGATGGTGCAGCGGATCCCGCGGCGGCGCAGGTAGGCGCGGTTCTTGCGGGAGGCGTAGGCCCGGTCCGCCCGCACGCGATTGGGGCGGACTCGCGGCCGACCCGGTCCGACGCGGGGCACGCGGACCTTGTCCAGCACGGCTTCGAACTGCGGCGAGTCCCCGCGCTGCCCCGCGGTCACCACGATCGACATGAGCTTCTGACCCTGCTCCACTGCCAGGTGGAGCTTGGTGGTGAACCCGCCACGCGATCTCCCCAGCCCATGGTCACCGGGTTCGGTGAAGATGCCGCCCGGCGGCTCCTTCTGCAGGTCGCCGTGCTTGCGGGCTCCGGCCGCATGCTGATGGGCGCGACAGACCGTGGAGTCGACGCTCAGGTCCCATGTGATCGCCCCTCTCGCGTCGGCCAGAGACTGGAGCTGGGTGAGGATCCGCTGCCAGGTGCCGTTTCGCTGCCATCGGCGGAACAGGTCGTAGATCCGGCTCCACGGTCCGTACTCGACGGGGACGTCCCGCCACGGAACACCGGTCCGGACACGGAACCGTATGCCGTCGATCAACTGCCGCCGAGGCCAGACGGGTGGCCGCCCGGCCCTGGCGCCCTTCGGCAACAACGGCTCCAGCGCCGCCCACTGCTCGTCTGTGAGATCTCCCCGACCCATGAACTGTGATCATCCACAGCCCAAGATCCACTTTCGACACACGGCCTAGCAGCCTTATCAAGCTGCCCAGCTCGTCGGCAGGTGCTCTCAACACGCTGACTTGACAGGGAACACGACGCTGATACGGTCGCCGGTGTCGGCGGCCGGGTCGGTTCGGGCGGTGTAGTCGTCGACCTCGGGGTCGGTGCCACCGGGCACCGGGATGCCGAGCCGCGGGTGGATCGCGAGGCGTTCGACGAGCTTCTCGACCGCGTCTAGTTCGCCGGGGCGCAGCGCGGCGAGGGCCTGTTCGGCGGCGTCGGATTCCCTGTCAAGTTGCTGTGTGCAGGTTCTGGACGTGTTGGTGGGGCCAGAAGAGGCCCGATGGTCGGTACGATTTTCGACGGGATAACCGTGGTCGTTGGTGAGTGAAACCAGTTCATGGTGGGGGTGTTGGGCAGTGAGCGACGAGGTGACCTTCACCGGACAGTCGGGCATATCTTGGCGGTATTGGAAGAACAAGCCGCTTGGGACACCGGGCGGCTTCGGAGGTGTCTACAAGGCTGAGGGGCCGGACGGATCGCCTATGGCGGTCAAGGTGGTCAAGAAGGAGCGCCCCGACGGAAGGCTCGACGAGCGCCTTCTGCGACGAGAGATCCACATCGGCGAACGGGTCGCCGAAAGCGGCAGCGAGATGCTCCTGCCGGCGATGGACGCCGCTGATGTTGGCGGTTCCTTGCTCCTGGTCATGCATCGAGCCCAGGGCGCGCTGACCCTCGGCCCGATGAGCGAGCCCGAGGCGGTGTCGATCCTGGTGGACGTCACGACGGCCCTCCAGGACCTGCACTCGATTGGGATCATGCACCGCGATCTCAAGCCGGCCAACGTGCTGCGCCACGATGACCGATGGAAGCTCGCGGACTTCGGGATCGCCCGCGATCAGGAGATCGGGACCCAGAACCCGACGTTCGTCGGGTGGGGCTCCCAGCCCTACATGGCGCCCGAGCTGTGGGAACTGAAGTCCCCCACGGTCAAGACCGACCTGTACGCGCTTGGCTGCCTGGCGTTCGAACTGCTGACCGGAACCCCGCCATACACCGGGGATTCGATGGCGCTCCGGGCCGCCCACCTAATGCAAGCCCCGCCCGAGGCGCCCTGCGCCAACGTCGTGCTCAAGAACCTCATCGGTCGCCTCCTGGCCAAGCGCCCGGAAGATCGCCCGCAGGATGCCCGCGCCGTGCTCGACCGGCTGAACCGGGAATTGGAAGCCCGCGGTCCCGTCCAGGAGTCCATCGCACGCGGCCTTGGAGCCCACGCCGCCGAACGGGCCCGCGCCGACTCCGAGCGCTCGATGGCTCAGGCCGCTGAGGATGCGCGCCGCCAGCAGGCCGCCCAGGCCAAGGCCGACCTGCGCGAGATCATGCATGACGCGCTCAGCGACCTGCAGGCCGTTGAACCAGACGCGGCCCTCGAAGAGCGAGGAACCGCTACTGGTTCCTTCGTGCCCGTGCCAAGCTTCAGCCTGACCGCTGGTGATGTGAGGCTTCGGGTCGATCTGTGGGACGAGACGACCACAAGCCAGCCAGTCCCGGACGACACGATGGTTCTGGCTGGCTGCGTGGTGATCACCAACCCGCGTTACACGACGGAGCTGAACTCGGCCAACGTCGTCTACGAGCAGGTCGGTGACCGCCTTACCTGGCAGATCTACAAGTTCCGCAGCAGCATGCTCGACCCCGCCAGGTACACCTACGGGCCCTTCGGACGCACCCACGGGCTCCGGAACGGCGACTTCTTCAACGCCCAGGAGCGGTACCTGATGCTCCACCCCGTAACGCATCTCTGGACCAAACGGGTCGAAACGCTTACCGCCGAAACCCTCCTGGAGCTGTTCAAGGAGGCTGTTGACCTTCGACCTCAGAACCCGCGTACCGGCCTCTGGTGAGTCCGAAGCCCGTCGATCCGGCCTGTTCATGGCAGCAGCGGTGCGGCCAAGGACAGGCCGGATCGCCCCGCAGCCCCGGTCCGCTACGCGCCGATGCCCGAGGGCTGGCGGGGCTGCCCCCACCGGATACCGCCCCGGGTCAGCCCGTGGCTGGCTGACCGCCGTCGTACGTCACGTCCTCGCGGTACCGCCGGACGAGGGCGGCGTCGTGGGCGACATGGAACGGCCGGAGCTCGGGCTCCGCGATGTCGATCACGTCCAGGGTGTCGTGCGTTGTGCAGTGCTGGGCAAGCCACCGGTCAGCATCTTTGAAGCGCTGACCGTCGTAGGCGTCAACGTAGCCGTGCGCGCCGAGGTGAAACTCATACCACGAGAGCTCCTGGCTGTACGACACCGGGTTCTTGCACAGACCGCCCTGCTTGGTGCGGGCAACGCACTGCAGACCGTGCGGATCAATCGGGGCGATCCACAAGCACCCCTTGAGAACGACGAGCCCTCGGCGGTCCATGTCAGTTCCCCTCCCGCTCACGGCGTCGGCGCGCAGCGTCGGCAGCGCCGGTACTTCCGGCCGCCCTTCGGGCCCATGTGTCGAGCCTCCCACACGCGGGTCTCCTCGATGGTCATGACCGTCCAGCCGCTGTCTGTCGTCGTCGCCAGCTCGAACTCGAAGTCGGCTTCGGTACCGCCGTAACGCAGGTTCTGCCGGTGGCAGAAGAGCCGGCGCTGTTGCACGTACTCCTCACCGACCGGTCGGCTCCACTCTGTTGGCATGGTGTGCCGCACCACGGGACAGGTCGTCTCGTGCAGTCCGGCGGAGCGGCCCGCGGTGAACGGGTACTCGTCCGGGGTGTTGTAGCGAAGCCACCGCTCGGCCAAGGCGTCGAGGTGCGGCTCGAAGCGGTCGCCGTACTTCTCGCAGTCTGGGCACCCGCCGTCTCGGACGCACCAGGCGAGGAGGTCGTCGTGCTGCTCGTGCTCGCGAAGGTTCCACTGGTCGTACAACTGACCGGCGAGCCGCAGAAGCAGCTCGCGCGCCTCCGTAGCCGTGATGGTGCCGGCCTCGATGGCGACGACGATGTCGATCACCGCCGGCAGCTCTACCGACTGGCCGTAGCCCTCCCGTAGCGGGCGTTCGCGCTGACGCGGGAAGTCGGTCCCGAAGGTGACGAGCACGTCGGGCATCTCGATCCCCGGAGCACTCACGCTCATCTCTCCACTGATCCCCACTGCTTCGTCCCTCTCGTAGGTCGGTCGGCGGGCTGGCGGACAATCCCGGACCCGGTCCGCACCTGATCCGGTCCTGCTGCCCGTGTCGGCGACATTGCGCAGCAGGGCGGTGACGTGGGCGGCGGACAGTACCAGAGGGACAGCCCCCGGCCGCGGTCGCCGCGCCCGAAGGTGTCGGTTGCCCAGCTGCGTGAGTTTTTCAACGGCCTGGCTTGACGCGGTCTGCCCTCACAGCGTGGTGCTTCTGGCGGTCGTGCCGGGAGGTTGTCAGTCCTCCGGAAGCGTCACGACGATCTGGCCGTTGTCGTTGACGCCGTGGATGGAGATGCGGCTTTGGTCGAACTTCTCCCAGTCGCACTGCAGCCGGAAGACCTTGTGCGGAGGGATCGCGGCGACGTCCGCGGTGGCGGTGAAGTCGCCCTGGTCGAGCAGTAGCAGGACCGCTTGGCGGGCGTCGTGGGGATCGCCGTCGATGATGCGGGCCAGGCGCTGCAGACTGGTGGTGACTTCCTCAAGGCGGCGCCCGTCCGGTTCGAACAGGCCGATGATCTCGAATGAGTCGTCGGAATAGATCAGGCTCATCCGCAGCTCGCGCTGCACCTGCTCTTCCTCGGCGCTCAGCGGTAGCACGTCGCTCGGGAACGGCAGGGGGTTGGCCGGGTGCAGACGTAGCTGACCTGAGCTGTCCGGGATCTCGTGGAGGACCTTGGCCGCGACCAGCAGGGTGATGACGTCGTTGATCGTCTCCAGCGGTGGCAGGCCGTAGTGCGCGGCATAGCGGGTGCCCTCGGCGATCTGGTCGGGGAGGGCGGCCAAGTCGTCCTCGTCGAGGTCGTCGCCGGTGTCCCAGCAGGAGTGGGTGAGGGCGCCGGCCGGGTTGGCTTTCGTGGCGACGAACGGCCCCAGCTCTTCGCGGGTGAAGGGTGCGCCCTCCATGACGGCGCCGATGAGCAGCATCATCGTCGCCATGGGGCGGATCCTGGACCACCCTCCTCGCGCGGCCCTGCGGAAGTGTTCTCCCCGCATCTCGTCCGACCAGTCCGTCAGCAAGGCCGTCTCGGCCATGGCTCCCCCAAGATCGTTGGTATGCCGTTTGACCGTAGGCTACGCCGCCGCCGGTGAACTCCCGAACCACTCTGGGCGCCTTGGGAAGCACGAAGGGGGGCGGTCAGTCGTCGGGATTGCTCCGGCCCGGGTGGCGCGGGCGACGTCCTCGGCCGCGGTCGGCGGGCACAGGGTCAGTACGACCTCGGCCCGCTGCGGCGGCTCGCGCAGGGTGTCCACCGGCTCCGGCCCGGCCTGCTCACGTGCTGACAGCCGGGTCCGTGCCGCAGTCGGGCTCATCTGGTCTGCCAGAGGACCGTGAAGAAGAAGAGGGCGACGAGAAACACGAAGGCCGGCAGCACGCGCCTCATGCCGTGAGCGTCGAGGCCCAAGTAGTCGCGGATGGCAACCGGCACTGGGCGCTTGGGGGCGCGGGTGGGGTGCGAGTGGGGTGGTGGGGCCGCGATCGGAGGCTGGGGAAGGGGATTTGGGACGGCCTGGGGACGGGAGGCCGCTCCCGCCCTGATCGGCGGCGGTACTGGCGGCGGGAGTGGTAGTTCAAGGGGGAAGGGCCTGCTGCCGAGAAGCTGCAGGGGTGCGGTGACCACGGGACGGGGGGCGGGAGGGTCTGCAGGCTTCGCGAGGGACGGTCCGGGCTCCTGCGGCCAGGTGTCGGCGGCCGTCTCGGCTGGGACGGTCGCGGCCGCGTCGTGTCGCTGCTGCGCATCGACCAGGGCAGTGCGCCAGATGTCGCGCGTCGTTTCAGGCAGCTTTTCCAGGAGGTCCTGGGCCTCGGCATACAGTGCGTTCGGGTTGGCGGCCACGGCTTGGGCGGGGTGGCTGAAGAAGCTGCGGCCCACGATGGCCAGGCAGTGGCGGCGCTGGGACGGCGATAGAAGCGGGCTGGACAGGGTCCGGGCGAGGAACGTCCCGCTCTCAGGCTCGCCGCCGCTGTCCTCCTCACACTACGACCTCCTACTGACAACCCGTCACCGGCTTGTAGCGGACGGCCACGTCACTGTTCGGCCCGTTATTTCACTCTGAGGCGAGCAGAGCGCGGTGTGACGGCACCGTCACGCGGCCCCGCAGGCGAGTACGGGTTCCGGCAGGCGGGTGGTGCGCAGCGGGACGGCACCGGCCTGGTCCGCGAGGGCGGCGCGGTGGCTTTCTCGGAGTTGGCGGGCGCGGACCGCTTCGGCCAGGGCCTGCTCGTCCTCGGCCGACGAACGGTGGTCCCGCTCGGGCTCGCGGAGTTTGTTGTAGTGCAGGCGCAGGATCTCCTCTCGGGCGGCGGCGGCCTCGTCGAGCGCGGCGTGGCGGGCGGCAGCGTCCTCGCGCATCCGGCGACGCAGTTCCTGGTAAGCGGTGTGGTCGGCGAGCGGAGGCCGGACCGGCCGCACGGTGGGCTGGTTGTCGCAGCGTGCGTGCTGGTCGTTCTGATCGTCGTCGTGCTGCACCACGGGGGCGGGGCCGACGCGGACATCTATGGCCGTCACGGTGCCGGGCCGCAGTTGCTCGAGGGCGGCGAGGATACGGCGCACGTGCAGGCGCAGCTGGGCGGCCCAGGCGGGGGAGTCGGCGACCACGCGCAGGCGGCGGGTGGTCGGGTCGTAGCCGGCGAGGTGCCAGTGGCCGGCGGCGTCGAGGCCGACGATCGGGGGCCAGCGGTCGCGCAGACCTCCGCCGGCGGTGCCGAGGGTCCAGCCGTGGGCGGCGACCAGGGCGAGGAACACGTCCGCCACGGGCATCGGCTCACGCGGGCCACGGTCTCGCGGCGCGGCTGGCCGGACCGTGCGGGTGCGCTGGGCGGGGGCATTGCCGTTCGTGCGGGCGGCCTGGCGGGCGGCGCGCAGGGCGGTGCGGGCCAGGTCGGCGCCGATGGTCGCGGTCATCAGCGGCTCCCGGCGAGCTCACGCTCACGGCGGCGGGCGGCCCGCTGCTCGCGGAAGGCGATGCCCTCGGAGTTGTCCTCGGTCATCCAGGCAGGGACCGTGACCGGGGGCAGCTCGGCGCCGTCGATCGCCCGGGGGACCTCAGGCAGGACGGGCTGGTCCAGCAGCGGCACGCACAGGCCGCACGGCAGCACGGTCCGCACGTGCCGGTCGCAGTAGGCCGCCGACTGCTGCTCCTCGGGCTGGTCGGCGTGGCCATGGATGTCCGCCGACGCCGGGGCCGGGCTGGTGCGGATCTTGGCCAGGGCCTGGTCCCGCTCGGCCTGGCGGCGCATCGCGTACCGGTGCTGGGCATCCTCGACGTGGTATGCGCAGGTCTGGCACTCGCCGTCGAGCTCGACGTTCGTCCCGGACTCGCAGCTGGGCAGGTGGCAGCCGCGCCGGGGCAGGCCGCGGCCGGTCAGCCAGGCGTACGCGTCGTGGATCTCGCCGCGCCCAGCCGCCCTGTCTGCTGCAGGCCGCAACGTTGTGGTTGTTGACGCACCTTCCCGGCTGGGGCTGCAGGGTCACCTGGGCAGGCGGGCGGTAGGTCAGCGTGTCGGTGGGCCTAGTTACTGTTCCTGACCTGATCAATTGTTCGAGAAGAGAGGTGGAGTTGTGCGGCGCTGGGAGTTCGTCGAAGGCGGCTCGGACAAGTTCTGGGAGGCCGGGGTCGACGGTGCCCTGGTGACCGTGCGCTACGGCCGGTCCGGCACGGACGGACGGGAGCAGAGCAAGGAGTTCCCGACCTCAGCGGAGGCGCAAGCGCACTTCGCCAAGGTGGTCACCGAGAAGGTCCGCAAGGGCTACCGCGAGGTCAGCATGGGTTCGGTGCCCGCGCCGCAGCCCATGACGCCCACCGCAGCGGCCGCCGTCCCCGGGGCCCTGGACGACGCCCCGGTCGACGAGGACGTGTTCGTGCTGCCGGACGCCTGGCACCGGGCGCTGATCCCCCGCCGGGGCGGAGCCACCCGCCCGCCGGCCGCGCCGGTGAAGAACGCGGTGAACGGCTACCACGACACGCTGCGGCAGATGGACGTCTGGCTGGAGCAGGCGCTCACCGCGGACCGCAGTGACGCGGAGCTGGTCGAGGCAGCCCGTGGCCACCACTGCGGTAGCCGGAACCCGCTCGGTGCGGCGGTGCTGGCCGCGCTGTTCTCGAGCTCCGCCGAGAACAGTGTCCAGAGGGCCGTGGACGCTTGGGTGGCGGAGTTCGGTCTGCCGTTCGCGGCCAGGGCCACCGTCGAGCTGTTCACGGTGGCCGTCGAGACCGACTGGCACAACTCCCGGACCGTCAACCCCCGCGTCCGGCGCGTGGTCGACCCGAGGACCGCGGTGCACCGACCCGCCGCGGACCGGGTCCGGTCGCTGCTGGCGGCGTGCGACGAGGAGACCCACCGCGCGGCGGTCCAGGCCCTGGCCGGATGCAGGGCCAGCCTGACCCGACTGGTGGTGGCGGCGTACCTGGTGCCGTCCGAGTCCGCCTGGGCCGAGAAGTGCGCCGAGTCGGGGCCCCGGCTGGGCCCCGCCGAGTGGTCGATGCTGCTGTGCTCGCTCTCCTCGGCCGAACCACTGGAGAAGCTGCCCCCGCCGCCGAGCCTGGGCTACGACGGATGGTCCACCGAGATCATCGCGACCGTGGCGGAGGGCCTCGGGGGCGCTGCGGCGCCGCTGATGCTGCACGACCTGACCACCAGCTACCACCACACCGACGGGAAGAAGCGGCTGCTGAGCGCGCTCGCCGAGCTTCCCTCCGACGAGGGCTTCCGGGGGCTGCTGGCCCATCAGGACGGCAACAAGGCCGCCCGCGCAGCCCTGCTGGCCGCCGCCCGCCGCTTCCCCCGGCGTGCTCTGCGCCTCCTCGCGGAGGCCGCGGCGGCCCCGGCCGACCCGGCCGCGCAGCGGCTGTCCCACCAGCTCCTGACCAGCCACGTCGCCGCCCACCGCGCCATCGTGCTCGAGCTGCTGCCGCAGCTGCCGCCGGAGCAGGCGGCCCTGGTCGAGCCGCTCACCGATCTCGGTGACCGCGTGCAGGAGGTCCGATCGGACTCGCTGCCGGAGCTGTTCACCAGCCCGCCGTGGACGCGGCCGCGCGCCACCGGCAAGCCCCGTGTGCTGACCGGCCTCACCGCACCGCAGGAGCCGCAGCTGCGGTGGCTGCCGGGCGAGCGGGAGGCCTGGGCGGCGGCCGAGTCCTGGTACGCCCGCTGGTCGGATGGCGACTGGCAGCGGATAGCGGGCATGATCCGGGCCACGAGCGAGCGGTCCGGCAACGCTCGGTACGGCTCCAACCGGCACGAGGAGCTGGCGCTGTTCGCCTACGGCGACGAGGAGCTGGGCCGGCCGCTGATCTCGCAATGGCGCGGCGACGAGCACATCTGGGACGCCATGGGCGCGCTGCGCCGGGTCGCCGCCCGCTTCGGACCGGACGCCCTCGAGCCGCTGCGGGCCGCCGCGCTGCAGAACCCGGCCGCGCACGCGTCTCTGCTGCTGCCGTACCTGGACGTCCGGGTGGCCGAGACGATGGCGGACTGGCTGGTGCGCCTCAAGTCGGCCGGGAACACCGCGCGTTCCTGGTTCGCCCGGCACGGCTTGGACGCGGCCCGAGTACTGGTGCCCGCCGCGGTCGGGAAGGCCGGGGCCGCCCGGCGCAACGCCGAGCACGCCCTGCGGCTGATCGGCGGGGCGCACGGCGTGCCGGCGGTGCGCGCGGTGGCCGGCGAGTACGGGCCGAAGGCGGAGGAGGCGGTAGGCGCGCTGCTGTCGGCCGACCCGCTGGTGAACGCGCTGCCGGCGAAGCTGCCCCAGCCCGGCGACTGGGCGGAGCCGATGATGCTGCCGCAGCTGCTGGTGCGCGGCGGCGAGGGCGCCCTGCCCGCCGAGGCGGTGCGGCACGTGCTCACCGTGCTCGCGCTGTCCAAGTCCGGGGAGTTCTACCCCGGCCTCGACCAAGTGGTGGAGTTGTGCGAGCCCCGGTCGTTGACGGAGTTCGGCTGGGCGGTGTTCGAGCAGTGGCGGCTGGCCGGGATGCCGGCCCAGGACGGGTGGGCGCTGCACGCGCTCGGCCGGCTGGGTGACGACGAGACGGTCCGCCGGCTGGCGCCGGTGCTCCGGGCGTGGCCGGGCGAGGGCGCTCACCACCGGGCCGTGGACGGCCTGGAGGTGCTGGCCGGGATCGGCACCGACGTCGCCCTGCTGCACCTGAACGGCATCGCGCAGCGGGTGAAGTTCAAGGCGCTCAAGGCGCGGGCTCAGGAGAAGATCGCCGAGGTGGCGGCCGGTCTCGGCCTGTCCGGGGAGCAGCTGTCCGACCGTCTGGTGCCGGACTTCGGGCTGGACGCCGACGGGACGACCGTCGTCGACTACGGCACCCGGACGTTCACGGTCGGCTTCGACGAGCAGCTCAAGCCGTACGTACTGGACGCGGCCGGCGCCCGCCGCAAGGATCTACCGGCCCCGGGGGTGCGGGACGACGCCGAGCTGGCGCCGGCTGAACGCAAGCGCTTCGCCGCGTTGAAGAAGGACGTCCGTACGGTGGCGGGGGACCAGATGCGCCGCCTGGAGGAGGCGATGGTCACCCAGCGGTCTTGGACGGCGCAGGAGTTCGAGCAGCTCTTCGTCGGGCATCCGCTGCTGTGGCACCTGGTGCGCCGCCTGGTGTGGCTGGCCGAGGCGGACGGCACGGCGACGGCGTTCCGGGTTGCCGAGGACCGCACCCTGGCGGACGTCCGGGACGAGGCGTTCGCGCTGCCGGCCACGGCCTCCGTCCGGCTGGCGCACCCGCTGCTGCTCGGGGACGACCTCGCCGCTTGGTCGGAGCTGTTCGCCGACTACGAGATCCTGCAGCCGTTCCGTCAGCTCGGCCGCCTCGTGTACGCGCTGAGCGACGAGGAGCGGGCGGGGCACCGCCTGACCCGCTTCGAGAACGGTCCGGAGCTACCGACCGGCCGGCTGGTCGGCATGGAGCGGCGAGGCTGGCAGCGCGGCGAGCCCCAGGACGCGGGTGTGGAGCGCTGGCTGTCCCGCAGGGTCGGGCCCGACCGCTTCGTGGTGCTCGCCCCGGAGCATGGCATCGCGGTCGGCATGCACGACGTGTACCCCGAGCAGCGGGTGGAGACGGTGTGGCTCGACAGCCACCCGGGCGACTACTGGACGTACAACCGGACCTTCCCGACCTTCGCCGAGCTCGACCCGGTAACGGCTTCCGAGGTGATCGCCGACCTCACCGAGCTGACCACACCGTGACAGCACACCACCTCACCGATAGTGCCGCCGCCGAACCACGCCGGTGAACCGCAGTAGCACTGGACAGCGGCCAGGCCGGACCCGGCCGGGTCGGCGGTGGCGCGGACCGGGTCCTGGCCAACACCGTCCGCGCGCCCCGCACCCTGCCCCCGTGGGCACCGGCCGCCGTCGACACCGCGCTGCGCACTGCCCTGGCGGAATTCGAGCGGGCCTCCGAGTCGTGGCGGGACGCCTTCGAGGGCCTGGACGAGGTCGTCCTCGCCGACGGCATCCGGGTCACCGTCGTCGGTGGCGAGCCGGGCGCCAGGCCGTGCCTGGGGTGGCGCTCCAGCCGGTTGCGGCGGCGGTCGTAGTGCCGTACACCCGTGACCCAGGCCTCCCGGTCGGTTCAGGTGGTGGCCGGTGTCAGCTGGAGCGGCGCAGGGCGCGGAGCCCGAAGTCGTACGCCATGGAACCGAGAGCGAGGACGACAAGCGGCCATACCAGCGGGGATGCGGCCGGGACGGTGCCGTGGGCCAGGGCGGCGCCGACACCGCTGGTGCCGAGCATCGCGGTGCAGGCCGGGATGCTCGGCAGGGTGATCCGCAGGACAACTTCCCGGCTCTGGGCCAGGTGCGCCCTGTCGGCCTTGCGGGAGGTCACCGACGGCCCCCTGTAGTCGCCTTGGCGGCCAGGGTGCGAGCGGTGTTGCGGGAGGCCAACCGCTTCACCTTGCGGCGGACCCGCTCGCCGACCGCGTCCGGCTGCGGGGCGCGCGCGGCTGCGGCGGCCTCGGCCCAGGTGGTGACTCCAGGGTTGGCGAGCGCGAGTGTCACCGCCCGCTCGGCTGGGGTGAGGGCCGCCAGGATCGCCGTCAGGCGCCGGTCCTCGAAGCCGTTCTCTGCGGTGTTGTCGTCCGCCGCGGCCTGTCCGGGGACCAGGTCGTACAGGGTCAGCCCGTCGCCGAGCGGGGTGTCGAGCAGCAGTAGCCGCGACCGGTTGACCTTGCGGCGCCAGACCGGGGTGAGCTGCCGGTGAATGGCGCGCGCCTCGCTCCTGAGCTGCCTCAGCGCGTCGGGAGTCAGCCGGCCTTTGGTGAACAGGGGGCCCGCCCAGTCGCCGAGCAGGGCGGTGGCGACCGGCTCACTCCATCCGCTCCACATCCCCAGCACCTCGGACGTGAAGGTGTGGACCGTGGATCCGTCGCCGACGCGCGCGGCCTCGCGGGCGTTCAGCGCCCGCACCGTGTCGGGAACCGGGAGGCCCGCCCTCCAGAATCCATTCTCGACAATTGTCGTCGACGGGTGAAACGAGGACCACGGACGGCGGATCAAAAGCGGGTCACTGCGTGATCTCTTGATCATCCTGACTTCACTGGTACTGGAGT
>NZ_JBEXKB010000076.1:0-37592 GCF_040609455.1 Kitasatospora sp. NPDC004669
GTTGGCGGCTGTGGCGAGCTCTGTCGGCGGGGCGAAACGCCGCTCCTCCTTGAGCAGGTTGGCCAGGCTCTCGTTCCTCAACGCGCACTCCTCATGCTGTTCCTTGCGTTTCTTGCGGGAAGGTGACCTCCCGTTACCACTCATCGATCATCACGGGCACCGGGAGGCCCCCCGTTCACCTCCGGCAGACCTCTCGGTGCCGGGAACGAAACCTTTCGGTGCTTCGGGGGCCGCAGTCCGGCCCGGGGGGCCGCCGGCCTTCGGTGCGGTGGACCGAAACTCCGTCACCCGGCCAAACCCTTCGGTACCGACCGTCATCCTCCGCCGCTCCGTGACGACCTAGCGTGACCGCCGGCCAGTGACGGTACGGCGAGGCAAGGAGAACGACGGATGACGCTGCGCAGGGCAACCACGGGACGGACCGCACCCGACCGGCAGCGGGACCGGCCGCGCGCCGCCCTCACCGCCACCGCCCTCCTGCCCGGCCTGCTGCTGCTCGGCGGCTGCGCCGCCGCCGAGCACGGCGAACCGGCAGACCCGCCCTCCCACGTCGCGACCAGCCCGAAAACGGCGGACGGCGCGCTCCCGGGCGGCCTGGGCGATCCGGCCACCGCGCCCACGGGCACCCCGGTGTTCGGCCCGGACGGCCCGGGCTCCCCCTCCTACGGCGGCCTGGGCACCCTGACCTCCTGCCACTCCGGGCGCCGCCTGGCCGTGCTCGACGCCCCGCCCACTGAGGTTCCGGACGGCGCCCCGGTCGGCGGCACGGCGCCCACCGGGGCCAATGGCGAGGAGTGGCTGGTCTGGACCGAGCCGGACGGCGGCCTGGTGGTGCAGGCCCTGCTCTCCAGCGGCGCGCCCGTACCCCGGCTGCTCACCGCCGAGCCGGCCGGCACCGCGGCCGTGCGGGACGAGGCCACCGCCGGCACCCCCACGGCCGCGGCGCAGAGGTGGCAGCTCACCGATCGTCGGCCGGCCCCGGGCCGCGCCACGGCGGATCGGTCCGCCGACTGTGTGCTGATCAGGACCCAGGACGGCGCGGCCTGCCTGCTCGACCACGGCGCCCAGGCGCCCTTGGTGGTCGGTGACTGCACCGCGCGCGAGGCCTGGTGGAGCCCCCAGGGGCTGAGCGCCCCGACCGGAAGCTGACTCTGTCCACCCTCTCCCGACCGGAGCCCGCCATGCCCTCCACCAGCACCGCCGTCCACCCGTCACGGCCGACCGCCACGGGAGAGCCGGTGGCCCTGTACGCCGTCGACGCCGCCGGCATCGAACGGGCCGTCACCCACCGCGAGCTGGCGGAGCAGGTCGACCGGGCCGCCGCCGCGATGCGCCGCCTCGGTGTGCGCGCTGGCGACCGGGTCGCCCTGCACCTGCCCCTGGGCCCCGAGGCGGTGGCCGCCCTGCTGGCCTGCACCCGGATCGGCGCTGTCGCCACCACCCTCACCCAGTGGCCGTCCCTGCGCGACCACCCCTGCGACGAACTCGCCGTGCGACGCCTGCGCCGGATCCGTCTGCTGGTGACGACCGGTGAGGTCAGCGGGGAGCTGCTCCCGCCCGTCCTGGTGGCGCCCACGGACGGCGCGTGGCCCGGGCCGGCGCCCCAGCCCGCCGATGCCTCCCCCGCAGCCCCGACCGTCGAGGAGCGAAGCACGGCCCTGCGGCTCGGCCTCCACGGCCCCGATGACGTCTACTGGTGCGCCGTCGACCTCGACTGGCTGGTCCGCCACCCGGCCGCCGTCTCCGCTCCGCTGGCCCTCGGGGCCGCCCAGGTCGTCTGCGCGGACGTCACCAACGTCACCCACCAGCGCCTCTGGGCGACCCTGCACACCTACGGAGTAACCGTGCTCCACGCCCACCCCGACGCCCTGCACGACGTCCTCTGGCGCTCCCGGCTCACCGACCCGGACACCCCGGACGCCCCCGAGCTGCGCCTGATCACCCCCACACCGGACGCCGGTACCGCAGCCACTCCTGACTACTGGTCCTGGCACCGGGCACCCGAGGGCTCCACCTCCGGCTGGCACCTCCAGCACGGCCCCAACCCCTGGTCCCCCCTGCCCACCACCGACCGGCTCCGCCGTTGACGCGGGCCGCACGCCTCACGCGTCCACCGGGGCCGGCCCGGGGCAGACGTCCCAGCGCCCCGGGGCGAGACTCACCACCCCTGCGCCGGAACTCCCCAGTTCAGGTCAGCGGCCTGCGCCGGGGTGAGACGCGGTCAGGAGCGGCGCCACCAGGAGCAGCGCCGCTTCGCATCGGCGGCCGCCGCTTCGGCGGCGGCCTGCTCGCGCTCGGTCTCCTCCCGGGCGCGCTGGCCGGCGATCGCGCGCAGCACGGCGATCTGCAGGGCCAGGCGCAGCAGTTCCTCGGTGGTGCGTTGGGAGCGCAGGTCGGCGACGGCGGGCGGGAACGGCGAAGGGGCGGCCCGAGCGCGGGCCGCCCCGACACAGTGCTACCACCGATTGCGAGAGCCGTTGGCCTGGACGCACCCGCCGATCGCAGCGCCAGGAGATCACCGACACTGCTTCCAGGCCAGGTGGTAGACGGTTTTGATACTGCCGTCCGTCGAATCCATCTCCATGAAGCTGGTGGCGCTCGGGCTCGAGGTGCCGCGTTCGACCTGCAGTTCAGTGTTGATGTTGAGGTTGCGCTCCTCCCCGCAGGGGGCGAAGACCAGGGCGGCGACGGGCACGGTGTCGGTCGTTTGCCAGTTGCCGGTGAACCCGCCCTTGAAGTGATGGGTCGAGTTGGTGGTGTGGGGGTTGCCCTGGAAGTGGTAGCTGGCCCGCTGGGTCCCGGACGCACCCGGCGCCAGTGACGCGAAGCCGCGGTAGTCGGCGGACACGATCGCGTAGGTGTAGCCACCGGGGACGTGCACGAGAAGGTTGAGCTGACAGTTCTTCCGGAAGTCGGTCGGAGCCGCGCTGGGCCCCACCAGGGCGAGGTAGTTACTGTAGGTGACGGTGAAGGCGGTGTTGTCAGGGGACACAGCCACGGCGGCCGTCCCCGTCGGGCAGCCGGAACCGTTGACCGCCACGCTGTCGATGACGATCGGGGTCGGCGGCGGGGGCGGGTTGCCGCCGAAGGCCGACGAACCGAACAATGATGTGGCGACACCAGTCGCGGCCAGCGCGCGGAGCACCATGGGCTTCCCTTCGATCGTCCACGGATCCAGGGCGGGCGTTGCTTTCCGAGCCCGACCCCCGGATTTCACGTGGGCATCGCACCACACGTTGCGTGTCCGCGTACAGAAGGTGACGCTCCAGTCACTCAAACGGCCTTCAGGGTGGAGACCTCGTGCACCATGGACGGGGACAGGGCGGCGCGCGAGCTCGGATACACCCATCGGCAGACTCAATCTGCTCTACCGCTACATCACCCAGGGGCTCGCCGAGGGTGACAAGCCGGTGGCTCTCCACCAAGCGGTCATAGATGCGCTGGGCAGTGTGCCGCTGTTTTGGGAGGAGCGTCCAGGTCGGCCCGCAGCATGCCGTCGATCAGCGACTTGCACTCATCCGCGGGTTCACCTCTCCTCACAACAAAGCGCCTCGCGCCCCCCCCCCGAGCGACAAGTCACAAGCATGACAGGACACCTGACGGAAAAATCATGACAAACCCGAATTGGATACCCCGATCCGATCACTTCGAGGTAGCGAGGTCATGAGAGACCTCGTGTGTCGCAGCGGCCTCACGCGAGCCGGCGAGAGTGTGGATCCTCAGCACGGTGGACAAGTTCGGCTGGAACTGGACACCGCCGTCCACCAGCTTCCCCGTACCGCTGCTGCCGAACGAAGATCACCCGCCGTTTGACAAGCCGTAGAAGCCAACCGCCAATCCGATGATCGAGGGCCGGCGGGCGGACTCAGAACGCCGGTGCGAACGCGTCCTCAAGGCCCTCCGCCAGGCTGCCGAGAACGGCACCGAGATGAGTGTGTCCGTGATCGCTCGCGCCGCAGGTGTGGACCACACCTTCCTCTGCCGGCACCGCGACCTGTTCACCCAGATCCACACGGCTGCCAGCGAACCGCCGGGCACAAACGGTGCGGGCCCGTTGGTCAGCCGGGCCTCGCTCCAGGCCGACCTGGCCAGCGCCAACGACCGGACTGGACGACAGGCGACCCGGATCCGGCACCTGGAGCACAAGCTCACGGAGTTGCTCGGCAAGCAGGTCCGGCTTGAATCCGGAATCGGCGTCCCGGCAGACATCGAGCAACTGCACCGCCGTATCACGACCCTGGAGCAGCAGGTGGTAGATCTCACCGCCCAGCTCGACGAGCGTCACGTCCGACGGCCGCCCGGCTCATCGTCGCCCATTCCGACAACACCCCGCTGGGCGTCCTCGCCCTCAACGACCAAGACGCCGAGTTCCCCACCGAACGCGTCCATCAGATGTCGGCCGAGCCTTGCCCCGACGGTTCCCAAGAGCACTGCGCGCACTACGGGGGCCTGACGGGCCGTCGGCAGCACGGGGCCTGCAGGATCTGCCGACACGCTCCGCGCCCCGTGGCTACTGGTCAGCCCAGGCCGGGCAGACTCCGTAGTTCCGAGACGCGGAGCAGACGGGCCAGCAGCACGAACAGCACCAGCATCGTGACACCGCCGACAGCCAGCGCCAGCGCAGAGCCGACGACCGGAGCAGGGAAGGCACCGGAGCAGATGCGCGCCACCGCCCAGCCGACAGCGCTGGCGGCCCCCGCCGCAGCCATGAGCTTCCCGTACGTATGCACGAGTCGCTTGCCGTCCAGGCGGCCTTCCAAACGGCGCCGCAGCCTGAGCCCGGTGACGAACAGGCCGCCGGCGTAGGACGCTGCATAGGCGGCTGCCATGCCGATGACGGCCCAGCGCGGGGGCAGGAAGAGGTGGCAACCAGTGGCCAGGATGATGTCGAGGCCGGAGATCCAGACCGCCATCCAGAAGGGGGTGCGGGTGTCCTCGAACGCGTAGAAGCCGCGCAGCAGCAGGTACTGGGCGGAGAAGGGGACCAGGCCGAGTGCGAAGGCCTGCAGCATCTGGCCGAGTGGCTGTGCCGAGGCCGCACCGCTGCTGCTGTAGGAGAACATCACCGTGGCGATCTGCGGGCCGAAGGCCAGGAGGAAAAAGGCGGCCGGGACGATGGCCACGCCGGTTACCCGCAGGCCCCGCGACAGGTCCTCGCGGACGTCGCCCAGGCGATGCTCGGCCACCGCTCGGCTCATCCGCGGCAGCATCGCGGTGACCACCGAGACTGTGATGATGCCCTGCGGGAGCATCCAGATGTTCTGCGCGAAGAAGTAGGCGCTGTTGCCCGCGCCGGCCTTCGGCATGACCGCGTCCACCGCGTTGGCGTAGCGCGTCACCACTGTCAGGGCGACCTGGTTGATCCCCACGAACAGCAGGGTCCAGCGCGCCGCAGCCACGCTCTTGCCCAGGCCCGTGCCGCGCCAGTCGAAGCGCGGGCGCCACCTGAACCCTGTTTCGGCGAGATAGGGGATCAAGCAGACCGCCTGCAGAGCGATCCCGATCGTGGTGCCGATCCCCAGCAGCCGCACCTCGGCCGGTGTCACGGACGCGGCGTCACCGGGAGCAGGCACGAGCCACCGGTACAGGCCGAACATGGTGATCAACACGATGTTGTTCAGGACCGGCGTCCACATCATCGCCCCGAACCTGCCGCGGGCATTGAGAACCTGGCCCAGCATGAAGAAGAGCCCGTAGAAGAAGATCTGCGGCAACAGGAACCGGGCGAAGGCCACCGTCAACTCGAACAGCTGGTGATTGCCCGGCGTGTCCGGCATGTAAAGGCTCACGATCCACGGAGCGAGCACCACGCCGACGACGGTCCCGACCGCAAGTACGCTCAGCACCAGGGTGACCAACCGCTGCTCGTGGGCCTGACCGCCATCAGCATGCTCGGTACGCGCCCGGACGAGCTGCGGCACGAGCACCGAGTTCAGCGCACCACCGATCAACAGCGTGTAGAGACTGGTCGGCAGGGTGTTCGCCGTGTTGTACGCGCCCCCGACCGCCAGCGTGCCCAGCGCGGCGGCCTGCAGCATCAACCGGAACATCCCTGTTCCGCGCGACACCACGCTGCCCGCCGCCATCAATGCGGACGAGCGCAGCAGGCCCCCGGACGCGGCCCCCGAACGACGCCTCGCATGACGGCGCCGCCGAGAATGATCCGTCCCCGCGGCCGCTGTGCCCCCTTGATCAACCATGGCCTCAACTCTAGAGCCCCGATGATCACTTCGGAGATCGGTGTCGAAAAACGAACGAATGACGACAGGCACGAAGGGCGTCCATTGAACCCGGGCTTTTCGAGGCCTGTTGGCGACTCGGATCCAATCAGATCCGATGGTGGCTGATGGCAGGGTTTGCCGACAGCTGAGGGCTGTCCCGTCATTGATCTTTGAGGTCCTCGGGACGCATTCGGTGCCGGGTGGATTGGCGGAACCTTGGGCGGCCACCATGCGGAGGTCACCGCTCCAGCTCTCGCAGCGGACGCTTCCTGACGTGAAGTCCAGCTCAAGCGCTATACGCCCCGTTATCGGCTCCCACTCCTCCCGGACTTCGAGCACGGTATCCCCGACACGGCCCGCGAGCCCGGTCTCCTCGCGAACAGGCAGAACGTCGATCCGTCCCCAGTCGCCCATGTCATAGCCCTCGTACGGCAGAGAAGCTTCAACGACGAGGCACCAGTCCGTTCCGCTCATGACGTGGGTGGACGCGCCTTGGTCATCGATCAGCCACAGGTCGACAGGGGCGTCGGAGCGCCGTCCTTCATACACGTGCCACGACGCCACAAGCTGCACAAGCCGACGCCCGATCAAGGACGCGGGATCGATGCCGGGCCCGTGAGCAGGGCAGCCGGGGTTCGAGAGCGCCATCCGGGGACCGTACCGCGGTCGCTCGCGCCGGCTCACCTGCTTATACGGGACAGCCCTCAGGCCGGGCCCATGATGGCGTCAAGCTTTCCGACGACCTTGCGGAGTTCGCGGCCTCCACGCGGTGACATTGCTCGGATCACGCTGTCGAGCAGAGCCCGGCCTTCGAGCGGGTTGCCGCAGCAGTACCAGTGCACGTTGCCGAACTCGTCGTCGTGCCAGAGTTCGCGTTCGGGGCGGTGGACGTAGTCCTTCCACAAGCGCAATGCCGCGCTTGTGTCTCCTGGCTGGAGGTAGTTCCGTGTGCGTTCAAGGCGAACGATCTCGGACAGTGCTCGCGGGGAGAGGCGGTCGATGGCCGGCCTTGAGCGCTGTGGCTGCTGTCGGTCCGGGAGCCCGGCCCGGATGTGTCCTGGCCGCCTACGCGGCATGGACCTTTCGGTTGCTCGTCATGCCGTACATGGTGCCACGGCCTCGAATGCCATCTCGAGTGGGTTCGCTCGTCTGGGGATTCGCCGGACGAGTGGGCGGCCTTCTTCGCCGCCGCGCCCTTCGCCTCTCCGGCCGGGGCGGCCAGCGGCTCGATACCGAGGACGGCCATGCGCTCGCGCTGCGCCTCGCGGAGGCCCTGCCAGATGGTGTGCTGGCGCTGCCGCTCGAGCCACCTGCCGACGTCGTGCCCGTGGACGGTGACTCCAGGCAGCAGATCTGTCGGCTGCGCCCCGCCTTCGACGCATCTGCGGATGGCGGCGTAGTGGCGTTGCCAGTCCAGCGGCCAGGTGGGGTTCCAGCCCGGGTCGGTCTCGGCCAGCGCCTCCACTGTCGCGGCTTGGTCTTTCTGCACAGTGATGGGGGCCTGAGCTGGTAAGTGGTCAGTGGTTGTTGTCGTTCCGATCTTGAGGGGTGCCAGTCGAACGGTCGTCTCGATCCGGTGAGCGTGACTGCTGTCGTGGAACCGACACCCACTACCGCTATTCGATCAAATGCCGGTTGGCCCGGCTCCACGCGACACGATCTCGAAGCTCGTCCAGATGGCCTTCGGCAACCCAGGTGGCCTGGGGCTCGTGGCCCTGCTCGGCGAGGCGGCGGACAGCGTCGATGCCCTCTTCCTGAACGGCAACAACGGCGTCGACCAGCCCCGCCGTGTCAGTAACACCGTACGCACCGGCGAACACCTCAAGGCGGCGACGCCGGTCGGGCGGCTGGGGGTAGCGCAGCCAGCGCACGCACTCGGCGTCATCCCGGAACGGAGCGGCGTACTCGAGCGCGTAGGCGACATCGTGCAACCGCTGCGCCGGACGGGCGTGGTCCCAGTCGAGGATTCCGATCGGCTGACTGCCGCACCAGACGACGTTCCACGGCCCGAAGTCCCCATGGCAGATCACCTCATCGCCCACAGGTCCGGCGGTCTTGGTGGACCAGCAGGTTGTGCCGGGAGGGCGGTAGCCGGCGACGGCGTCGTGGTACTCGCGCAGCAGGCGGGCGAAGGCGATCAGGCCTCGGTCATCGACGACTTTGGCCCAGCCGTCCGGACCGGACTCGCCACCGATCCAGGTCAGAACCTCCCTCCCCTGCTCATCGAAGCCGAGCACACGGGGTGCTCGCTCATAACCGACGGCCTCAAGATGACGAAGCAGCCCGTGAACCGCCGGTGTCCACGGCCCTACCGGTCGGTGCACCGTGTTGCCGATCCGCTCCACGCGGCCAAGGTCTTGTGATGTCACATGGCGAAGGTGACGAAGTGCCGGCCGGGACGCAACTGACTATCGGATCCTGGCCGCCCATCCCACCCAGCAGACCGCGCCCGGCGCCGCCCAGGAGGCCACCGTTTCACCCCGGGGAGAAATGCGGCCCGACTCTGCCGACGCCCAGGGCAGCGTCGGGGCGGCACCCGCCGGCCTGCCCGCGCCCCGACCCGCCGCGCCCGGTGCCGAAGCACCCGCCGAAATGCTCCGGGGCGAAACCTCGGCCCCCGAGGCGCCGGCGGCACCACACGCTCCGTTCCGACCTCGACAACCCGATGCCGAAACCCTGCCGCCCAACCCCGCACACCATGGCTGAACAGCGAAAAGTCATACGCCACAGACGGATTGCGGATGCCTTCGCAGTGAGCGCGGGCGGGCGCCCTTCCCAATCGGTGCAGTAGGCGCAGCTGCTGTGATGCGTCGTGAGGGAGCGTGTCCTCGGGAGCGGCGAAGAACCGGTGGGTCGTTTCGGTGGCGGTGGGCGCTTCCGCCAAGCCTGCGTAGATTTCCTCGAAATGCTCGTCGATCCATGCGACGAGGTCGGCGTCGAGGGACTCCTCCGCACCGACGGCCCGTGCGAGATCCCAGGTGTGGACGGTACTGTCCGTGATCCTCACGGCGAGTGCCTGCCGCCCGGTCACCGGGCCCAGAGATAGTCCAGGACCCGCTGCATGGCGTGCTCACCGGGACTGGACCCGTCGCCCCGGTGGCCACTGCTGGCCCTGCCACGAGAACCACCAGGAACAGCAGGAGAAGCAGGCGGCCGAGGCGCTCGAGCGCCTGGAAGCCGCCCGCACGGCGAACGCTTCGCTGCGCTCGTGCTGGACGTTTCGGGCTCGATCGACGGGAAGGAGGGCTCGGAGCTGGCGCTGCGGGAGGAAGCCGGCCCGGACCGTCTGGAGTGTCAGGGGTACGTGGAGGCCCGCGCGGCGAAGGACTTGGGCCCGCTGGTGCTGCCGGGGAGCCGTGCGCCTCGACTCAGGTGAAGGTGATGACGAGCACGGTGGCCGCCAGCAGGAGGACGACCGTCAACGCCGGCGCACCGGGGCGCCCGCCGGGCCCGGAGGTGACGGCGACCCACGAGACGACGGGGACCGCCGGCGAGAGGACGACCGCCAACCACGCCACGGTACCGGTGGGAGCCCCGGCGACCTCGGCCCCCCAGACGGTCGTGAACATCACCACCAGCCAGGCCGTCGCGGTCAACACCGCCCAGGTAGCGCGCGCAGTCCACCGCTCGACCGGGTCGGCCGTGTGGAAGTTGGTGCGGGTCATCGTCCAGATCCGGGGCAAGTTCGTCACCGGAACATCCTGTCGAACAACACTGCCAGGTACCAGGGACGGACGTGCACCGCTGGAGGCGGTTCCCCGCTTCGGCCACACCCGCGTCGGATACCCGCCCGTCGCCCTGGTCGTCACCGACGCCGGACCGGTGGCGCTGGCTGGATCTCGACCGGGGGAGCGGGCGAAGCGGCCTCTGAGCGGTTCTCAGCCAGTGCCCGGGTACGCGGGGTCGGTGCCAGCTGGTGTCGGGTGTTCCCCGGTTGCGGTCGCGGGGCCGGGGTTTGTGGTGGGTTTCGGCGAGGTGGTCCAGGCGTACGGTGCCGAGACAAGCGCGGGTGATGCGTTCAGTGCCGTCCAGGATGGCGGTGAGGGGGGGCTTCACGGATGGGGTGGGCGGGCTGCTCCTGCTCGACGCGCGCGGACGGATCCTGGCTGCCAACCTGCGGGCCGAGGATCTGCCGGGTCGCGGAGCCACGGCGATGGCGGGAGCGGGCAGGATCGTCTCGGCACTGCTGTCCTCCTTTGGCTTGTGACCTGCCGGTTCCGCCCAACCACGGCAGGCCCAGGCCGTAGAGTCAGTGGGTGCCACCGCACCTGCGGTCGGACCCGGAAACCATGAGCGAGGTAGGTATGACCACCACATTCGAGACGCGTGACGGCGTCGAGTCCACCATCACCCTGCTGGAAGGCGAACTCCCCGCGCTCCAGGAGCAGCAGACGCGTCTGGAGAGCGAGTTGAGTGCTGTCACCGGGCGTCTGGAGGCGGTGCGGGCCGCCCTGGACAGTCTGCGCTCGCTCGCGGCGGTGCCCCCACTGCAGCCGGCGCCCGCCGCCCCGGCCGAGGCTGTCGAGGAGGGGCGCCCCGTGTCGGCCGAGCACCTTGAGGCCAGGGCGCCGCGCGCCCGAACCCGCGGCGCGGTCAAGGCGCGTTCGGTCGGCGGCAGGAAGCGAGCTGAGGCGGACAAGCCCGTCCGGGCGAGGAAGACCGGCAAGGCGAAGCCGGCCCCGCAGGCCGCCGCAGCCCCGAAGGCACCCCGTACGACGGATGCCGTCGCGAACTTCCTGGCCACCGCAGGTGAACCGGTTCGGGCCCGCGACGTCGCCCTGGCCCTGGGACGCGAGGACACCCCGAACGCCGTCAACGCCGTGCGCACCGCACTGGAGCGACTCGTCAAGGCATCCCGCGCACAGCGGGTCGGCCGTGGCCTGTACACGGCCACCGAGCACTGAGAGTGCGTTAAGTCCGTTTATCTATGGTTCGTGATCGCGATTGTTCGTGTGAACGCCAGTCGTACTGGCGTGCCGGTCGGGGCTTGGGTGATGTTCTGCGGTGCATGGGGAGACAGGCGTATCCGAGCGACGTGACGGATGAGCAGTGGGGACCGGTCAGGCCGGTGATCGACTGGTGGAAACCGGAGCGCACGGCGCAGTGCGATCCGCTAGGGTGCGGCGGTGACCGCTCTGCTGCCCGGCACCGTGATGGCCGCTTGCCCGCCCGTCCCTCCCGAGATCGCCACGCCCCTGGGGGCACTGACCTTCGCGACCGAGATCAATGGCTGCGAGCTGCCTGCGACACCGCTGCGAGCCTTCCGACTGCCGTCCGGTGCGGTGGTCTCGCGCTGGAGCACCAGCAGCGCCGACGTGGAGACCGGCCTCGGCCGGTACGTGGAGGAACCGATCGGACCGGTCGAGCTGACAGACTGCTGGGCGCTGCTCTGGCGGGTGTCCGCACGGGTTGCCCTGCCGGGGGTCGTGGTGACGGCGACGCTGCCGGTCGGGGCTCAGGGCGTCGCGAACCCCGGCCAAGGCATCGCCGCCGTAGAGTTCGACGCCGATGACGTCCGGCTCTCGGTCGGCACCCGCGACGAGGAAGACCTGTGCGCGGGCCCGGGTGCGCCCCCGCGCTGGGAGTCCCTCCTTCCCCAGGTGTACAAGCGCAGGCACTGGCCCCACTGGGGCGTGAACGTCTTCGAGAACCGCGGCCTGCGCTGGCAACTGCCCGAGCTGGCCGCGGGCGAGCAATGCGACCTGTCCTTCGCCGCCAGCTGGCGGACCGTCACCCCGAAGGACGCCGACGACCAGTCGACCTGGTTCGCGGTCGGCATGCCCGTCGACATGACATTGTGTCAGGCCGACAGCGCCGGACTGAGGTGAGCGGTCCGTCAGGTGCAGCGAACAGCCCGGCGGCTTTGCGAGTGCCGATAATCATCCGCCAGGTCACGGCCCTGATCGATCCTTTCTGAGGTAACTGTCCATCGCCCTGCGGTCTTCACCTGGGCAGAGGCGGGCGGCATCGTGGTCGGTCGTGCTACTGCGCCTGGCCTGTCTCACTGTCACCAACACATTCGCCCTGCTGCGGCTGCTGCCGAGGAGCGACCGTGACAAGGACATCGAGATCCTCGCCCTGCGGCATCAACTGCTGGTCCTACAACGGCAGGTCGGCAAGCCCGCCTTCACCGACACCGACCGCGCGATCCTCGCCGGCCTGCTCCACCACCTCCCGACGGACAAGCTGCGGCACCTTCTGCTGCTGGTAAGCCCCGACACGATCCTGCGCCGGCGCCGCGACCTGCTCGGACGACGCCACGCTGCCACCTGCGTGCCCGAGCGCCGCGGGCACCCGCCCACGATCCGATCGATCCGCGCCCTGATTCCGGTCCTCGCACGCGAGAACGCCTCATGGGGCTACCGCAGAATCCAAGGCACCTTGAGATCCGCCGACGAGACCGGTTCGGAGGAACCCTGCACGAATACCAACATGCCGCGTGAGCAGGCCGGATGATGTATCGGCACCCGCACTGCCCTGGCCGCCGCCCAAGGGCTGGAAGCAGGGGCTTGCCGAACGCTGGGAGGCCGAGCAGGCCTCCGCCGGCTGATCCGTGCGTGCGGTCGTCATCGGGCACCCGGGTCAACCCGCCGTGCTGCATCAGGGGCTGAACTTCACGGGGCGGGGCACCGGGGCCGGTCCCGACCGTTGCGGGTGTCCGTAGGCGTGCCGGCTCGTTCGCGCACGCAGTCGGTAATGCTGCGGCTACGGTGGCCGGGTCCGGGCGGCCGTGCCCGGGCCACGCTCGCGGCGAAGGGGGACCACCGTGTCCAACGCACTGCTCCAGCCCCGCTACTGGCTCGCTCACGCCCTGGACTGGCCGCAGACCGGCGGCCCGTACCGGGAGTGCGCCCAGGCGCTCGCCCCGTCGATGGTCCCGAGGCAGATGGTGTCCCGGGACGTGGCCGACGTCCTGGCCGTCGCCGACGCCTACCAGAAGGAGCAGCCCACCCGGCGACTGGTGTTCTTCAGCGACCTGACCCTGTGGCTGGACCAGCAAGGTAGCGACTGGACCCGGCGCGGCACGCGCTGGGAAATGGCCCTCTGCGACCTGGAGGAGGCCCCCGCCCCCGCGCTCTTCCTGACCCTCAGCCAGTACCACCACGCGATCCTGGGCGACGCCGGCCGCGAGGGGGCGACGATGTACTTCACGGACGGCCGGGTCGAGAAGGTCACCCCCGAGGACCGTGAAGTGGCGCGCACGTTCATGCAGCAGACCTTGGAGCGGGACTGGCCCGGCTACATCGGCGGCCTGATCGCTACTGGCAAGATCCGCACTGCCTGACCGAGTCGAGGGCCCGAGGCCGGGCCTCGGGCCCGTTGTGCGGTGCGAGTCGCACGGCTGCGCCCGCGCGCTCTTGACGGATCGTCAGCCAAGCGAAACGGTGGGGCCGCAAGGATCCGCAACCGGCTTGGCAGGAGGAGCGGTCATGGCACTACGGTTCAGGGGCATCGACCCGGACACGCCCAACGGCGGGTCTCCGACCGTGTGGTTGGAGGACGAGAGTGGTGAAGATGGTGACCGGCGCCTTTGAGGCGGTCTGGGACCGGGCCGTCCCGCACGCGCAGTACACCGTCTGACCAACCCAATCCGACCACCCGCCGGGCAGCCGGCACCATGTCGTCGTCCCCGTCGTCCAGCGTCATCGAGGCGCGCAAAGCGCTCGCCGCCCGGCTGGTCGGCCTGCGTAAGGACGCGGGCCTGACCGGCGACGAGCTGTCCGCCCGCTGCGGGTGGCACCCGGCGAAGACCTCCCGGATCCAGAGCGGCAAGTCTGCTCCTTCCGAGGACGACCTGCGCGCCTGGTGCGCCGCCTGCGGCGCCGGCGACCAGGTCCCCGATCTCATTGCCGCCGCCCGCGCGGTCGACTCCATGTACACCGAGTGGCGCCGCATGGAGCGCAGCGGGCTGCGCGCCGCCCAGGAGTCCGTTGCCGCCCTCTACCGTCGCACCGGGCTGGTCCGCGTCTACGCCAGCCGCGTCATGCCGGGCATGGTGCAGACCCCCGAGTACACCACCGCCGTCCTGCGCTCGATCCAGCGCGCCCGCGTCGAGGTCGACGACGTCGCCGACGCCGTGGAAGCCCGGCTGGAGCGTCAGCGGATGCTGTTCTCCGGCCGGCACCGCTTCGGCCTGCTCATCGAGGAGTGGGTGCTGCGCGCCGCGGTGTGCGACCCGGCGACGATGGCGGCCCAGCTCGGCCACCTGCTCGCGGTTTCCTCCAGCCCGTTCGTCAGTGTCGGCGTGATCCCGACCGGGCCCGACCGACCACACCTGCCGGTCGAGGACTTCTACATGTTCGACGAGGCCGAGGTGGCCGTCGAGCTGACCTCCGGCTACCTGCGGATCACCCAGCCACGCGAGATCGCCGACTACGTGCGCACCTTCACCGACCTGGCATCCATGGCCGTCCACGGGGCCAGTACCCGTCAGCTGATCACGGCGGCGATAGCCACTCTCGGGTGACTTCGCGCAAGATGGCGCAACCTCGTTGAGGGCCCGCCAGCGGACTCCCTACCGTCGATCCGTCGCCCGCCGTGACGGACCGGACACCCGGAACCCGGCAGGCGAGCCGGGACCGCTGCGCGGGCCCGCGCAGCCGTCACCGCCGACGAGGGAGCGGAGAGCCGCCGTGGCCACGCACCCCATAGCCCGCCCACCGGCCACGGCCGCGGCCGCACCTGGGCGGCGCCGGCGCGTGCGAGGTTCACGGTGACCGCCGCCGTCGAGACCCCGCCGCGGCCCCCGGCCGCCGGCTCCGTGAAAGTGTCGCTGCCCTACGAGCCGCAGTCCGCCGCCAAGGCCCGCAGCCTGGTGCGCACCACACTTCCCGGGTGGGGGCTGGAGGACTTGGTCGAGGCCGGCGAACTCGTCGTCAGGGTGCTGGTCGGCAACGCCGCGAAGACAGGATGCCGACGCCGGATGACGGTCACCGTCGAGCGCGTCACCGACCGGTGCGTGCGGATCAGCGTCCGGGACGGCTCCCGCACCCTGCCCTGCCTGGTCGAGGCGGGCCCCGCGGCCGAGTCGGGCCGCGGTCTGGCCCTGGTGCACCACCTGACCGGCGGGCACTGGGGCGCGACGTTGGAGACGTTCGGCAAGACCGTCCACCAGTACTACGCGCACCCGCGCTCTCAGCCCGGCGTAGGCCCACCAGCGCCCCGGTGCGCTGGGGCGGTCCCCTACTCCTCCCGGTCCCCGGGAGTGCACCATCACAGCGACGACGAGGAGGTCGGCATGGACATCGACGGAGGCCACGGCGGCGGAGGCTTGGGCGGCGGTGGCGGCGAGGGGGACGGGCACCCCGGTACCCCGTGGACGCCGCCGTCCGACCCGCCGTCCCCTGACGGCACCACCCCGCCCGGAGACGGGGGACACCGCAAGTGACGCTCGCACCTGAGCAGGAGGACCGCCCCGCGCCGGGGCGGTCCTTCCCCGTCGCCGACGCGTGGGCGCCGGCCTTCGGCGCCGTCCCGCGCTCGCTGTTCCTGCCGGACCTGATCTGGGCGCACGACATGGCCACCGGGAAGAGCCGGCCTCTGGAGCGGACCGAGGACGAGCAGGGCTGGCCGGCGGCGGCCGCCTCGGACATCCCGATCGTCACCCAGTGGGACGACGGCGAGCACCAGGGCGCCGAGCCCGGCACGGTGCCCACCAGCTCACTGACATGCACGCTCTACGTGCGAAGGTTCGCCTCGACGCGGCTCTGGAGGGCCTTGCAGTCTTCCGTGGGGCGACCGCCCACCCCGAGGAGGCCAACTGCGAGTGCCACTGGGGCAGCGCGGAGGAGCTCGCTCTCCTCAAGGTGCCGGACGTGAGGCTCGATCCCGACCTCCTCCGGCGGACCTGGCAGCCTTCGGACTGGCGCGACCACGGCTCGGTGCTCCGCCGCATCCTGCCTCAACTCGCGGGCGCTCTCATCGACAGCCGATCGGAGTCGTTCGGGTACCGGGATGACATCGGCCTCTCCTTCGCCCGCGGGAACTGGCAGGAATGGCCTCGGGAGCAGGCCGCGGCCGTGCGGGAGTTCCTGCACGCGTTCTGGGCCCACAGCCTCGTCACCGCCGGCCCCGTCGGGCACATCTCTCTGACGCTTGCCCTGTGCGTTGAGGCGTCCGGCGAACTGAGCCCGTGGCTCGGCGTCTGGGAGGCGCTGGAGCACCCGATGGCCGACCGGAACCTCGCGGAGGCAGTCGACACGTGGGACTACGACCTGCTCGCCGACGAACTCCCCTGGAGCACCTGGTACGACAAGGACGAGAAGCTGGCGGTTCTCACCACGTGGCTCACCCGCCATGCCCCCGCTCGGCTGAGAACGCACAACGCCCCGGACGACCTGCTCCAACGCCTGCGGCTGATCGGCCTCACCGGGCCCGCCCGCTGGCACGATCCACACTGGCCCGGCTACAGCTACTGACAGTGCGGAGAAGGTCGGGCAGGATCCGGCCAATCTTGCGCTCTACGTCCTCGACCTCGGCCATGGTGACTGGCGGGAACAGCAGCCCGCGTGGGGCAGGGAGGTGTAGCCGCCGTCGACCAGGTGCTGGTCGGGCTGCGGGCCCCGGCGTTTCAGCCGGCTGTGGATGCCGGGCAGGACTTCGGTGTCGGCTCTGGTGGCCGGCGTGGTGGCCACGTCCGTGATCACGTTCGGGCTCCTGCCCGAGCAGGTTTCGGTCACGTGGGCCAGGAACCCCGTCCAGTGGGTCACCTGCCCGCGGCGTGCGTAGCGGGCCGTCGGGTCGTAGGGCGAGACGATCCGCTTCGCCGACGGTGGCAGACCGCTGCCGTCGTCGTCATCGCGCCCCCGACAGAGTCAAGCTCAACGGCGATCGGTCCCGGGCATGGTGGCGTCCACCGCTCACGTGGTGGACGCCACCACGGCCGTGCCGACGGTACAAGGCAAGCCGGACACCGGCCGATCACTCCAGCGAGGGCTACCCGATCGGGCGCGTCCCGGCCAACAGAGCCGACGGTGACACCCGTCAGATGCCGCTGAACCAGGTTCGCCACCGAGGGCCCCTACCGTGCGGAGGGTCGGACCCTGTCTGTCACCAAACCCTGTCGGCAATCACCATCGGATCTGATTGGATTCGAGCCGCCGCGAACCCCCGGATTGCACGGGTTCATTGGACACGTCGGCCGCCTGTCGTCAAACGTTCGTTGACGACAGGCGTGCGGGGCCAGCCCTGGGGTTGTTTTGAGGGCGTTCAGACTCTGCTGCGCAATTCCTTAGGTCATGTGCTGATCACATCGCGAGGTGCCCCCTGGGAACGCTCGATCACTCACACGGGTCTGAGTGGCCGCACTCGCGCACGTGTCATGCCTGGGGCTTCTGCAGCCAGTCCGCTTCGGTGGTCCAGAACATTTGGCGCGCACCGAGGTAGTCGTGGGCGAAGTCCGTGAACCGTTCGCGGGTGTACGGCTCACCCGTCTTGGGGTCTTTGGCGTTGATGTCGGGTTCCTGAACGGCCATCGCGACGAGGGGAAGGGCATCCTTGTATTCGTGGAGGAACTTGTAGGAGTTCTCCATCTGGTACTTCCGGTCCGGCAGGGTGTCCGGTCCTCCTATGCCGATCTTCTGGTCCCTGGCGAGGTCGAACATCTCCTTCATGCGCTTGTGGTCGTCGTCATCCGGCAGGAAGTTGATGTACTGGATGAACTGTGTCCTGGTGAAGACCTTCTTGCCGTAGCGCATGTTGTCGATCTCGGCATCGATGTAGGACTTCGAGGTGTACTCGGTCTGATCATTCTTGGTGTCCACCTCGACCGCGGTCTCCGGAAGGTTCACCCCGGCGAGCTTGCCGTCGAACTTCTCCGCCATCGCCTTCAGCATGGCCTGGAAGTCTGTGCGTACCTCCTTGTTCCACTGCGCGGCCATGGCTCCATGGGTGGTGGGGTTGTCAGGGTTCTCATCGACCGTCGGTGCGACCCCGCCCTCGTCCTTCACATATTGGGGAACGCCGACGTCCTTCATGGCTACATCGAAGAACCGATCCTGAACCTGGACGAACAGTTTCTTGTGGCGTTCCTGGAGATACTTCAGGGCAATGTCCAGCCGCGACCACTTGTACTCCCCCTTCTTCCCCTCAAGGGCCTTCCAGGGCACCACCACCTGGACGCCGCCGATGTCCGTACGGTCAATCATGGCCTTGACCTCAGGGTCCTCGCCGGACGTCGCATCCTCAAATGCGCCAAGCGACATGTACAGATTGTTCGTCACCTTTCCGGGGGACATCGAGACGGCGGCCTGGTCGCGGGCGGGAGCCGCGGCGGCCACCCCGACGGTGGCCGCCAAGGTCATGGCCGTGAGGACAACAGATCCGACCGCACCACGTTGCATCATCATGAACAAGAGGCTAAGGGAACGTTCTAAGCGAAAGATAAGAGTCTTTGCTGTCACTCCCGGTGTCAGCACTCACCGCCGCCGACCTGACAGCCCGTAACGAAGTGTTGGTTTTCTCGTGGACAATTTCCGCCTTCCGGAGCAACCCTGTCATCTTCTCGGCGCGAGGTTGCCCGGGCGGCGTGGAGGCGGCACAGCCGTGCGGGTGACCGCAAGGTCCACCGGAATGGTTCCCGGACTGAGGTTGAGATGCCTATCGCCTCGTTCGAGCGTCAGTGAAAAGCGATCTTCGGGTTATTCCGCGTTTTCGTCGCCCTCGTCCAGTTCGACCGTGTCCGGGTCGCGCAGCGGGCGCAGGGCGCCAGCGGCCGGGACGCTGGCGGTGAAGCTGTAGCGGCCGAGTAGGTTCAGGCTGCGGTGCTTGAGCGGGGAGAGGCGCGCGATGTCCTCGTCGTGGATTTCGTGGCCCTCGGCCTGGAGCTGGGCGACGGCGGCGTCGATGTACCGGGCGGTCCACAGGGTATCCGGGGAAAAATTAGCGATGCATGACGTTTATGCAGGTAGAACGCTTGAGGTCGCGTCCGGCAGGGGGAGTCGTGGTGACGATCAGTCGTTCACGTGGGGCGTGCCTCCGCATCCATGGCAAGGTCGTGGCGGCAGTCACCGACCCTGATGCGATGAACTTTGGTGTGCAGCCGCCTCTGTCACGGACAAGGTGGCGCTCAGCCGATCCAAACGTTCCTCGGCAGTGGTGGACAACCCCGACATGAAAGGCCACATCCCTCCTGGAAGGAAGCGCTCCCAGAGACGGAAACGCGCGCGTGATGCGAATGTACCCGTGCGAACAGATTGCTTCCGGTAAGCCCCGCCAGGAAGCCGAGGTGTGCGCCCAGCAGCGCCTCCTGGTAGCCCGTGAGGGCAACGCCGCGCTGCGGCCGTGTTGGTGGTGCCGGGGCTCGATCGACGGGAAGGCGGGTTCGAGGCTGGAGCTGCGGGAGAAGGCCCGCCCGGACTGGCTGGAGTGCTTGGGGTGCGTGAAGGCCCGCGCCGCAAAGGACCCGCTGGTCACTGGGCTCAACAGCGCGCTCGTCGAGCGGAAGGGGCAGGAGCAGGACGAGGCCGGCCTCGCGGAGACCGCCGAACTCCGCTACGGCATGGCCTTGTTGGCTGAGGGTGGGCGCCCGGCTGAGCCGGCGCGGTTCATCAAGCTGCCGGCGGACCGGCTGGAGCGCGCGCTGTAGGCGACGCGGAGCGGCGTGGCGGCCCGCCGCCCGCACTGGCCGGCATGGCCGGCATGGCCGGCCAGTGCGGGCGACGGGGCGTGGTGTCCGGGGGGCGGTCAGACCTGGTAGCGATCCGGTGCGAGCAGGTGCAGGTGCTCGGCGACCCAGTCGGAGGTCCGGCGCAGTCCCTCGGCCAGCGCCACCCGCGGCTGCCAGCCGGCCAGTTCGTGCGCCTTGCGGTTGTCGGAGAGCAGCCGTTCGACCTCGCTGCCGCCCGGCCGCAGTCGGCTCGGGTCGACCACGATCTCGGCCTCCCGGCCACTGGCGGCGATCAGCGCCTTGGACAGGTCGCCGATCGAGACCTCGCTGCCGGTGCCGAGGTTGATCACCTCGCCGATCGCGCGGTCGGCCCGGGCGATGGCCAGGAATCCCTCGGCGGTGTCTGTCGCGTACGTGAAGTCCCGCGTGGGGGTGGTCGAGCCGAGCCTGATCTCCCGGGCCCCGGCATGGAGTTGGGCGAGCACGGTGGGGATCACCGCACGGGCCGACTGGCGCGGGCCGTAGGTGTTGAACGGACGCACCACCGAGACCGGCAGTTCGAAGGCGTGCCAGTAGGAGAGCGCCAGCATGTCGGCGCCGATCTTCGAGGCGGAGTACGGGGACTGTGGTTGCAGCGGGTGCTCCTCGCTGATCGGTGCGGTGATCGCGGTCCCGTACACCTCGCTGGTGGAGGTGTGCAGCAGGCGGGCCCCGTGCCGCAGGCAGGCGGCGGCGACGTTCTGGGTGCCCACCACGTTGGTCTGCACGTAGGCTTCCGGGGCCAGGTAGCTGTACGGGATGCCGATCAGCGCGGCGAGGTGGAAGACGGTGTCGCAGCCGGCGACCGCGTCCAGCACCCGCCCTACGTCCCGGACGTCACCGGCGATCATCTCCACGGCGCCGTCGGGCTCGGCCAGGTAGCGGGCCAGGTAGCCGCGTTCGGCGTACGGCTTGTAGTGCACCAGGGCCCGGACCCGGGCGCCGCGGGTCACCAGCAGGTCGGCGGCGCGCGCGTGGTCGCCCGGGTCGGCCGCCGCCGCCATCGCCGCCAGCCGGGCCGGGTCGGCGAGCAGCGGCTCGACCAGCGCCGCCAGCCGCTCGCCGGTGCACTCGCGGTCCGGTAGCAGCAGGCCGGCGCCGGTGTCGGAGAGCACCCGGGCGTTGTGCGTCTGGTGGTCGTGCGGCGCGTGCGGGTAGGGCACCAGCACGGCGGGCATCCGGATGCTGGAGAGCTCCGCGACGGTGGCCGAGCCGGCCCGGCAGACCATCAGGTCGGCCGCCGCGTAGGCGAGGTCCATCCGGTCCAGATAGGCGACGGCCTGCGCCACCGGGTTGCCGGCCAGCCGGGCGCGGACCTCCGTCAGCGTGGCCGGGCCGGTCTTGATCAGCAGCCGCCTGTCGGTGCGGTGTCGCCAGCGTTCGGCCAGCTCGACGGCGGCCGCGGTGAGCCGGGCGGCGCCGAGGCTGCCGCCGTTGAAGACCAGCAGCCGGGCGTGGTCCGGGACTTCGAAGTGGCGCCGGGCCTCGGCGCGCAGCGCCGCCCGGTCGAGCCGGGCCACGGCGCCGGTCAGCGGCATCCCGACGGTCTGCGCCGAGAGGCCGGCGGGCAGGTGCGCGCGGGTCCGGTCGAAGGCGAGCGCGATGTGCGGGGTGAGCCGGGCGGCGAAGCGGTTGGCCCGCCCGGGCACCGCGTTCGACTCGTGCACCACGCTCGGCAGGCCGGCCAGCCGGGCGCCGACGATGACCGGTGCGCTCGGGTAGCCGCCCATGCCGACCGCCACCTGTGCGCCCTGGGCCCGCAGGATCTCCTGGCACTGCCGGCCGGAGCGCAGCAGCGCCGCGGGCAGCAGGTAGCGGCGCAGGCCGAGGGCCGCGTCGAACGGGATCATGCCGACGGTGTGCAGCCGATAACCGGCCTCCGGGATCAGCCCGGTCTCCAGCCCCCGCTCGGTGCCCACGAAGGAGATCACCGCTCGCGGGTCGGCCCGGTGCAGGGCCTCGGCCAGCGCGAGGCCCGGATAGATGTGCCCGCCGGTGCCGCCGGCTCCGATCACCACCGACAACGGTCGGTCCGGGGGTGCCGTCCGCCTGCCGCGCCCGGTTCGCAGGCCGTGCCTGCCGTGTTCTGTCCGCATGGCACCGCAGCCTGCTGAGCCGATCTAAGAGGGTTCTCAGAGTCGATTTGAGAGGGTTGCCCGCATGAGCAACGGGCAGAGGGTGCTGGTCGTGGACGACGACCCGGAGGTTCGCGCCGCCGTCGAGGACGGTCTGGCGGTCGAGGGCTACCAGGTGCTGGGCGCCGCGGACGGACTGGCGGCACTGACCGAGGTGGCCCGCTGGCAGCCCGACGCCATGGTGCTCGACCTGATGATGCCCGCCCTCGACGGCCTGGCCGTCTGCCGCCGGCTACGGGCACTGGGCGACCGGATCCCGATCCTGGTGCTGACCGCCCGCGACTCGGTGAGCGAGCGCGTCGACGGCCTCGACGCCGGCGCGGACGACTACCTGGTCAAGCCGTTCGCCCTGGACGAGCTGACCGCCCGGCTGCGCGCCCTGCTGCGGCGCAGCGCACCGGCGCCCGAGGAACCCAGCTACCAGTTCGCCGACCTGGTGGTCGACCCGGTCACCCGCACCGGGACCCGTGGCGAGCGCCCGGTGGACTTCTCGCGTACCGAGTTCGCGCTGCTGGAGGTGCTGCTGCGCCACCCCGGCCAGGTGCTGCCGCGCGAAGTGATCATGGAACGGGTCTGGGGATCGGACTTCGGGCCCGATTCCAACTCGCTGGCGGTGTACGTCGGTTACCTGCGCCGCAAACTGGAGGCCGGCGGCGAGCCGCGGCTGGTGCACACCGTGCACGGGGTCGGGTACAAGCTGGACCGGCCGTGACGGCGCACGCCCGCTGGCGCCGCCGCCGCCCGCTGCGCACCCGGCTGGCGCTCACCTGCACCGCCGCGGTCGCGGTGGTGGCGCTCGGGATCAGCGCGGCGGCGTTCAGCATCGTCCGCTACGAGCTCGACAGCCAGCTGGACCAGCACCTCACCCAGCAGGCCACCCTGGTGCAACAGCAGCACCGCGGCCAGGGCCCCCAGGTGGTCTACGGCGAGTGCAACTACCTGGCCGCTCCCGCGTGTGCGCAGATCGTGCCCGCCGACCCGGGCAGGGACCCGGCCCAGCCGTACCTGTTGCCGGTCACCCAGGCCACCCGCCAGGTCGCGGACCGGCTGCGCGGCGGCTACTTCACCGACCTCACCATCGGCGGCCACCCGGCCCGGATACTCACCACACCGATGCTCACGGCGCCGTCCGGCACCCGGCAGGCGGTCCAGGTGGCGCTGCGCGCCGACAGCGTCCAGGAAGGGGTGCGGCAGGCCGGCGAGCTGATGGCGGCCGTGGCGGCGGTGGGGGTGCTGCTGGCCGCGGCCCTCGGCCACACGGTCGCCCGCACCGGCCTCGCCCCGGTCACCCGGCTGACCAGGACCGCCGAGCGGATCGCCGACACCCGCGACGCCGGGCTGCGGATCGAGCTGCCGCCCGGCCGTCGGGAGGACGAACTGACCAGGCTGGCCGGCAGCTTCAACACCATGCTGGGCGAGCTGGAACAGTCCGTGGCCGCCCAACGCCGGCTGGTCGCGGACGCCTCGCACGAGCTGCGCACCCCGCTCACCGCGCTGCGCACCAATGCCGAACTCCTCTCCCGCGCCGACCGGCTGACCGACAGCCAGCGCGAGCGGGCGGCCGCCGCGCTGCGCCGCCAGCTGCGCGAGGTGACGGGCCTGGTGAACGACCTGATCGAGCTGGCCCGCGACGAGGAGCCGCCCCCGCTGCTCGAAGAGGTCCGGGTGGGCCCGCTGGTCGAGCACTGCGTGGCCGCCGCGCGCGACCACTGGCCCGCGATCCGGTTCGACCTGGCGAACGACGCCGGGCAGCGCACCGTCCCCGGCGTGCCGGCCCGGCTCGCCCGACTGGTCTCCAACCTGCTGGACAACGCGGCCAAGTTCAGCCCGGCGGGCGGCACGGTCGAGGTGCGGCTCACCGCCGAGCTGGAACTGACCGTCCGCGACCACGGACCCGGCATCGCGCCGGAGGACCTGCCGTACGTCTTCGACCGCTTCTACCGGGCCTCGGCCGCGCGGGCGCTGCCCGGCTCCGGGCTCGGGCTCGCGATGGCGCGCCAGATCGCCCAGGCACACGGTGCCCAGCTCACCGCCGAAGCGGCCCGCGGCGGCGGCGCCCTGTTCCGATTGCAGCTGCCGAGCTGAGCCAGGACCCCTGCCGGGCGCCCGGGCGCGGCGCGCGGGCCGACAACGGGCTTGGCCGCTGTCAGGAGCGCCGGATATCCCTCAGAGGCAGCAGCGACCACGACCACCGGGAGAAGCCCGTGAGCACCCATCAGCGCCCAGCCCAGCCCGACGACCACAACGACGGCCACGACCAGGACGACCGGCGCGGCCGGCCGGCGACGGCGGGCAGCCGACCCGGCCGGTCCGGCGGGGCCGGACCGCGTACCGGCGCGGCGCCGACTACCCCAACGGCTCGACCACGAGCTTGCGCGCCGACGTCCTCGCCGCGCTCGGTGTCCTCAAGGTCGCCACCGCCGACCGGCTCCAACGGCTGCTGCGCCCGCAGGCGGCGTCGAACAGGGCGGTCCGGCGGGCGCTCGGCGACCTCGCGCTGCACGGCCTGGTCGCCTCCGACGGCAACAGCAAGGACCGGCACAAGACGTGGCGACTCGAAGGCGCCGCCGGGCTGGACGCCGTTGCTTCGGTACTCGGGATGGTCCGCTGGGAGATGGGCGGCACGGCCTGGGGCGCCGGCCGCTCCGGAGCCCAGCACGCGATGGCGGTCAACGAGACCGTGCTCGCCTTCGTCCTCGACGGCACCGCGCCCGGGGCCGCGGGCGGCGTCGGCACCGTGCGCTCCTGGTCCACCGAGACCGAGTTCCCGCTGCCCGGCGGCAAGCGCAAGGTGCGCCCGGACGGCGTGTGGCAGGCCCCGGAGATCGGCGTGCCGGTCCTCACGGTCGAGGTCGACCGCTCCACCACGGCCCCCGCCCCGGGACGCGGCGAAGTTCACCGCCTACCGCGAACTGTTCCGCGTGAAGGCCCGCGACAACGACCCGGCCCTGGCTGGCGAGGAGAGCGCCGGCCGCACGGTGCACTGGTGGTGCCGGGCCTACCCCGGGCACACCCGAGCCGGGTACCCGCCAGTCGCCCTGGTCTTCACCGCCGCCGGGTCGCCGCTCTGGTCGGCCCCGCCGGGCTGCCGGAAGATTCAGAGAACCCCTCGTCCGATGTGGAGGCGGTCGGCCCTCCAGTGGGGCTCTGGGCTGTCTGACGTGACGGCCGCCTGGTCATCGTGTGGTCCGTAAGACCTTCAGACAGAGCGGTGCGGTCACGGTGGTGGGTTTCGTGCTGGTCGCGTGGGCGCCGGGCTGATGCCTGACAACCCCTGGCCTGCGAGCAGGTCGGCTGGGCGACCCTTTCCGTGGTCCGGGCCGGTGTCTCCCGCCGCATGGTGCTCGTCAACGGTGCCGTCGACCTCCTTCTCGGCGCGGTCATCGTGGTGACCAAGGCGGCACTCGCTCACTGACCGGCGCTCACGCATCGCATCGCCTCCCACCTTTCGGTCGTGACCGGCGTGCCGCGGGAGAGGCGAACGGGTGGTCCCGCCGGCACATCAAGCCCCGCGTCCGTCAACAGGCCGGCCGGATGTGCCTAACCTGGACAAGGAGCTGCGGCCATGCGTCGCTGAATCGTGTTGCCCAGTGAGGGACCTCAAGCGTCACCGAGGCGCCCCTCGTGATCTGGTGGCTGCCGGACTCACCTGGCCCAGCGCCGTGCCGCCGGGCATCGTGTCGTCCCTTGGCAAGCCC
Source organism: Kitasatospora sp. NPDC004669 (assembly GCF_040609455.1). Taxonomy (NCBI): domain Bacteria; kingdom Bacillati; phylum Actinomycetota; class Actinomycetes; order Kitasatosporales; family Streptomycetaceae; genus Kitasatospora; species Kitasatospora sp. NPDC004669. The sequence goes on from NZ_JBEXKB010000076.1 coordinate 25,700, forward strand.
GCTCACGGGCGGGAAGGAGCGGTCGAGTCATGCCGTCGCGGTTCGTCCCCTACACAACGGACGTGGAGATCGCGGAGCCTGGTTTCGCGGAGCATGTGCAGACCGTGATCGCGAGGATGGAGCGGTACATCACCGAGTCGGTGTCGGCGGAGGGCACCGGTCAGGCGGTCCGCGACGCGCACGCCAAGGGCTACGGGCTGGTCAGGGGGGAAGTGGAGATCCTCGACGGTCTTCCCGCCGAGTACGCGCAGGGTATCTACGCTCGCCCGGGCAGGCACGACGCTCTGGTGCGGTTCTCCAATGGCTCGCCCCACGCCGGGGCCGACGCCCGCTTGGGGCGCGCGACCGGGCTGGCGTTGAAGATGTTCGACATCGACGGTCCCACGCTATTGGAGGACGAGCCGGACAGTCGGACGTTCGACTACAACACGATCAACGCACCGGTGTTCTTCTGCAACACCGTGGAGCACTACCTGTTCATCCAGGAGTTGTTCCTCTCGGCCGGCGAGTACTTCGCCCAGGGCAAGAGCGGCCGGCACCGTTTCTACCGTGACTACGTGACCGGCAAGGGCACCCTCAGCGAGGACGAGTGGGCGTGGGAGGAGTTCTTGACCTTCCTCATCGTCTCGCAGCGGCCCTTGGTCAACGTCCTGCTGTCCACCTACACCACGATGGGCGCGGTGCGGCGCGGCGACTACATCGCCAAGGTGCGCCTGACACCGGATCCCGGCTGCGCGGCCGCCGTGGTCCGGCGGGAGATGGACCTGGCCTCGGCCGCGGAGGTCTTCCGGCCCGCGCTGGTGGCCGAGCTGAGCGAGCGGCCCTACACCTTCGACCTCCAGGTCCAGCTCTGTGCCGACCTGGAGCGGATGCCGGTGGAGGACCTGACGGTCGAATGGCCCGAGCAACTGTCCGCATACGTCACGGTGGCCAGGCTGCGCCTGCCCCAGCAGGACATCTCCGGGGAGGAGAACCTGAAGCGGATGGACGCGCTGTCCTTCACCCCTTGGCGCGTACCAGAAGCTCACCGGCCGCTGGGCAGCATCATGCGGGCCCGCAAGGAGGTCTACCGCCGCTCCTCCACCCTGCGCCACCGGCTCAACCAGCAGGAACGCCGCGAGCCACGCGCCGCGGACGACGTCCCCCCGTACCGCTGAGCCTCACCGCGCGTCCGGGCACGCATCCAGGAAGGCACCATCGCGATGGCAGATCCGACAGCGAATGCCGAGGCCCAGATGCTGGAGCTGGAGGACATCCAGGGAACCTTGCTGCGCCAGCGCCCCTCCCGGTACACCGGCGCCTACTTCCTGAGCGCGCTTCGGCGCTTGCCGCCGCGCTGGCATTAACGCCCCTTGGCGCTGTACCGGCCATGGCCGCCGGGCAGAGCAGCCGTGCCGCGGCTCGGCGCTGCCGGCCTCCTACCGGCCAGGCCCCGCGGAACACCCCCCTGCTTCCCGGGACCCGGCCGCGCTTCGCTCCGTTCCCGGACGCTCGCACGGAACGGTGCCACCGCCGACGTCCAGCTCATGGATCGTCACCCCCGACAGCAGACCGGCCCAGCTGCGCCCTGCCCGCCAGGTACCTGCGGACCCCGACGTAGTGGCGCTGCCGGTCCAGCGGCCAGGTGGGGTTCCAGTCCGGGTCGATCTCCTTCAGCGCGGCCACCCGGTCCGCGAGCGAGCCGGGCCGGCCCGAGTAGGCGTACGCCCGCAGCGCGTGTGCTTGATGTGCGAGCGGCCCTCACCCGTTCGGGCGATGGGCCCTGCTGTGGGTGATTTCTACCTTGTCAGAGGCACATTCCATCGCCTTCGTTCGGGAGGAACCATGCCAACCCCGCGTACCGGTCTCACTGCCACCGCGGCCGTGCTGCTCGTGGGCGCCATGACCGTGGTAGCCGCGCAGGGCAACGTGAGTGCGGCCCCGGCCGCACCGAGTGCGGACAGGGGGATCGCGAAGCTGCACACGATCGTCGACCTGCCGCCCGGCACGTGGACCGATACCCCGTTGGAGGTCACGCTTCCCCGGGCCGGCACGTACGAGCTCGACGCGGACGTCCGCGGACGCCTCCAGGGCACGGCGCCGCTCAACGTGTTCATGAGCGCGCGGCTGTGGAACGTCACCTCCGGCGCCGAGGTGCCGGAGAGCGAGCGGCTCGTGTACCAGATCATCGACGAGAAACCGCACCCGGGCACCGCCGTTGACGGCGGTAACGCGACTGCGCCGATCAGCGAGCTGATCAGGGTCAGCGGGCCGACGACGATCCGGCTGCAGGCGCAGGAGATCAACGCCGTCGGGGCGGCCGCTATCGCACAGGTTTACTCCGACGGCGTTGGCTTCACCGCGCTCCGCTACGACCGGGTCGGCCCCTGATACCGGAGCTTCTCGATCAAGCACCACAGTCTCGGCGGTATCAGGGCCCTGCGGCGCCATGCACGCGGATCCCGTCGGCTTGTGTGAACAGGCCGCTCCCGACCGTCCGAGTCGCGTCAACCAGCATGTCCGCCGTCAGCCAGGATGTCCGCTGGCGGGTGGCTACCTCGGGAGTTACCGTGCGCACACGAATCCTGTCTGTCGCGGCCGCAGCCGCTACTCTCATCATGGTCCAGCCGAGCCTCGCCATCGCGGCGGACGACCCCAGCACCACGGTCACGTTCACCGTCACGTCCGGCGCATTGTCGCTGTCGGTACCGGTCAGTGCCACCCTCGGCTCGGGAGCGCCCGGCACCACGATCAGCGCGCCGATCGGTCCCTGTACCGTCACCGACGACCGTGCCCTCGCCTCGGCCTCCTGGACGGTAACCGCGGCGGAGACGGACTTCGTGAACGGCGCGTCGACGATTCCCGCCACCAACGCTACCTACTCGGTCGGGACGGTGACGACGACCGGTACCATTACCGTCACTACAACGAACGTGACGCTGAGCAATGCCGCGCAGACGGTACTCACCGGGAGCGCCGGTGTCGGAGACAACACCGCGTCCTGGGACCCGACAGTCGCCGTCAGCGTGCCGGCCGGCGCCGTCGCCGGAACCTACACCGGAACGCTGACCCAATCCGTTGCCTGACGGAATGAAGGGTGCGCGCCGGTACTGGGTTCTCCTGCTGATGCTGGCCTTCGTACAGGCCGCCGGGGTGATGCCGGCGGCGGGGCACGGGGCGCCCTCCCCCCAGGACCCGGCTGCGGGCAGGACCATCGGTATCAAGCTGCTCGACGCTCCGGAGAACCGCCGTGCCGATCCCAGAGCGCACGCCTACATCGTCGACCACGTCGCACCCGGCTCGACCATCGAGCGGCGGGTGGAAATCACCAACAAGTCGTCCACACCGATGCACGTCAACGTCTACGCCGCGGCAGCCACCATCGCGAAGGGTGAGTTCACCCTCGCGCCGGAGCGCACCCCCAACGAGCTGACCGGCTGGACATCACTCGATACGGCGGACCTTGAGCTGGCGGCCTCCGAAACGGCGCGGGTACGCACCACCATCCAGGTGCCCAGGGACGCCGCCGCCGGGGAGCGATACGGCGTCATCTGGGCGCAGACAAGCACCCCCACGGACCGCTCGCACAATCTGACGATGCTGGGCCGGGTGGGCGTCCGCATGTACATCGACGTCGGTCCCGGTGGTGAGCCACCCTCGGACTTCAAGATCGAGCGGATCTATCCGACCCGAGCCCGCGACGGGCGGGGAGAGGTTCGCGCCCGGATCCACAACACGGGGGGCCGTGCCCTGGACATCAGCGGGGCACTCTCCCTCTTCGACGGGCCGGGCGGACTGCACGCCGGACCGTTCTCGGCCGCCAAGGGCACCACACTGGCTCCGGGCGACCTCGCGGAGGCGGCCGTCCCGCTGGACGCACCGCTGCCGAACGGCCCGTGGGCCGTGGAGCTCACGCTCAAGAGCGGCCTGGTCGAGCACACCACCCGCGCCACCATCACCTTCCCAACGACTCCCGGTAGCGTCGGATCGGTCGCCGCGTCGGTCGCCCAGCAAGGGCACTTGCCCACCCCCGCGGTCGCCGGGCTCTCGGTCCTCGCCCTCACCGCTCTATGCCTTCTGCTCTCCAAGTTCCTCCGGCGCCGCCGATGACCACTCCAACCAGGCCCCGCCCCCGCAGCCGGCTGACCTGCTCCGTGAGCGACGCATGACGGTCCTCATCAAGCGCGTCACCGCTCCTTCTGCGCCGGCGCCATCCTCGCCGGAGCTCCGGCCTCGGCACGCCACTCGCCCACCGCTGTGTTCGTCGACTCCGTGTGCTCGCCGCGATCACCGTCGTGTTGTATTCGCGAGCCCACTCACGGAAGCGTAAAGAAATGTCCATGTCACGGTGAGTGCCTACGGCTCGTCATCGACGGTTGGAAGCGGAGATGCCGGTGTTCAAACATGAGAGAGGGCGGGCCGGAGCAAGTCGCGGCACGGGAGGTACGGGCGGCATGTTTCGATTGTGGCTGAGGGTACGGGCCCGCAGGACGGGGGCGGTCACGCTAACCGGGCTGGCCGTCCTGGCAATTGTCCTGGCCACAGCCTGGACCGCCACGGTTCAGCGTACCTACGTCGCCCGGGTCAACGACGGGACGGTGCCGATGATCGACGCCTTCACCGCCGGCCTCACCAAACCCGGTGGCACCGCCACCACTGACTCCGGCAGGACCGCTAGCACCAGCAGTACCGGCAGTACCGGCCTCACATTCACGGTCACCCCCGCCGTGATGACCACGTTGACGGCCTCCCCGACCCCGTCGCTCTTCGGGCACCCGGTCACGCTCACCGACACCGTCTGCCCCAACTCCACCGCGATCCCGACCGGCACCGTCACCTTCACCGACGGCGGCGCCACCCTGGGCACCGCCCCACTGTCCCCCGGCGGAGGCGACCACTGCGCCCAGGCCCAGCTGACCTGGTCGAACCTGCTGCCCGGCACCCACACCCTGACCGCCCAGTACAGCGGCGACGCCACCTACGCGGCCCCCGCCGCGGAAAGCGCCACCCAGACGGTCAACTGCACGCGCACCGTCACCGGCTCCGTGTCCAGCGTCATCGCCACCGGCGAGAGCACCTGCATCCTCGACTCCACCGTCCACGGCAGCGTCACAGCCGGCGCGGGCACCGCCCTGTTCATCGGCAACTCCACCGTCCAGGGCAGCGTCACCTCCTTCGGCTCCACCCTGGTCGGGGTGTGCGGCACCACCGTCACCGGCTCCCTCACCGCCAGTGGAGCCAGCAGGTTCGTCGTCATCGGCGATCCCGGCGACGACCACTGCGCCGTCAACCAGATCCAGTCGTCGGTCCAGCTGAGCAACAACACCGGCGGTCTGGAGACCGTCGGCAACCACATCGGCGGAACCCTGCTGGTCACCGGCAACACCGGCACCGGGCCCTTCCCCGAGGACAACCGCCCCGAGATCGAAGGCAACACCATCGGAGGTTCCCTGGCCTGCTCGGGCAACACCCCGCCCCCCACCAACGACGGCCACCCCAACACCGTCACCGCCGCCCGCACCGGCCAGTGCAGCACCCTGTAACCCACCCGGCCGGGCATCCCGCCCCCGGGTAAACCCGTCGTGCCCGCGCCCGCTGCCGCACTCCACGCAGCGGACGCGGGCTCCTCACGTCGCCCGGCGCCGCTCCAACTGCTTCGCAGACGGCGAGGGCCGGAGTCACAGAAGAAGGGCCATGCACGCCTGAAGGGTGTCAGAACTCCGATCAGGCCGCTGATCTGGGGGTTTCCCGTGGAGGCTGAGGATGCGGGATCGATGCGATGTGGTTCTCGTTGAGCAGTGTGGGTGCCGATAAATCATCCGGCCTGGTCGCAGCCTTGTCACCTGGCCGCGGGTCGCGTCTGTCGGCCTCGTGGTTGTCTTCCCCGCGGGGCGGCACGGACGCCCACCGACAGGCTGCGGCGCCTTGTGTCGCCGGTCCGCCCGGACACGGTCCTGTGGTGGCACCGCGACCCGCTCGAGCGGCGCCATGCCGCACCTGCACACCGAAGCGTCGCGGGCGCCCGCCCACCGTCCGGTCGATCCACGCCCCGGTCCTGCGCCTGGCCCGCGAGAACAGCTCGTGGGGCTACCGGCGCATCCACGGTGAACTCGCAGCCCTCGGCATCAAGGTCGCCGCCTCCACCGTCCGGGAGATCCTCCCCTCGCACGGCGTCCCGCCCGCGCCCGAGCGGCAGAGCACGACCCGGGCCGCTTTCCTGCGCAGCCGGGCCGAGGCCGCCAGCCCACCACGCCGGTGGCAGGTCACCCCTGTACCGCTTGACAAAACGCCCTGTAGATGGCCTGTCCGGCGGGTCGCGTCACCGACCCCGCACCCGACAGAACTGTCACCCGAATGGCGCAACATGACGTGCCACCCACATGGATGAAGATCAGGCTGATTAGTGCCCCAACCGAGGCAATCCGTGAAAGGGGAACCACATGCGCATTCGACGAATGCTCGCCGCCGTCACTGCCACGGCAGCCCTGGCCGGACTCGGCCTCACAGGCGCCGCCACCGCCACGGCCGCCACCGCACAGGGTGCCCCGTCCTACGTCACCCCTTCTCAGTGCGAGAAGGGCGGCGGAACGCCCCGGATCGACTTGCCGGGCAACCCCTGCGTGGGCGGTACGTACAACGGGCAGCCGGTCGACTGAACCCCACAAGGCGCCCCGCGGCCACGCGCCGCGGGGCGCTCCCGAGCGAGCGTAGCCGGGAGAGTCGCAGGGGCTGTGCCGACCCGTCGGGCACGCTCGGGTGGACTCCCGAAGCTCCTCGGCCAACGCGATCAGCTCCTTGGTGCCGTCTGGACGGACCCCGAGCAGCACCAGGACGCACGAGCGCACCTGGCCCAGCCGGACCGTCGGGTGGACCCCGTCGGCCCACACGTGGACAAAGTCGCGGTCCGACAGGTCCCGGCCTTGGAAGACGGCGTGACCATCCTGCCACTGCCTGGTCAGCCGGGTCACGGTCACCGGCGACAGGCCGGCCGCGCTGCCGAGGAACTGCTCCGGTGCGGGCACGAAGTCGCCGGACGACAGGCCGTGCAGGTGGAGCAGCGGGAGTACCTCGCTGACCTTCGGCGACTTGCGGCACCACGGCGGAAGGATCTTGGAGGAGCAGGACCGGCAGGGCCACGGCGGGGGGCTGCGCTGCTGCGCTGGGGCTGACCGCGTGTGCGGCGCCGGCGGGCGGCCACGACGGTCCCGTGGCGGGCCAGGGAAGCAGCGCGCCGGCGTCGATGGCGGCACCGGCGACGAGCCAGCAGACACCGTCCGGACCTGCACGTGATCGACATCGTCGGGCTGGGCTGAGGGTGGTCCCGGCGCAAGACCCGGGCAAAGCCGCCCGCAACCGCAGCGGCGGGCCGACCAGCCGTAAGGAGCGGGAGGAGCGTCCGCGCAAATCCCCTCAACGGGCCGGGGTGGTGCCGACGTACCCATCGGCACCACCCGAATCAGCCAGGTCCGCCAGCGTGACGGCCGTCAGCCGGCCACCGCGTCGTACAAGCCGCGGCCCGTCCGCTGCGCCCGTCCGGTCTTGGCGAGGCGTTCGAGCATCGTGCGCACCGCGTCGAGCGCTCCGTTCTGGTCGTCGAGTCCGAGCAGGACGGTCACCTCCCTGGCCCGCAGCGGGCCCTTGCCCTGTCCGAGGACGGCCAGCACACTCTGTGCGTCGGTCAGTCGCCGACGGCGGCCGCCGTGCGCGCGGGTGTCGTCCGGCTGCCCGCACCCCCCGGGGCTTTCGCGGGCGCCGGCTTTCCTCGGGCGGCCGCCGTGTCCGCTCTCGTTCCGGTGGGCCTGCGGTGATCGTCCCCCGATCCCGCGCGGGCTGCGCCGCGCCGTCGGCCGGGCGGCTGCGCCGATGGCGAGGGCCTGGTCGATCGCCTCGCGCAGCAGCGCCAGGTCGGCGGTGATGTCGTTGATGACGACCAGCGGCGCGGTGAGCGCCGTGCGCTCGTTCTCCAACCTCTACCTGTGGTTGGTCCATGGCTGATGACGGCCCCACCGGCAGCTCGACCGCTTTACGATCACGACATGATCCAAGGAGTGATGTTCGACTTCTCCGGCACACTGCTGCGCATCGAGTCGACCGCAGAGTGGCTCGGTGCGGTTCTGACGGCGGCCGGCAGCCGTCCGGCCGACGACGAGTTCACCGACTTGGTACGGCGGCTGACGGAGTACGGAGCGCTTCCAGGGGGACCGGCACCGAGGCACGTGCCCACGCACCTCGAAACACTCTGGCGCGAACGAGACCTGAGTGTCGACCAGCACCGAGCTGCCTACACCGCATTGGCCCGGGAAGCCGGGCTACCAGTACCGGAGTTGGCGCAGGCGCTGTACGACCGCCACATGACGCCCGCCGCATGGCAGCCCTACCCAGACGCCGAATCGACGCTGCGTGAACTGTGTGGACGGGGGTTCCCGGTGGCGGTGGTGAGCAACATCGGGTGGGACCTTCGGCCGATCTTCCGCGCGTACGGACTGGACGAGCTGGTCCACACCTACGTGCTCTCCTTCGAGCTGGGCGTACAGAAGCCCGACCCAGCGATCTTCAGAGTCGCCTGCGACCAGCTCGGCCTGTCACCCGCCGATGTGCTGATGGTCGGCGACGACCGCATCGCGGACGGCGGCGCGCAGGTCCTGGGCTGCCCGGTGCACTTCGTTGACCACCTGCCGGTCGATCAGCGCCCGGGCGGACTGGCACCGGTCCTTGCCCTGCTCGGGTCCTCCTAGCCGACGGCACGCGAACTCGACGATCAAGAGCTGCGGGATCTCACATTCTCCGACAGCGGAGCGGCCTCGGGGCGATCATGTTCGCTGTCGAGACGCTGGTGATCAAACCAAGGCCGTGAAGGTGGGTCTTATCCCCAACCCGCCGGTTCGCTCAGCAGTGGTCTTCGATGTAGAGCATGCGGCGTCCCGGTTCGGCGCGGAACTCATGGGCCAAGTAGCGGCCGGTTGACCACACACCGCCGGGGCCCCTGTACTCGTCTTTGAGCTGGTTCCAGAGCATGGGGCGCTCGGCTCGGGTAGCAGGTCGGGGGCTGATGCCGCCCACATCCCCCCACACGACTGGCGTTGCTGCATCTTTGACTAGCCGACGAACGATGCGGAGGTCCAGGCGCTTGCGATGGAGAACCCAGCAGGTCCCGCCGCTTCCGGTGGCGCCAGGCCCGCTGCGGCATACCGGGCCGCAGAACGTCTGCCGAGCCGTTGCGCCCGTCGGTGTTCGTTCTCAGCGGCCCGGTGCTGCGCCCCGGTGGGTGTGTGCGGGGCTGTTCTGTCGTCCGCAGGTCTGTGTCGGAGGCTGTCGGGCATGACGACCAGGACTTGTCCGGTGGTGTGCCGGGACCAGCCGATCTGATCGCCCGCCGCCCGGGCTGCTGCCCGGTCGATGGCCACGGCACTGTCCGGGCCCGGGCGGGCGCCTGCGGTCACTGGCCCTGGCCGGCGCTTCCCATCGGGCCGATCTTCACCGGGGATCCGCCGGCGTCCGTGACGGGCAGCGAGCCGGTGCCCGGCCAGGGCAGGGTGACCGACTGGGTCTCGTCCGGCGGGGTCACCACCAGGCCGGTGATCCGGACGCCGGAGCCGCCCGAGGTGTTGGCCGGGTAACTGATGCCGAAGTAGGTCGACTTGCCGTTCGTCACGACGCCTGTGACGACCGGTTCGCCGGAGCGCTTCGCGGACAGCGTGCCCGCGGAGGTCTTCAGGTCGACGCCCGCGTATCCGGAGAGTGTGCAGTCCTTGCCGCTGTGGTTCTTCAGCTCGACCACGACGGTGTTGTCGGCGTCGCCGGTGATGGTGCGGTCCGCGGCGGTGATGGTCAGGTCTGCGGTTCGGCACTTGGCGGTCTTCCCGGCCGCGGTGGAGCCGGCCGGTGCGGCGGTGGGCGGCGTGCTGTTCTTCCCCGGTCCGCTCGAAGCCGGAGCGCTGGAGGCCGGACCGCCGCCGGGGGAGGCGCCGGTGGTCGCGGCCGGGGCGGTGGTCGGGGCGCCTTGTGCGGTGCCCGTCTCGTCGTCCTGGCAGGCGGTGAGTGAGAGGGCGGCGGTGACGGCCAGGGCGGCGAAGACGAGCTTGTGGACGCGCACGGTGTTTTCCTCCGGGTGGGCGGCGGTGCCTGGTGTTCGGTGCGAGCGGGTTTCCGAAGACCAGGACCGCTCTCCCGGACGAACCGTTGCGCCTGGGCCGCACCCAGGACAGTGCTGTGACATGTACGGCCGGAAACCACCCGCGCCGTCGCCCGCCGTGCCGTGCCGCACCCCGCCGCCGACCTGCCCGGACGCCGGTTCACACCGCCGCCGCGCACCGTCGACGCCGTCGCCGACCGCTGGGACAAACCCGTGACGGGGACGACCTTGACCACAGGCGCGACGACACCGCGACCACGACAGCACAACGCGCCCAGGCCCAGCGCGGGCCGAGCAGGCACGGCTGGTCGCCCGCCACCAGGTGCGCGCAGACGACGGCTGGCGCGAGTACGACGACTTGGTGCCCATCGTCGCGGCCACCCTGGAACTCCTCGCCGAGCACGGGCCGCTCGGGCCGGTGTGGTGGCGCTACGGCCGCGCCGGGCGGCACTGCCCGACCGAGGCGCTGGAGAACCCGGACAGCCGCGCCGCGTACGACCGGCGCCAGGCCGACCGGGAGCACGAGCAGCACAAGTCTTGACACCGTGCAGGCCAGGGCCTGCGCGATGTGGCCCGGGTGTCCGAGCTGGACGCGCTCGGCATGATCTGGTCCAAGCGCGCGAACGCCTGGGAGCGCGGTCACTCCTACGCCCGCGCCTGGGGCGCCCACCACGGCCATCTGGCCATCCCTGCCGCCGCGAAGCTCGACGGCTACGCGGTGGGGCGCGTGGATGCGCTGCCGGCGCAAGGCCGACAACCTCACCCCCGACCAGACAGCGAAGCTCGACGCCCTGGACGACGGACCGAACGTCATCCCCATGCCCTCTGTGGCGGTCAGACGCTGCCGAGTGCTCGCCGGACTTCTCGACGAGTACCACGCCGCCCCCGCCCGATCACCCGTCGATCCGATGGAAAGGTCCAACTCAGCGGCTTGTTCGGAGTTTTGACACCCTTCAGGCGCCGCAGCCGGTGCCGGCGCTGGGCTGACCCGGGCGGGGCTCGTCGGCCCATTCCCGGGTGTCGGGTACGGTTCGCGGATGAAGTTCATCGGGCGGTTCCTGGGGCGGGTCCTGATCCACGGGTTGTTCCGGTTCCTGTTCACCACGGTGGCCGGTTGGACGGTGCTCGGTGTACTGGTGACGGCGATCGTGGCGCTGATGGCGGTCCGCTCGGTGCGGGACGAGCGGGCCGGGTGACCGTTTATCTGACCAACCGGACCGAGGAACACCGCCTCGAACCCAGCCCGAAGGTCCACGTCCACTCGCTCCGGCCGATGGCCGCCCGATTGTGGGCGAGGTGGATGGGCTGCCTCCGGCGTGGTGCACGGTGCGGTGACGGGCTGGCTAACCAACCCTCACGTCATCGCGCATCGCGCTGACCTCGGCGGCCAGGGCGTCGAGGTCCACCTCCTCGGGACGGATCGACGACGTTCCTTCCGTGGCTCTCACTACTGTGGAGACGTCTGCCCATGCGCACGAAGGCACCGCAGTGTCCCAGTCCACGCCGGGGTACCTGACCAGTGCCACCCGGCACTGCAGCGGCTCCCGGGCGCCGGGCGGAGTGGCTGCTGCAACCGCTCACCACCGCTGACGCCATCGCAAGTGCGATCCACCCCAGGCGCTTCACTTCGAACCCCCACCACTCTGCCGGCACCGCCATCATGTACTGCTGTGATCAACGGTAGAGGCCAGGGCTCGGTCATGGTCCTTGACCAAGGCCGGTGAGGTCGTTCGGGTTTCGGTGGCAGGCCGGGCAACGCCACAGGGCGGTGATCAGCGCGAT
>NZ_JBEXKB010000077.1:0-37452 GCF_040609455.1 Kitasatospora sp. NPDC004669
CGAACCCGCCCCGGAGGCTCGGGGGGGGGGGGGCGGGGCGGGGCCCCCCCCCCCCCCGGGGGGCCCCCCCGGGGGCGGGCGCCCCCCCCCCCCCCCCCCCGGGGTGGTGGTGGCCCCGGGGGGGGCGGGGCGCGCCCCCCCCCCCGCACGACCGGTCGGCCGTTACGGCGCGATGGCGTAGCAGAAGAAGCGGCCCGGCGCGGAGACGCTGGCGCCGGTGGCGGTGTCGGTCACCGTCACCTGTACGCCGGCCGGCATGTTGGTCCGACACGGCCCGTAGGCGCTCGACGAGGCGAGGCCGGAGAAGAAGCCGGCGTTCGTCACCGCGCTCCAGGAGTAGCTGTAGCTCCCGCTGCCGCCGCTCACGGAGGCGTCGCAGACCCAGCGGCTGTTGCCGGCGTCGCAGGTCACGTCGGCGCTCAGCGCGGTGTCCGCGTGGGCGGGGGCGGCGAGCCCGAGGGTGGCGAGCGCGAGCAGCGGAGCCGCGAGGGCCGCCGCACGCTTGGCAGGGGGTTGGAACACGGACCTGGTCATCGTGCCTCCTGTGACGGGGTGTTCGCTCTGGGCCGGAACGACTGTGGGGCAGTCACGGGATCTTCACAAGCCCCCCGTCGGCGGCGGTCGGACAAGCTACGACCGGATCATTACCGCCGCAGTACGGCCGAATCAGTAGTTCCGGTCATGCCCGCGAGGCGGCACGGCGGGGCGCCTCCGGGCCCCGGGCGGTCCCGCCGACCGCCGTGACCAGGCACGTAGGATGGCTCGACGTGACGACCGTCCGTTCCACGGCAGGAGATTCCATGGGCGCGACCGCTGCTTCCGAACCCCGGCTCCCGGTCGGGGTGATCGGCCTGGGCGACATCGCGCAGAAGGCCTACCTGCCGGTGCTCAGCGCCCTGCCCGGGCTGGACCTGCGGCTGATGACCCGGGACGGGGTGAAGCTGGACCGGATCGGTGATGCGTACCGGATCGGCGCCGAACAGCGGTTCACCGACCTCGGTGAGCTGATCGGCAGCGGCATCCGCGCCGCGTTCGTGCACGCCGCGACCGACCAGCACGTGCCGATCGTCGAGCAGCTGCTCACCGCCGGGGTGGACGTCTACGTCGACAAGCCGCTGGACTACACCCTGGACGGCGCCCGCCGGCTGGTCGGGCTCGCCGACCGGACCGGCCGCTCGTTGACGGTCGGCTTCAACCGGCGGCACGCGCCCGGGTACGTCCAGGCCAAGGAGCGGCCGCGCGACCTGATCGTGCTGCAGAAGAACCGCGAGGGCCTGGCCGAGGCCGCCCGCACGCTGGTCTACGACGACTTCATCCACGTCGTGGACCTGCTGCGCTTCCTCGCCCCCGGCGAGATCGAGCACGTGGACGTCCGGGCCCGCACCCGGGACGGCCTGGTCGAGCACGTGGTGCTCACGCTCGGCGGGGAGGGCTTCACCGCGCTGGGCATCATGAACCGGGTCTCGGGTTCGACCGAGGAGGTGCTGGAGGTCTCCGGCGGCGACTCCAAGCGCGAGGTGCGCAACCTGGCCGAGGTGATCGACCACCGCGGCCAGCCCACCGTCCGCCGACGCGGCGACTGGGTGTCGGTCGCCCGCCAGCGCGGCATCGAGCAATGTGTGGTCGGCTTCCTGGACGCCGTCCGCGCGGGGAAGACCCTCGACGCCCACGACGCGCTGCGCACCCACGAGTTGTGCGAGCTGATCGTGGAACGGATCGGGCAAAGCTGAGGAGAAGCGAAGTCGAGCTGAGCGAAAGCTGGAAGGCGAGCTGTCGGAGACCGAGCAGTACTCCTACGTCTACCAGGGCAACTCCCAGGTGCTGGACCACATCCTGGTCAGCCCCGAGGTCGGCTACGCCAGGTACGACGTGGTGCACATCAACGCCGAGTTCGCCCAGCAGGCCGGCGACCACGACCCGCAGGTGGTCCGGATCAAGCCCTGACCGGCCGCACGGCTATCCTGCCTCCGTCGCCGGTGACCGCCGGCGGCGGAGCTTCTGACGGGGGTCGGCGAACGTGGAGTACCGGATCGAGCGGATCGGCCGCGAGGACTGGCAGCGCCTGCGGACGGTGCGGCTGGCCCAACTCCTCGACACCCCCATGGCGTTCGGCGAGCCCTACGAGTACGCGGAGCACCAGGGCGAGGGCAACTGGCGGGCCCGGACGAACTGGCTGAACGAGCCCGGCAAGATCGGCCTGGTCGCGGTGGACGACTCGGACGAGTGGGTCGCCACCATGCTGTCGATCCCCAGCAAGGAGCAGGCCGGGGCGGTCGATCTGATCGGCGTCTGGGTCGACCCGGCCCACCGCGGCCGCGAACGCGGCGTCGCCGACGCCCTGTTGGACGCGGTCGTCGACTGGGCCCGCACCGGCGGCGCCGAGCGGATGCTGCTCGGGGTGCACGAGGAGAACCACCGCGCCGCCGCCTTCTACCGGCGGCGCGGCTTCACGTACACCGGCGGCGAGACGCCGTACGCGCTGGACCCCAAGGCCAGGATCCTGGAGATGGCCCTCCCGCTGGACTGACATCCCGTACGGGAGGGCCTTCGGCGCCTCAGCCGGCCACGTACTCCGCCAGGTGCTCGCCGGTCAGCGTGGAGCGGGCCGCGACCAGCTCGGCCGGGGTGCCCTCGAAGACCACCCGCCCGCCGTCGTGGCCGGCCCCCGGGCCGAGGTCGATGATCCAGTCCGCGTGCGCCATGACCGCCAGGTGGTGCTCGATCACGATCACCGACTTGCCGGAGTCCACCAGCCGGTCCAGCAGCCCGAGCAGCTGCTCGACGTCCGCCAGGTGCAGACCGGTGGTCGGCTCGTCCAGGACGTAGACCCCGCCCTTGTCCGCCATGTGGGTGGCCAGCCTCAGCCGCTGCCGCTCGCCGCCGGACAGTGTGGTGAGCGGCTGGCCGAGGCTCAGGTAGCCGAGGCCGACGTCGGCGAGCCGCTCCAGGATCCGGTGCGCGGCCGGCAGCCTCGCCTCGCCGGCGCCGAAGAACTCCTCCGCCTCGGCCACCGACATCGCGAGCACCTCGCTGATGTCCCGGCCGCCGAGCCGGTACTCCAGCACCGAGGCCTGGTAGCGCTTGCCCTCGCAGTCCTCGCAGGTGGTGGCCACCCCGGCCATCATCGCCAGGTCGGTGTAGACCACGCCCGCGCCGTTGCAGGTCGGGCAGGCGCCCTCCGAGTTGGCGCTGAACAGGGCCGGCTTGACGTCGTTCGCCTTGGCGAAGGCCTTGCGGATCGGGTCCAGCAGCCCGGTGTACGTCGCCGGGTTGCTGCGCCGCGAGCCCTTGATGGCGCCCTGGTCGACGTACACCACGTTCTCGTCCGCAGCCCCTGACCGTCGACCCAGCGAGCCGTGGATCAGCGAGCTCTTGCCGGAGCCGGCGACACCGGTGACCACGGTGAGCACCCCGAGCGGGACGTCCACGTCCACGTCCCGCAGGTTGTGGGTCTTCGCGCCGCGGATCGCCAGGGTGCCGCCGGGCTTACGGACGGTCTGCCGCAGCGCCGTCCGGTCGGCCAGGTGGCGGCCGGTGACGGTGCCGCTGGTGCGCAGCCCGTCCACGCTGCCCTCGAAGCAGACCGCGCCGCCGGCCGTACCGGCCCCCGGGCCGAGGTCCACCACGTGGTCGGCGATCGCGATGGTCTGCGGCTTGTGCTCCACCACCAGCACCGTGTTGCCCTTGTCCCGCAGGCGCAGCAGCAGGTCGTTCATCCGGCTGATGTCGTGCGGGTGCAGGCCGGTGGTGGGCTCGTCGAAGACGTAGGTGGTGTCGGTGAGCGAGGAGCCGAGGTGGCGGATCATCTTGACGCGCTGCGCCTCGCCGCCGGAGAGGGTCCCGGAGGAGCGGTCGAGCGAGAGGTAGCCGAGGCCGATCTCGACGAAGGAGTCCAGGGCCTGCTGGAGCGCGGTGAGCAGCGGCGTCACCGAGGGCTCGTCCAACGCGCGGACCCAGTCGGCGAGGTCGCTGATCTGCATGGCGCAGGCGTCGGCGATGCTGACGGCCCCGATCTTGGAGGAGCGGGCGGCCTCGCTCAGCCGGGTGCCCCCGCAGTCCGGGCAGGAGGTGAAGGTGACGGCGCGCTCCACGAAGGCCCGGATGTGCGGCTGCAGGGCGTCCTGGTCCTTGGACAGCATGGACTTCTGGAGCTTGGGGATCAGGCCCTCGTAGGTGAGGTTGACGCCGTTGATCTTGACCTTGGTCGGCTCCCGGTGGAGGAAGTCCCGCAGTTCCTTCTCGGTGTACTCGCGGATCGGCTTGTCCGGGTCGAGGAAGCCGGAGTTGGTGTAGACGCCGACCGTCCACCAGCTGTCCGGCTTCCAGCCGGGGATGGTGATCGCGCCCTCGGCGAGCGACTTGGTGGCGTCGTAGAGCTGGGTGAGGTCGATGTCGGAGACGTTGCCGCGGCCCTCGCAGCGCGGGCACATGCCGCCGGTGATGCTGAAGCTGCGCCGTTCCTTGACGGTCTTGCCGCCGCGCTCGACGGTCACGGCACCGGCGCCGCTGATCGAGGGGACGTTGAAGGAGTACGCCTTGGGGGAGCCGATGTGCGGCTTGCCGAGCCGACTGAACAGGATCCGCAGCATCGCGTTGGCGTCGGTGGCGGTGCCGACCGTGGAGCGCGGGTCGGCGCCCATCCGCTGCTGGTCGACGATGATCGCGGTGGTCAGCCCCTCCAGGACGTCCACCTCGGGGCGGGCCAGGGTGGGCATGAAGCCCTGGACGAAGGCGCTGTAGGTCTCGTTGATCAGCCGCTGCGACTCGGCGGCGATGGTGTCGAAGACCAGCGAGCTCTTGCCCGAGCCGGAGACGCCGGTGAACACGGTCAGGCGGCGCTTGGGGATGTCGACGCTGACGTCCTTGAGGTTGTTCTCGCGGGCGCCGTGTACGCGGATCAGGTCGTGGCTGTCGGCGACGTGCGGCTCGGCCATCGTTCTCTTCGCTCCCTGGCTGTCGGGCGGGTCCTACGGTCGGTCGATCGGGGCCCGCCCCGAGGGAGCACCCTCGGGGCGGGCGGAGGCTCAGCGCACCTCGTTGAAGCGGATCATGTTGCCCGCCGGGTCGCGGAAGGCGAAGTCGCGGATGCCGTACGGCTGCAGGGTCGGCTCCTGGACGAGCTCGGCGCCGCCGGACTTCAGCCGGTCGAACACCCCGTCCAGGTCGGCGGTGGCGAGCACCAGCCGGGCGTACGTCCCCTTCGCCATCATCTCGGCGATGGTACGCCGCTCGTCCTCGGTGACGCCCGGATCGGCGGTCGGCGGCTCCAGTACCACCGACACCCCCGGCTGCCCGGCGGGCCCGACGGTGATCCACCGCATCGGGCCGCCGCCGACGTCGTTGCGGACCTCGAAGCCGAGCAGGTCGCGGTAGAAGGCGAGCGAGGCCTCGGGGTCGGTGTGCGGGAGGAAGGTCCAGTGAATGGTGATCTCGTTCATGACCGCAACGCTAGGCGCGGCCCCGGCGCGGGCGCTTCTCGAATCCTGATCGGTCCGCGTCCGGGCTGGATCACGCAGGGTGGCCCGCACCCGCGGTGGCGGAGGTGAGCGCATCCCACTGGTCCCGGGTCGGGCCGTCGAGCTGCGGTTCGAAGTCGGGGCGGGCGGCCAGCCAGGCGGTGACGTGGCGGTCCACCTCCTCGGTGCCGTAGGCCTCGTCGGGCGTGCGCACCAGATGGCGCACCTGGGCTCGGGCCCGCATGACGACGGGGTCCTCGAGGGCGCAGGCGGCCAGGGCGGCGGCCCGCCGGTCCGAGAGCGGTGAACTCTGCGCGAGGCGCTGCTCGTTGGCGCGGTCGGCGGTCACCTGCGCGTCGAACAACGGGCGGAGCGTCCGGGTGGTCCAGGCGTGGTAGCCCATGGGGTCCTCGGCGACCTCGTCGGCATGGGCGCCGAGGTACTGGGCGGTGCGCAGGGCGAGGGCCGCACCGTGGCCGAGGGTGGGGTTGGTGTGGATCAGGCTGTCCCCGGCGTTGACCAGGCCGGTGACGACCGGTCCGTCATCGTCGGTCAGGGCGGTCCAGCGGTTGTCCAGGCCGGCCATCGCCAGCACGGCCGACTGCGGTTCCGGGTCCAGGTCGAGCCAGGCGGCGCAGGCGGGGAAGCTGCGGGCGGCGGCCTCGAACACGGTCGGGTCGATGAGCGCGCTGCGGCTCGGATCGCCGGTGGAGAGCACCACGTTCACCGCGAAGGTGTCGTTGTCGGACGGGAAGACGCCGGCGAGCGCGAACGCCGCGGCCGAGCCGGGCCGCACCCGCCCGGGGTCGCGCGGACCGTCGGCGCGCAGGCGGTACCAGCGGCACAGGTAGGCGATCCCGGCGCGGTGGCTGTCGACCACGGGCGGGCGGCAGCCGGCCGCGACCAGCCAGCCGGGAACCGGCGAGCGGCGGCCGGCGGCGTCGACGACGAGGTCCGCCCGGTGCGTCCGCGCGCCCACGCGTACGCCGGTGACCCGGGTGGGGCGGCCTTCCTCGACCACGAGGGCGCTCACCCGGCAGCCCCGCCGCACCTCGACGGTGGGTTCCCGCCGCACGGCGGAGGCCAGGGCGGCCTCCAGCACGATGCGGCGCATGCGCAGGGTCACCAGGTCCTCGTCACCGGCCCGGTGCGGCGGATGCTCACCGAACCAGTCGAAGTCGTGGTACTCCCGGGCGCCGCGGGCCAGCAGGTCCGCGTAGACATCGGGGGCGTCGGCGTTCAGCACGGTGCGCACGGGCGCGAGGAAGGAGTGGGGCTGGACGGCCTGCGGGACCCTGGGCCTGTCCCAGTGGAGGAAGTCGTGGTTCAGGTCGTCTCCGGCCTGCCGCGCGTCCTGCTCGAACAGGGTGACCTCGTGGCCCCGCCGTCCGAGCATGAGCGCTGTTCCCAGCCCGCCGATACCCCCACCGATCACCGCAACCCGCGCCACCGAGGTTCCCCTTCGCGTCGTGTTGCGGAGGGAGCCTACTGCTCGATGATCTTCGATGGGAAACCGGGGGTGTCCGTCGCGATGCCGGTGGGCGGGGGCTCGGAGCAGCAAAACAAGCAGGCATGATTGCTTTTTTCTTCGGCCGGTGCCACGCTGCTGCCCGGCGGCGCTCGTGTGGGGTGTCGTCAACGCACCGGCAGGGGAGGCGCTTTGGCGCGCGCACGCTCGGTACTGCGGATCGGAAATGCCTCGGGGTTCTACGGTGACCGCTTCGCGGCGGTGCGGGAGATGCTCACGGGCGGGCCGCTGGACGTGCTCACCGGGGACTACCTCGCCGAGCTGACCATGTTGATCCTGGCCCGGGACCGGCTGAAGGACCCGTCGCTCGGGTACGCCCGGACCTTCCTGCGGCAGATGGAGGAGTGCCTCGGTCTGGCCCGCGAGCGGGACGTGAAGATCGTGGTGAACGCGGGCGGGCTCAACCCCGCCCGACTCGCCGACCGGCTGAGGGAGTTGGCGCGGCGCCTGGGTGTCGGAGCGACCGTCGCCCATGTCGAGGGCGATGACCTGCTGTCGCGCCGGTCCGAACTGAGCCTGCCCGAGGGACTGTTGGCCGCCAACGCCTACCTCGGCGGCTTCGGCATCGCCGCCTGCCTGGCCGAGGGCGCGGACGTGGTGGTGACCGGGCGGGTCACCGACGCCGCACTGGTGGCCGGGCCGGCGATCGCCCACTTCGGCTGGACGGCCGACGACCTCGACGCCCTGGCCGGGGCGGTGGTGGCCGGGCACGTCCTGGAGTGCGGGGCGCAGGCGACCGGCGGCAACTACGCCTTCTTCCGTGAGCACGATGTGACCCGCCCGGGCTTCCCGCTCGCCGAGCTGCACGCCGACGGCTCCAGCGTGATCACCAAGCACCCCGGCACCGGCGGGGCCGTCACCGTCGGCACCGTCATCGCCCAACTCCTGTACGAGACCGGCGGATCGCACTACCTCGGCCCGGACGTCACCGCCCGGCTGGACACCGTCCGGCTCACCGAGGAGGGCCCGGACCGGGTGCGGATCGACGGCGTGCGCGGTGAGGCCCCGCCGCCCACCCTGAAGGTCGGACTCAACCGGCTCGGCGGCCACCGCAACGAGGTGGTCTTCGTGCTCACCGGCCTGGACATCGAGGCCAAGGCCGAGCTGGTGCAGCAGCAGTTCGCCGCCGCCCTGCCGCCCGGGGCCCGCCCGGCCGAACTGCGTTGGACCCTCGCCCGCACGGACCACCCGGACGCGGCCACCGAGGAGACCGCCTCCGCGCTGCTGCGGCTGACCGCCCGCGACCCCGACCCGGCCAGGGTCGGCCGCGAACTCGGCAAGGCCGCCGTCGAATTGGGCCTGGCCGGGTACCCGGGATTCCACCTCACCGCGCCACCCGGTGCGGGCGCACCGTACGGGGTGTTCACCGCCGCGTACGTCGATGCCAAGCTGGTGGAGCACGCGGCCGTACTGCCGGACGGTCGCCGGATCGCCGTCCCGTCGGCTCCGGTCACCTCCCAACCCGTCGAAGCAGCGGGCGAGTTGCCCGCCCCACTGCCCGAGAGCCCGACCCGCCGCGCCCCGCTCGGCCTGGTCGCCGGTGCCCGCAGCGGCGACAAGGGGGGCGATGCCAACCTCGGCGTCTGGGCCCGAAGCGAGGACGGCTGGCGCTGGCTCGCACACACCCTCACCGTCGACCGGCTGCGCGAACTCCTCCCTGAGACCGCCGAGTCGACCGTCACCCGGCACGTGCTGCCGAACCTGCGGGCGGTCAACTTCACCGTGACCGGCCTGCTCGGCGAGGGCGTCGCAGCCCAGCACCGCTTCGACCCGCAGGCCAAGGCCCTGGGGGAGTGGCTGCGCTCCCGCCACCTCGACATTCCGGAGGCCCTGCTGTGACCGTCCTGACCACCCGCGTCGACCCGGCCGGGCCCGATTACGCCGAGCACCGCGCCGCGATGGTCGGCAGGCTCGCCGAGCTCGACGCCGAGCACGCCAAGGCGCTGGCGGGCGGTGGCCCCAAGTACGTGGAGCGCCACCGCAAGCGCGGCAAGCTGCTGGCCCGCGAGCGGATCGAGCTGCTGGTCGACCCGGACTCCCCGTTCCTGGAGCTGTCCCCGCTGGCCGCCTGGGGGAGCGACTACCCGGTGGGCGCGGCCCTGGTCACCGGCATCGGCGTGATCGAGGGGGTGGAATGCGTGATCACCGCCAACGACCCGACGGTGCGTGGTGGCGCCAGCAACCCGTGGACGCTCCGAAAAGCCCTGCGGGCCAACGAGATCGCGCTGGACAACCGGCTCCCGTTGGTCAATCTGGTCGAGTCCGGCGGTGCCGATCTGCCCAGCCAGAAGGAGATCTTCATCCCCGGCGGCGCCCTCTTCCGGGACCTCACCCGGCTGTCCGCCGCCGGAATCCCCACCGTGGCGGTGGTGTTCGGCAACTCGACGGCCGGCGGCGCCTACGTGCCGGGCATGTCCGACCACACCGTGCTGGTCAAGGAACGCGCCAAGGTGTTCCTCGGCGGCCCGCCGCTGGTGAAGATGGCCACCGGGGAGGAGGCCGACGACGAGTCGCTGGGCGGTGCCGAGATGCACGCCCGCACCTCAGGCCTGGCCGACCACTTCGCGGTGGACGAGGCGGACGCGCTGCGGATCGCCCGCCGGATCGTCGCCCGGCTCGACCACCGCAAGCCGGGGCCTTCGCCGGACCGGTTCGCCGAGCCGCCGAAGTACGACGAGGAGGAGCTGCTCGGCATCGTCCCGGGCGACCTCAAGGTGCCCTTCGATCCGCGCGAGGTGATCGCCCGGATCGTCGACGGCTCCGACTTCGACGAGTTCAAGCCGCTCTACGGCACCAGCCTGGCCGTCGGCTGGGCCCGCCTCCACGGCTACCCGGTCGGCATCCTGGCCAACGCCCAGGGCGTGCTGTTCAGCGCGGAGTCCCAGAAGGCCGCCCAGTTCATCCAGTTGGCGAACCAGCGGAACACCCCGCTGCTGTTCCTGCACAACACCACCGGCTACATGGTCGGCAAGGACTACGAGCAGGGCGGCATCATCAAGCACGGCGCGATGATGATCAACGCCGTCGCCAACTCCACGGTCCCGCACCTGTCCGTGCTGATGGGCGCGTCCTACGGCGCCGGCCACTACGGCATGTGCGGCCGGGCGTACGAGCCGCGCTTCCTGTTCTCCTGGCCGAGCGCCAAGTCCGCCGTGATGGGCCCCCAGCAGCTCGCCGGGGTGCTGTCGATCGTCGCCCGCCAGTCGGCCGCGGCGAAGGGCCAGCCGTACGACGAGGACGCGGACGCGGCGATCCGGGCGATGGTCGAGCAGCAGATCGAGGCCGAGTCGCTGCCGGTGTTCCTGTCCGGCCGGCTCTACGACGACGGCGTGATCGACCCCCGCGACACCCGTACGGTGCTCGGCCTGTGCCTGTCCGCGATCCACAACGCGCCGGTCGAGGGCGCGCGCGGCTACGGCGTCTTCCGGATGTGAGAGGGCTACCGACGATGGTTTCCAAGATTTCGATCACCAACCTGCTGGTCGCCAACCGGGGCGAGATCGTCCGCCGGGTGTTCCGCACCTGCCGGGAGCTCGGCATCGCGACCACCGCCGTCCACTCCGACCCGGACGCCGCCGCCCCGCACGTACGCGAGGCGGACGCCGCCGTCCGGCTGCCCGGCGCCGCGCCCGCCGACACCTACCTGCGCGGCGAGCTGATCGTGCGCGCCGCGCTGGCGGCCGGGGCCGACGCCGTCCACCCCGGGTACGGATTCCTCTCCGAGAGCGCCGAGTTCGCGCGGGCGGTGCTGGACGCGGGCCTGGTCTGGGTCGGCCCGCCGCCGGCCGCGATCGCCGCGATGGGCTCCAAGACCGCCGCCAAGCGACTGATGGCCGAGGCCGGGGTGCCCGTCCTGGGGGCGCTGGCCGAGCCGACCGAGGCCGACCTGCCGGTGCTGGTCAAGGCCGCGGCGGGCGGCGGCGGCCGCGGCATGCGGGTGGTCCGCCGGCTGGCGGACCTGCCCGCCGAGCTGGCGGCGGCCCGGGCCGAGGCGGCCAAGGCCTTCGGCTCGGACGAGGTGTTCTGCGAGCGCTACCTGCCCACCGGGCGGCACGTCGAGGTCCAGCTGCTGGCCGACACCCACGGCACGGTCTGGGCGGTCGGCGACCGCGACTGCTCGCTGCAGCGGCGGCACCAGAAGGTGGTCGAGGAGGCCCCGGCCCCCGGCCTTACGGCGGAGGTGCGGGCCGAGCTGCACGCGGCGGCCGTGAACGCCGCCCGGGCGATCGGCTATGCCGGCGCCGGCACCGCCGAGTTCCTGCTCGCCGAGGACGGCCGGTTCTACTTCCTGGAGATGAACACCCGCCTCCAGGTCGAGCACCCGGTCACCGAGGCGGTCACCGGCCTGGACCTGGTCGCGCTCCAACTCGCCGTCGCCGAAGGGGAGAAGCTGCCCGGGCCCACCCCGCCGCCGACCACCGGCCACGCGATCGAGGCCCGGCTGTACGCCGAGGACCCGGCCAAGGACTGGCAGCCCGCCACCGGCACCCTGTACCGGCTCGAACTCGCCACCGACCACCAGGAGTTCACGAGCACCGGCACCGGCACCGGCACCGGCACCCGCGCCGACTCCGGCCTGCGCCTGGACTCCGGCGTCGAGTCCGGCAGCGAGATCACCCCGCACTACGACGCGATGCTCGCCAAGGTGATCGCCTGGGCGCCGACCCGCGCCGCCGCCGCCCGCAGGCTGGCCGACGCGCTGGCCCGGGCGAGGATCCACGGGCCCTCCACCAACCGGGAGTTGCTGGTCCGGGCGCTGCGCCACCCGGCCTTCCTCGCCGAACGCCTGCACACCGGCTTCCTCGCCGAGCACACGGTCGAGCTCACCGCCACGGATGGCAAGGGGGCCGGGCGCGCCGCCCTGGCCGCCGCCCTCGCCGACGCCGCCGCCCGACGCACCGCGCTGCCGTCGGGCTGGCGCAACCTGCCCTCCCAGCCGCAGCTGAAGCGCTACCGGGCCGCAGACGGAAGGGAGTTGGAGGTCCGCTACCGCACCAACCGGGCCGGCCTGCTGGCCGAGGACCACCCGGACGTCGAACTGGTCGAAGCCACCGCCGAGCTGGTCGTCCTGCGCGAGGGCGAGGTCCGACGCCCCTACCGGGTGGCCCGCTACGGCGACCGGGCGGACCAGGTGTACGTCGACACCCCGACCGGCGGCACCGCGCTCACCGCCCTGCCGCGCTTCCCCGACCCGACCGCCCAGACCGACCCCGGCGCCCTGCTCGCCCCGATGCCCGGCACCGTGCTCCGCACCACCGCCGTCGTCGGGGACGCCGTCACCGCCGGACAGTCGCTGCTCGTGCTGGAGGCGATGAAGATGGAGCACCGCGTCACCGCCCCCGCCGACGGCATCCTCGTCGAACTCCTCGCCACCCCCGGCCGGCAGGTCGAACTCGGCACCCTGCTGGCCGTCGTCCAGACCACCGAAGCCTGAGGAAGGACCCCCGCATGTCCGCCATCGGCAGTCAGCTCCTCGAAACCCCCGAACGCAAGGCCCTGCGTCAGGCCGTCGGCGACCTCGGCCGCCGCTACGGCTCCGCCTACTACCTCGCCAAGGCCCGGGCCGGCGAGCCCGCCGAGGAACTCTGGGCGGAGGCCGGGAAGGCCGGCTACCTCGGCGTCAACCTGCCCGCCGAGTACGGCGGCGGGGGCGGCGGCATCACCGACCTCGCCATCGTCCTGGAGGAACTCGGCACCGCCGGCTGCCCGTTGCTGCTGCTGATCGTCTCCCCGGCGATCTGCGGCACGGTGATAGCCCGCTACGGCACCGAGGAGCAGAAGCGGTGCTGGCTGCCCGGACTCGCCGACGGCAGCCGCAAGATGGCCTTCGGCATCACCGAGCCGGACGCCGGCTCCAACTCGCACCGGATCTCCACCGTCGCCCGCCGGGACGGCGAGGACTGGCTGCTGACCGGCCGCAAGGTGTTCGTCTCCGGCATCGACCACTCCGACGCCGTGCTGTTCGTCGCCCGCACCGAAGACGCCCGCACCGGCAAGCTCAAGCCCTGCCTGTTCGTCGTCCCCCGCGACACCCCCGGTTTCGAGTACCGGGCGATCCCGATGGAGCTGGTCGCCCCCGAGAAGCAGTTCCAGGTCTTCCTGGACGACGTCCGGCTGCCCGCCGACGCCCTGGTCGGCGACGAGAACGCCGGTCTGCTCCAGCTGTTCGCCGGCCTCAACCCCGAGCGGATCCTCACCGCCGCGTTCTCGCTCGGCCTCGCCCGGCAGGCCCTCGGCAAGGCCGTCGAGTACGCCAGGACCCGCACCGTCTGGTCCACCCCGATCGGCGCCCACCAGGGCCTGGCCCACCCGCTGGCCCAGTGCGCGGTGGAGATCGAGCTGGCCCGGCTGATGACCCAGAAGGCCGGGCTGCTCTACGACGCGGGCGAGGACCTGGCCGCCGGGGAGGCCGCCAACATGGCCAAGTACGCCGCCGGGGAGGCCGCCGCCCGGACGGTCGACCAGGCGGTGCAGACCCTCGGCGGCAACGGCCTGACCCAGGAGTACGGGCTGGGCGCGCTGCTGGCGGCCACCCGGGTCGGCCGGGTCGCCCCGGTCAGCCGGGAGATGGTGCTCAACTTCGTCGCCCAGCACACCCTGGGCCTGCCCAAGTCGTACTGACCGTCCTGAGGCACCGCTGTCCGGGCGCGGGTCACCGTACGGCGCTCAGGTGGGCGAACACCACGGTGTTGGACTCGTACCCGGTGCGCGGGTCGAACTTCCCGCCGCAGGTGATCACCCGCAGCTCGGCCCGGTCGCCGGCGCCGCCGTACACCTGGGCGTCCGGGAAGTCCTTCTTCGGGAACACCCGGACGGAGTCGACGGTGAACACCGCGGTGCGCCGGTCCTTGCGGACCACCTCGACGATGCCGCCCGGGCGCAGCAGCCCGAGCCGGTAGAACACCGCCGGCCCGCTGCGGTTGTCGGCGTGCCCGACCACGATGGCGTTCCCGGCGGCACCTGGCGCGGCTCCGTCCCGGTACCAGCCGGTCAGGTTGCGCTGCTCCATCGGAGGGGTGTCCAACTGCCGGGCGGCGTCCAGCCCGAGGCCGGTCACCGGTGCGTCGACCTTGATCGCGGGGATCCGGATCCGGGTCGGTGCCGAGGCGGCCAGCGGCGGGTGGGCGGGCACCGGCGGGGTCGGTGTGTCGACGGGCGAGGCGGCCGCGGTCCGGGGCGGTACGGCGGCCACCGGGGGTGCGGGTGGCAGTGGCGGCCCGTGCCGGTCGGCGGTGCCGTCGTGGACCAGCCAGAGGCCGACCGCCGCGAGCGCCAGCGCGGTGGCCCCGGCCGTCAACGGGCCGGGGCCACCGCGCGGCGCGCGGGTGGGGCGGTCAGGACTCGGCATTGCGCCCGGGGCGGCGGCGCATCGCGCGGACGGTCAGTCCGCCCGCTCCGGCGACCAGCGCGACGCCGCCGATCACCTCGGCGGCGTTGGCCCCGGAGGTGCCGCCGCCACCGGTGCCGACGCCGCCGTGCGGCTCGTGGCGGGTCGGCGAGGCGCTCGGCGAGTGGCGGGGGGAGTGCGAGGGCGAGTGCTTGGGCGAGTGCGTGGGCGAGTGCATGGGCGAGCGCGTGATGTCGCCGTTGTCGCCCGGCTCGGCCAGCGCGGCCGGGGCCCCGCCGAGGGCGAGCGCGGCCGCCACCGCGGCGGCGGCGAACAGTCGGCGGGCGGACGGCAGGGAGGGGGAGATGGGTCTCACGGGGGTTGCTCCAGGGTCCGGGGCCGCACCCGGGTCGGGCGGCCGTGGTGCACACCGTCCGGGTGGGCGCCCCCGGGAGCAACTGTGCCACGCGTGTTCCACCCCGGTTCCCCACAATGGCCCAGCCACCGCCCTGACTGTCCGTATGCTCCTGAGCGCGCCCCCGAGCCGACCCGACGCCGGTTTTGTTGCCGCATCAACTTCCTTGCTGGAGGCTTACCTTGGTGTTCCGAAGCGAGTTCCCGGACGTCCCCGTGGTCGACCTGCCGATCCATGACGCGGTGCTCGGCGCCGCCGCCGAGTACGGCGAGCGGCCGGCCCTGATCGACGGCCTCACCGGGGAGCAGGTCAGCTACGCGCGGCTCGCCGCCTCGGTCGAGCGGGTCGCCGCCGGGCTGGCCGAGGCAGGAGTGCGCAAGGGCGACGTGGTCGCTCTGTTCAGCCCCAACTCGATCCTGTACCCGATGGCCTACTACGGCGCCACCCGGGCCGGTGCCACCGTGACCACGGTGTCCTCCCTCTCCACCCCGACCGAACTCGCCGGCCAGCTCCGCGACAGCGGCGCCCGCCGGCTGATCACCGTCTCCCCGTTCCTGCCGACCGCCGGCGCGGCCGCCGAACTGCTCGCCGCCGACGGCCGCGCGCTGACCGAGGTCATCGTGCTGGACGGCGCCGACGGTTACCGCTCGCTCGCCGACCTGCTGGCCGCCACCGGCCCCGCCCCCGAGACCACGATCGACCCGGGCCGGGACGTCGCCGTACTGCCCTACTCCAGCGGCACCACCGGCCTGCCCAAGGGCGTGATGCTCACCCACCGCTCGATCGCCACCAACCTCGCCCAGACCGACGCCCTCTACCGCCCCGCCGTCGGCGAACGGGTGCTCGCCGTGTTGCCCTTCTTCCACATCTACGGCCTGGCGGCGCTGCTCAACCAGCCGCTGCGCTGCGGAGCCACCGTGGTCGTGCTGCCCCGCTTCGACCTGGAGCAGTTCTGCCGCGCGATCGAGCAGCACCGGGTGCAGGCCCTGGTGGTGGCCCCGCCGATCGCCCTCGCCCTGGCCAAGCACCCGGTGGTGGACGGCTTCGACCTCTCCTCCGTGGAGTACCTGCTGTGCGCGGCCGCCCCGCTGGACCAGGACCTCGCCGACTCCTGCGCCCGGCGCCTGGGCCTGCCGCACCTGCTCCAGGGCTACGGCATGACCGAGCTGTCCCCGGTCACCCACGTGGTCTCCCCGACCGAACGCGACCCCTCGCCCGGCTCGGTCGGCCGGATGGTCCCCTCCACCGAACTGCGGGTCACCGCCCTGGACGGCACCGGCGAGGACCTCGGGCCCGGCGAGCGCGGCGAGCTGCTGATCCGCGGCCCGCAGGTGATGAAGGGCTACTTCGGCCGCCCCTCCGACACCGCCGCCGTGATCGACGCCGAGGGCTGGCTGCACACCGGTGACGTCGGCTACGTGGACGAGCGCGGCTACCTGCACATCGTCGACCGGGTCAAGGAGCTGATCAAGTACAAGGGCTACCAGGTCGCCCCCGCCGAACTGGAGGCCGTCCTGCTCGGCCACCCGCAGATCACCGACGCCGCCGTGATCGGCGTGCCCGACGCCGACGGCACCGAGTGCCCCAAGGCCTTCGTGGTCCGCGCCCCCGGCAGCGCCCTGACCGCCGAGGAGGTCACCGGCTACGTGGCCGGGCAGGTCGCCCCCTACAAGAAGGTCCGCGCGGTGGAGTTCGTCGACGCCGTCCCCAAGTCCGCGGCCGGCAAGATCCTCCGCCGCGAACTGCGCGCCCGCGAGGCCGCGCGCGCCGAGGCCGCCTCCTGACGCCCCTGGACCCCGATCCGACTCCCCCCGCCGGTCAGGGCCGACCCGGCGGACGAGGACCGCGGCCCGTCTGTGAGGATCGACCCGCCGCGCCCCGACCGGAACAGGAACCGCCACCCGCCATGACCAGCCACCCCGTCGCCCGCACCCCCCAGCAGGACCGCAGCCGCGCGACCCGGGCCCGGCTGCTCGCGGCCGCCGTGGACTGCCTGGCCGAGCTCGGCTGGCAGGGCTCCACCGTCACCGTGGTCGCCGAGCGCGCCGGCGTCTCCCGGGGTGCCGCCCAGCACCACTTCCCGACCCGCGAGGACCTCTTCACCGCGGCCGTCGAGTACGTCACCGCCGAGCGGCTGGCAGCCGTCCGCGCCCACGCGGACGAACTGCCGGCCGCCGGCTCCGACCGCACCCGGGCCGTGGTCGACATGATCGTCCGCCTCTACACCGGCCCGGCCTTCCGTGCCGCCCTGCACCTGTGGACCGCCGCCGCCACCGAGGAGGCCCTGCGCGAGCGGATCGTCGCCCTGGAGGGGCGGGTCGGCCGGGAGGCCCACCGGGCCGCCACGGAGTTCCTCGACGCCGACGAGACCCGCCCGGGCGTGCGCGAATCGGTGCAGGCCACCCTCGACCTCGCCCGCGGACTGGGCCTGGCCAACCTGCTGACCGACGACAGTGTTCGACGTTCCGGAGTGATCCGGCAGTGGGCGGGCCTTCTGGAGAGTACGCTGCGCCCGGAACACCCATGACGCCCGAACAACCGGAGCGGCCGGAAGCCCCTGACCAAGGGGTCGCCGGGCGGCCGATGTCCGTGCAGTCTGGAGAAGAAACCCGGCCGGCACGAACCGCGAGGCCCACCCGGCCGGGCATGAGCCGAACCGGGGTGCTGCCTGAATGCACGGACACGAGTGGGACGCGACCGACGCCGCCGGCCTCGCACGTGGTGGCGCCTCCGCGCGCCCGGAGGGCCACCGCCTGGTCCCGCTCGCTACGGCCCTGCTGCAGAGCGACGGCCTGATCCTGCACTGGAGCGAGGACGCCGAGGCCCTGCTCGGCCACACCGCCGAGGAGGCCGTCGGCAGCTACGCCGCCCAGCTGCTCACCGACGAAGCCGACCGCCCCGAGATCCTCGGCCTGTTCCAGCGGATCATGTCCGGCGCCGGCACCTCCTTCGTCTTCCCGGTCCGCCACCGCGACGGCCACCGGGTCGAGCTGGAGTTCCGCACCTATCCGATAGCCGGCCCCAACGGCACCCTGCTGCTGCTCGCCACCGCCTCCGACACCCGCGCCCTGCACGAGGTCGAGGCCGACCTCGCGGTGCTGGACGGCATCTTCGGCCGCTCACCGATCGGCATGGCCGTCTACGACACCCAGCTGCGCTTCATCCGGATCAACGAGGCGCTCGCCCGGATGAACGGCGTCCCGGTCGCCGCCCACCTCGGCCGCCGGATATCCGCCGTCCTGCCCGGCATCAACACCGTCGAGATCGAGCAGACCATGAGACAGGTCCTCAAGAGCGGCAAACCCGTCGTCGACGCCCGCTCGCACGGCCGTGTCCCCGGCGACCCCAAGCGGGACCAGGCCTGGTCCGCCTCCTACTTCCGGCTGGAGGACTCCACCGGTCGGGTCTTCGGCGTCGCCTCGTCGATCATCGACGTCACCGAGCGCTTCCAGGCCGAGGCCCGCGCCGCCCGCGCCCAGGAACGCCTCGCCACCATCGCCGAGGCCACCGCCCGGATCGGCACCACCCTCGACCTGCAGCGCACCGCCGAGGAGCTGATCGAGGCCGTCGTCCCCCGGTTCGCGGACTTCGCCACCGTCGACCTGCTGGAGCCGGTGCTGCGCGGCGCCGAGCCCACCCAGATCCCCACCGACCGGCCGGTCACGCTGCGCGCGGTCGCGGTCGGCGAGTCCTACGAGACCGGCCTCGCGCACGCCGTCGACGTCGTCGGTGAGACCTCCGAGTACGCCCCCGACCGCAGCTACACCCAGTGCCTGCGCATCGGGCGGCCGCTGCTGCGCGCCCACGTGGACGAGGAGGTGCTGCGCGGACTGGTGTCCAGCGAGGACCGGGTCGCCCCCGGGATGGCGGCCGGCATCCACTCGTACCTGATGGTGCCGATCACCGCCCGGGGCATGGTGCTCGGCGGCTCCGAGTTCATCCGGATGCGCAACCCCGAGCCGTTCACCGACGCCGACGTCGCGCTCGCCGAGGAACTGGTCGCCCGCACCGCGCTGGCGCTCGACAACGCCCGGCTCTACCGCCGCGAGCGGGAGACCGCGCTCACCCTGCAGCGCAGCCTGCTGCCGCAGGAGATCCACCGCACCCTCGGCCTGGAGATCGCCTACCGCTACCTGCCCAGCAGCGTGGTCAGCGAGGTCGGCGGCGACTGGTTCGACGTGGTGCCGCTGTCCTGCGGCCGGGTCGCCCTGGTGGTCGGCGACGTGATGGGCCACGGCATCCGGGCCGCCGCCACGATGGGCCAGCTGCGTACCGTCGCCCGCACCCTGGCCACCCTGGACATGCCGCCCGAGCAGGTCCTGACCCGACTGGACGAGACCGCCTCGGGCATCGGCGAGGGCCAGTTCGCCACCTGCATCTGCGCGGTCTACGACCCGCTGGAGCGCACCGTCCAGGTCGCCTCGGCCGGGCACCTGCCGCCGGTGTGGGTCGGCACCGACGGCACCGCCCGCAGGATCGAGGTGCCGCCCGGCGTACCGCTGGGTGTCGGCGGGGTCGCCTTCGAGTCGATCGGGTTCACCCTCCCCGAGGGCGGCATGCTCGCCCTCTACACCGACGGCCTGGTCGAGCGGCGCGGCCAGGACCTGGACGACGGCATCGACCTGCTCGCCCGGACCCTCTCCGAGAGCGGCCGGACGCTGGAGGAGAGCTGCGACGCCGTGCTCGGCGCGCTGGTCACCGACGGCACCGAGGACGACATCGCGATGATCATGGCGCGGGCGCTGCCGGTGGCCGCCGACCGGATCGCCACCCTCCCGCTCGCCGGCGGCGGCAAGCTGCCCGGCAAGGCCCGCCGCTTCACCCGCGTCACCCTGGACGGCTGGGGCCTGACCGCGGTCTCCGACTACGCCGAACTGCTGGTCAGCGAGCTGGTCACGAACGCCCTGCTGCACGCCGAGGCACCGCGCCGACTGCGGCTGTTCCGCGACCGGGTGCTCACCATCGAGGTCTCCGACGCCGGCGGCCAGACCCCCCAGCTGCGCCCCTTCGCCGAGCAGGACGAGGGCGGGCGCGGAATGTTCCTGGTCAGCG
Organism: Kitasatospora sp. NPDC004669; assembly: GCF_040609455.1. Taxonomy (NCBI): domain Bacteria; kingdom Bacillati; phylum Actinomycetota; class Actinomycetes; order Kitasatosporales; family Streptomycetaceae; genus Kitasatospora; species Kitasatospora sp. NPDC004669. The sequence continues at coordinate 19,779 of NZ_JBEXKB010000077.1, forward strand.
AGATGGCCCAGCGGTGGGGCAGTCGGCTCACCCGGGACGGCAAGGTGGTCTGGGCCGAGCTGGAACTGCCCTTCGGGGTGGCGTAGGACTTCCCCGGGATCCCGAGGAACGGGTGTTCCGCATGCGAGAACGGCCGTTCCGAGTGGGAACGGCCGTTCTTGTCGGTGTTGCTAGGCGTCGACCTTCTGCGGCTCGGTGACCTCGACCGGCTCGGCCGCCGTCGGGGCGGACGGCCCGCGCAGCAGTCGCCAGGCCAGCCCGGCCGCACCGACCAGCAGCACCCCGGCGACCAGCCCGGCGCTGTTCATGCCGTGCACGAAGGCGTCCTCGGCGCTCGCCAGCAGCGGCCGGGCCACCTCCGCCGGCAGCCCGTGCGCCGCCTCCACCGCCGAGCCCAGCGACTCGCCGGCCCGGGCGGCGGTCTCCGCGGAGGCCCCGGCCGGGACGGACAGCCCGTTCGCGTAGATCGAGCCGACCACCGAGCCGACCAGCGCGATGCCGAGCGCGGTGCCCAGCTCGTACGCCGTCTCGGAGACCGCCGAGGCGGCGCCGGCCTTGTCGGCGGGCGCGGCGCTCAGCACCAGGTCGGCGCCGAGCGTGTAGACCACGCCCTCGGCGGTCCCGGTCACCAGGAAGGAGACGGCCAGCAGCAGGTAGGTGGTGTCCTGCTGGAACCAGCCCAGCGTGCCCGCGGCGAGGCCCATGGCGAGCAGACTGACCGTCAGCGCCTTGCGGGCGCCGAAGCGCCGGGCGGCCCGGGCGGTCAGCAGACCGCCGACCACCGAGCCGGCGAAGGCCGGCAGCTCCGCCAGGCCCGCCTGGAGCGGTTCGTAGCCGCGGACCAGCTGGAGGTACTGGGAGACCACGAAGATCACGCCGCTCAGGCCCACCAGGGAGATCAGCGAGGCCGTGACGGGCGCGGTGAACCGCCGGTCGCGGAACAGCCGGACGTCCAGCAGCGGGGTCTCCAGCCACAGCTGGCGGCGGACGAACGCGGTGAGCGCGGCGGCGCCCAGCACGAAGGTGACCGGGACGTCCCAGCGGGCGAGGCCGTGGGCCGCACCCTCCTTGACCGCGTACACCACGCCGATCACGCCGGTCATCGACAGCGCCACGCTCAGCACGTCCCAGCGGCCCGGCTCCGGGTTCCTGGACTCCGGCAGCAGCCAGGCGCCGAAGACCAGCAGCAGGAGCAGTACCGGGATGTTCAGCAGGAACACCGAACCCCACCAGAAGTGCTCCAGCAGCGCGCCGCCGACCACCGGCCCGAGCGCGGCACCGGCGGTGGCGGCCGCGCCCCAGACGCCGATCGCGGTGGCCCGTTCCCGGTCGTCCGGGAACAGGCTGCGGATCAGCGACAGGGTGGAGGGCATGATCGTCGCCCCGGCGACGCCGAGCAGCGCGCGGGCCAGGATCAGCCAGCCCGGACTCGGCGCGTAGGCGGCCAGCAGCGAGGCGGCGCCGAAGGCGGTGGCGCCGGACAGCAGCAGCTTCTTGCGGCCGATGCGGTCGCTCAGCGCGCCCATGCTGACCAGCAGGCCGGCCAGGACGAAGGAGTAGGAGTCGCCGATCCAGAGCAGCTGGGTGCCGCTGGGGCGCAGCGTCTCGCTGATGGAGGGGATGGCGAGGGACAGCACGGTCGCGTCCAGGGCGACCACGGTGACGGCCAGCACCAGGACGGCGAGGCCGGTCCAGCGCTGACGGGTGGTCGAGATGTGCGGAGCGTTCCTGCTCATGGGGTATCGGTTTCCGGTTTCCGGTCCGAGGTGCTGTGGGTCGGGCCAACGGGGATGGGAGCCGTGGGGGCAGGGGTGCTCGGGCGGCGCAGCGCGCCGCCGAGGAAGAGCTCGGCGAGCGAGAAGGCGGCCTCGCGCGGGGCGAGCCGACCGTCCTGGATGGCCCAGCCGATCCCGGCCACCAGGTCGAAGAAGGCCTCGCTCAGCCAGGCGGCACTCAGCTCGATCCGGAAGACGCCCTGCTGCTGCCCGCGCAGGAAGAGCGCGTGCAGCCGGGCGATCTGGACCTCCCAGAGGTCGTTGATGTCGTCGTGGTCGTAGAGCTGGTTCTCGCCGGCCAGGAAGGCGCAGAGCATGGCGTCCGGGACGGAGGCGTCCACCAGCCGGCGCAGCGCCGCCTCGGTGTCGCCGTCCTCGATCGCGGCGGTGTCCAGGGCGGCGGCGAAGCGCTCCAGGCCGAGCCGGCCGACGTCGCGGATCAGCGCCTCGCGCCCCGGGAACAGCCGGTGCAGGGTGGCGCGGCTGATGCCGGCCGCGCGGGCGATCTCGTCCATGTGGGCGGTGGGTCGGCGGGAGAGCACGCCGACGGCGGCTTCGAGGACGGTGTCGCGGTCGGTGGCCATGGATCGAGTCTAGACGAAGTGAGACACAGATGTCTCAAAATTACTTCCTAGGTCTCAGGTGATCCGCTGGCGCTCCGTGTCCGGGCAGCAAAAAACCGGGGACGGCGGGTGTGCCGTCCCCGGTCGGGGCGCTGGTGGCCGTGCGGCCGGTTCAGCTCTGGTCGTGTGGCTCAGCTCTGGTTGTAGAAGCCGGTCTCGTCGAGCGGGCGGTCGATCACCATGACCTCGACGTCGGCCGGGGTGAGCAGGAAGACCCGGCGGGCGATCCGCTCGATGCCGCCCCGGGTGCCGAAGATCAGACCGGAGGCGAAGTCGACCATGCGCTTGGCCTCCGCCTCCTCCATCTCGGTGAGGTCCATGACCACCGGGATGCTCGCCCGGATGTGCTCACCGACCGTGCGGGCCGCCTCGAAGCCCGTCGGCCGCAGGGAGACGATCTTCGCGGGCGCGGGGACGGCGGGCACCGTCTCCTCATCGACCCACTCGTCGTCGTACACCGCGGCCGGGTAGTTCCCCGAGGGCATCAGCCACCCGTTGTGGTGCTCGTCGCGAAGTGCTCCCATGCAGCGCCTCCCTGCCTCGTCCCGTCCTGGTCCCCCGGAGACGCGTGTCCTTCTTGACACGTCATCCACTCGTCGGAACTGTCCGAGTATCGCACTGTTCACCGGTCCCGTGCCCGCTCGCGACCCCCGTTCGAGTCGTGCCGCGCCGGAAACCCGGGCGGACCCGGGCAAAGAAATCGACGCGGCGCAGCTCCGTACGGTTGCGCGCGTAGACCATATCGGTAGCGGTCCGTGCTCAATTGACCTTCTGTCAACAATGCGGAAACGATTTCACTCGCCAGTTGCGCCGTCCACCAGTTCGCGCAACAAATCCGCGTGGCCGTTGTGCCGCGCGTACTCCTCGATCAGGTGGACGAGGATCCAGCGGAGCGTCACTTTCTCGCCGCGGCGCAGCCGCTTGCCGACGGTGTCCAGCGGCAGACCGGCCGAGGCGCGGCGGGCGGCCTCGATCTCGGCGCGCCAGGTGGCGAAGTCGGCGGCGACATCGGCGGTGTCGACGTGGTCGAAGTCGCCGTCCGGGTCCTGCTCGGTCCAGTAGTGGCCGGTGGCGACCGCCTCGCCGAGCAGGATGCCCTGGAACCAGTGCCGCTCCACCTCGGCCATGTGCCGGACCAGGCCGAGCAGGGAGAGCGTGGACGGCGGGACGGAGCGCAGCCGCAGCTGGTCGTCGGTCAGACCCTCGCACTTGAGGGCGAGCGTGCTGCGGTGGTAGTCGAGCCAGGCGGTGAGCATGGCGGCCTCGTCGGCGGCCATCGGCGGGTCCACCCGCGGGTCGAGTTCGGTCATGCCGGCCATCGTGGCCCCGGGCGGCTCGGCCGCGCGACCGATTTGTCAGCCGGCCTGCACTCGGCGGCGGGCGGCGGCCGCGCGCCACAGACCGACCAGGCTGCCGAGCACCAGCAGGGCGATCACCCCGGCGGAGACCAGGAAGGCCGCCGAGCCCGGCTGGTCCGCGCTGGCGGCGGCCGTCACGTAGACGGCCGTGGTCGGTACCACGCCGATCGCGGTGGCGAGGAGGAAGGGGAGGAAGCGCACCCCGGAGAAGGCGGCGCCGTAGTTGCCGGCCTGGAAGGGCAGGCCGGGGAGCAGCCGCAGCACCAGCACACTGCGGAAGCCCTGCTCGGTGAAGCGCTGGTCGAGGGCGCCGAGCACCTTGCCGCGCAGGTACGGCTTCAGCGCCTCCCGGCCGAGGCCCCGGCCCAGCGCGAAGGCCATGGCCGCGCCCAGGGTGGTGCCGAGCACGGCGAGCAGTACGCCCTGTTGGATGCCCAGCAGCAGACCGGCGACGGCGTTCAGCGCGGGGCGTGGGACGAAGGCGAGCGTGCCGACCGCGTAGACGAGGGTGAACAGCGGCGCGAACCAGTACCCGGGCATCCGGTCCGCCAGCCCGCCGGAGAGCAGGTCCGTCGGGCTCCACAGCAGCAGTGACCCGGCGCACGCCCCCAGCACCAGCACCAGCAGGCCGAACCGCCACCAGGGCGACCTGGCCGGTCGCTCGGCGGTGCTCTCGGCGGCGCTCGGCAGGGGGGACGTCGTCAGGGGTTCGGGCACGGCCCGAGCCTAACCGGTCCCCGGAGCGGCCCGGTCCGCCGGTCCGGTCCGGTCGTGCGGGCGGGGGCGGGCGGGGGCGTGCCGGTACGCGCAGGGGCGGGCAGGAACGGACGGTTCTCGGGGAATCGGTCGACGTCGATGATCACGATCGGCATGATGTCCGTCGGGGATCTTGATGCGGTCGCGTCGAGGGTGCCGGTGTCCGGCTGGACGCACGGTTGGGTGGGGCCGGCCACACTCCCCGCCCGAGCAGGGCTGATGCGGGCTCCGCGCGGTGCAGAGTGGAGAGCACCGACGGAAGGCGAGGAAGGGCCATGAGGCGACTGGGGGCGTGGGCGGCGGGGGTCGCGGTGGGGTTCTCACGGGCGTGCGTCGTCGCGGCCGTGACCCTGCTGGTCCCGGCCGTGTGGGCGGGCGCGGTGGCGCTGGGGATCTACTGGGGGCCGACCAACCCGTGGTCCTGGCTGCTGCCGCTGGTGGTGGTGTGCGCGGGCACGCTCGCGCTGTGCCGACCGGTGTGCCGGGCGGTGCGCGCCCTGGTCGCCCGGTGGGGCGGCGCCGTTCTCGACGCCGGATACCGGCAGGCCCCGCCGGTGATCCGGATGTCCACCGGGTTCTGGTGGAACGGCTTCACCTACGAGAAGACCCGCCGCGACGCCGTGATGGACCAGCACTGGCGGATCCGCTGGCGCGACCCCGCCAACCTGCGGGACCTGCGGTTCGTCGCGATCGCGCCGTTCACCGCGGGCCCGGTCGCCGCGCTGCCGCCGGCCGGGGCGGGCGCGGCCGTGGTCGGGCTCGGTCGGCCGGAGACGGCGGCCCGGCTGGTCGGGGCGCTCGGCGTGCTGCTGGCCGTCGGTTGCGCCCCGTACGCCTGGCGGGTGGTGACCCCGGTGGCCGTCCGCTTCCTGCGGCCCTCCTCGGCGATGGCGCTGGCGGAGCGGGTGGAGGAGCTGACCGCCCAGCGCGCGGACGCGACGGTCGCCCAGGCCGCCGAGATCCGCCGGATCGAGCGGGACCTGCACGACGGGGCGCAGGCCCGCCTGGTCGCGCTCGGGCTCTCGCTGGCCACCGCGCAGCGGCTGGTGGAACGCGACCCGGAGCGGGCCAAGGCGCTGATGCGGGACGCCCAGGCCGGGGCGAAGGCCTCGCTGGTCGAACTGCGGGAGCTGATCCAGGGGATCAGCCCGCCGGTGCTGACCGAACGTGGGTTGGTGGACGCGGTGCGCGCGCTCGCCCTGGACCTGCGCCTGAAGGTGACCGTCGAGGCCGAGGCTCCGGTGCGGGTGGACGCGCCGATCGAGTCCGCCGTCTACTTCGGGGTCGCCGAGCTGCTGACCAACGCCGTCAAGCACGGCCGGGCGACCCGGGCGGGCGTGACCTTCCGTCAGGACGAGCTCGGACTCGTCGTCGAGGTCGAGGACGACGGCTCGGGCGGCGTCCGGGAACGGCCCGGCGGCGGGCTCGCGGGCCTGCGCCGCCGCCTGGACGCCTTCGACGGTTCTTTGGAGATCACCAGTCCGCCCGGCGGACCGACCCACGTCAGGATGACGGTGCCATGCGAATCCTTGTAGCCGAAGACCTCTACCTGCTGCGCGAGGGGATGGTCCATCTGATCGAGGCGTGCGGGCACGAGGTGGTGGCCACCGCCTCCACCGGGCCCGAGACGCTGGCGGCGCTGCGGACCCACCGTCCGGACGCGTCCGTGGTCGACGTCCGGATGCCGCCGACCCAGTCCGACGAGGGCCTGCGGGCGGCGCTGGCCGCGCGCAAGGAGCTGCCCGGGCTGCCGGTCCTGATCCTCTCCCAGCACGTGGAGCAGCTGTACGCGCGGGAGTTGCTGGCGGACGGCTCCGGCGGGGTCGGCTACCTGCTGAAGGAGAGCGTGTTCGACGCCGACCAGTTCATCGGCTCGCTGGAGCGGGTCGCGGCCGGTGGGACGGCGATGGACCCGGCCGTCATCGCGAAGCTGCTGTCCGCGAGCCCGCCGGAGCGGGGGCTGAGCCAGCTCACCGCGCGCGAGTACGAGGTGCTGGGCCTGATGGCCGAGGGGCTGTCCAACCAGGCCATCGCCCGCCGGCTGTTCCTCAGCGACAGCGCGATCAGCAAGTACACCACCTCGATGTTCGGCAAGCTCGGCATCGCCGATGACGACGACACCAACCGCCGGGTCCGGGCGGTGCTCACCTATCTGAACCAGCCGTGAACCGCCGCTCTTCGCGCGGGAGTTGCCGATCGGCGTGATCGTCCCCAGACTGGGGTGACCTTGCGGAGGAGGGAGTGGCATCGTGTGGGCGTTCCTGGGGTTCTTCCTCGCCTCGGCGGCGTACCTGGTCGGAACGGCCCTGTGGTGCCGGTCCGTGCGGGCGCGGCTGTACCGGGTCGAGCGAAGCATCGCCGAAGTGGTCGAGCCTGAGCTCGACGTGCTCGAACTGGCGGCTGTGGCAGATCACTTGGCCCATCTGGTGCTGTTCCGGGAGTGCGAGCGCGGAGCCGTGAGCGCCAGCGCGACCGGTGTCCTGAGGGCCACCGCAGGGGCCGACGGGGAAGGCTTCCACGGGGCCGTGGTGGCGGCGATCGAGGCCCGGCCGGGTCGCGATCTGCTCACCGTGACGGAGGAGTTGAAGCGGCAGCCGGAGCTGAAGGCCGTTCAGCGGCGGCTCGCGGCGCGCGGGCTGGTCCGGGACGAGGAAATGCGCCACCGGCTCGACCGGGCGGTGCGGTGGGGGGACGGCTCCGCGTGGGTGACCGTGCCGCTCGCGGTGGTCAGCGTCGTCTGGGTGGCGGTGGAGCGCCAGAACGTCCTGTTCCCGCTGGGGGCGTTCGCGCTGCTGATCGGGGGCACGGTGGTGGTCTTCAACCGGACCTTCGCGCCCAGCGGGCGGCACCAGACGGCGCACGGCGACCGGCTGCTCCGCCTCGCCAGCGCCGACGACCGCTGGCAGGACGTCCAGGGCCAGGTCGCCCTGCGCGGGTATCACGGTCTGTCGGAGGAGCACGCGCTGCGTGTATCGCATCGCGCTTCGGCCGAGTGGCAGATCGTGGATCTGGGCCTGCGCGCGGCCGACGACCGCAATGGCGGCGGCGGAGTCTGAGCTCAGCCCTCGTCGGTCGCGGCCGGCCGCGGTCAGCGCCGCGTCGAAGGCCTCGACGGCGGTGCGGAGGGATCCTTTCCGGAAGCCCTTTCCGGTGACGTCGGGATCACATTCTCGGCGGCGGGACTCGGTTCGGCCCGGCGCAGCGCCCCGGCGCTCAGCAGCAGGGCGAAGGCGAGCAGGGTGACCAGCCCGAAGGAGACGGTCAGCGAGGTGGCCTGGGCGAGGGCGCCGATCACGGCGGGGGCGATCAGGCCGGAGGTGTAGGTGACGGTGGCGACGCCCGCGATGGCCTGGCTGGGGTTGCCGCCGATCCGGCCGGCGGCCGCGAAGGCGAGCGGGACGATCACCGCGACGCCGACGCCGATCAGCGCGAAGCCCGGGATGGCCACCGCCGGGTGGTGGGCGGCCACCACCAGCACCCCTCCGACGGTGGCGATCGCCCCGCCCAGCCGGGTGGTGCGGACGGCGCCGAGCCGGCGGATCACCGCGTCCCCGGCGAGCCGGCTGACCGCCATGGTGAGCGAGAAGGCGGTGTACGAGGCGGCGGCGACGGTGGCGGAGGCGCCGGTGATGTCGCGCAGGTAGACGCCGCTCCAGTCCATCGAGGCGCCCTCGCCGAACACCGCGCAGAAGCCGACCAGCCCGATCACCAGCGAGCTGCGCGGCGGCAGCGCGAAGTGCGGCGGCGCCTGCGCCTCCTCGGGCGCCCGCAGGTCGGGCAGGCCCCGGCAGACCGGCTGGGCGAGGGCGAGCAGGACCAGTGCGGTGACGGCCAGCTGGAGCCGGGCGTCGAGGTCGAGGTGGGCGGCCAGGATGCCGAAGCCGGAGGCCAGCAGGCCGCCCGCGCTCCACATCCCGTGCAGCCCGGACATGATCGAGCGCCCGAGCCGCTGCTCGACCTCCACGCCCTGCGCGTTCATCGCGACGTCCGCCGTGCCCGCCGTGGCGCCGTACGCCAGCAGCACCGCGCACAGTGTCGGCAGCGAGGGGGCGAGCGCGGGCAGGGTCAGGGCCAGGCACCAGAGCGAGATCAGCCCGCGCACCGCCGCCCGGCCGCCGTAGCGGTGGACGAAGCGCCCGGCCAGCGGCATCGCGAGGGAGGAGCCGACGGCGGGCATGACGAGTGCCAGGCCGAGCTGGCCGGGGGAGAGGTCCAGCCGGTGCTGGATCCACGGGATGCGGGTGACGAAGGTGCCGCCGACGGCGCCGTGCACGGCGAAGACCAGCGCGATGCTCGTCCGGGCCCGGCGCGGGGCGGCGAGTGGTTCGAGTGTCCTGGCGGTCATGCGGCATTCCCTCCCGGTCGCGCGTGGTGGGGCGCGACGGTGCCCTGTGGGTGGTCTACGTGCAGGCCGATCGGTCCGCGTGGCGGATGCGGCCGTCCGGCGGATGGTTCGATAAATTATCAGGAAGGGACCCTGATAGAAACACTCTGGAAGGATGAGCTGCCATGACCACCGCGCGTACGGCCACGCCGAGCACCGCCCGGGCCATCAACGACCGGTTGGCGCTCAACCTCCTACTCGAACAGGGCCCCCTGACCGCGACCGAGCTGCGCGACCTCACCGGCCTGTCCCGGCCGACCGTCGCCGACCTGCTCGACCGCCTCCAGCGCACCGGCCTGGTCGCCGTCGTCGGCGAACGCGGCGAGCAGCGGCGCGGCCCCAACGCCCGGGTCTACGCGCTGGTCGCCTCCCGGGCCCACATCGCCGCCTTCGACGTCCGCTCCGGCGGCGTCAGCCTGGTCGTCGCCGACCTGGCCGGGCGCACCCTCGCCACCGCCGAGGTCCCGGTCGAGGGCAACGGCACGCCCGACACCGCCGGGGCGATCGTCGCCACCCTGCTGGAGAGCGCGCGCGGCGCCGGCGTCGAGTGGCTGCACACCGTCGCGGTCGGCGCCCCCGGCCTGGTCGACCCCGCTACCGGTCGCCTGCACAGCACCGGCAAGCTCCCCCGCTGGCACGCCGAACTCCTCGCCGCACTGCGGGAGTTGCCCGGCACCGAGGTGATCCTGGAGAACGAGGTCAACCTGGCCGGCCGGGCCGAGTACCGGGTCGGCGCCGCCCGGGAGCGCAACACCTTCGTGCTGATGTGGCTCGGCCACAGCGTCGGCGCCGCCGTCATCCTGGACGGGCGGCTGCGCCGCGGCTTCTCCGGCGGCAGCGGCGAGATCTGCTTCCTGCCCGTCCCCGGCACCGCCGGCCTGCCCAGCGCCGACAGCTGTGAGGGCGGCTTCCACGGCCTGGTCGGCAGCGCCGCGATCTGCGAACTCGCCCGCGCCCACGGGCTGCCCGCCGACCCGGCCGGGGACGCCGGCGCCGCCGAGGCCGCCGTGCGCGCCGCGCTCGCCGCCGAGGTCAAGGGCGAACCGTTCCTGGACGAGCTGGCCGAGCGGATCGCGCTCGGCGCGGCGAGCGTCTGCGTGGTGCTCGACCCCGGCTGCGTGGTGCTCGGCGGCGAGATCGGCCGGGCCGGCGGCGCCGAGCTGGCCGGACGGGTAGAACGGCGGCTCGCCGGATTCTCCCCGCTGCGCACCGAGGTGCTGGCCGGCACGGCGGGCGGCGGCGCGGTGCTCGCCGGGGCCGTCCTCACCGCGGGGGACGCGGTCAGACGGGACCTGTTCGGCGAGTCGTAGGAGTTTCCCCTCGGTGTCCCCGGTACGGCAGGATGGCGGCGGGGGCGCGTACCTCCGTACCTCGAACCACCGTCAGGAGTCGCACATGGGCCAGCCCGAGGCGCCGGTCAACCCGTACCGCATCGGCGAGGCCGCGGCGCTGCTCGGCGTCAGCGCGGACACCATGCGGCGCTGGGTGGACGCCGGGAAGGTCGCCGCCGTGCGGGACGAGCACGGGCACCGGATCATCCCCGGCGCCGACCTCGCCGCCTTCGCCCGCGAGCTGGCCCGGCCGGAGATGGCCGAGGCGGAGGGGCGGCCGTCCTCGGCCCGCAACCGCTTCCCCGGGATCGTCACCGACGTGGTGCTCGGCGATGTGGCCGCCCAGGTGGAGGTGCAGGCCGGGCCGTTCCGGGTGGTGTCGCTGATCAGCCGGGAGTCGGCGGAGGAACTGAACCTGGTCCCCGGCGCACCGGCCACGGCGGTCATCAAGTCGACCAATGTCATGATCGAACGGCGCTAGCCCCTCCTCACCGATCCCCACCGACGACGAGTTCCGACCGAGAGGCCCGGATGCCCCCTTCGCACCTGCCGACCACCCAGGCCGCCGTGCCGGCGAGCGAGGCGGTGGCTACCCGCCCCGCCCCCGCCGACCGCCGCCCGGTGCTCGCCGTCGCCCACCGCGGCGACCCGTACCGGTACCGCGAGAACACCCTGCCCTCCGTCGAGTCCGCACTCGCCGCCGGGGCCGACGCCGTCGAGGTGGACGTCCAGCTCACCCGCGACAAGGTGCCCGTGCTGCTGCACGACCGCACCCTGGAGCGGCTCTGGGGCGACCCGCGCTCCATCGAGCGGGTCACCGTCGAGCAGTTGGACGCGTTGCGCCACGGCGACCTGGCGATCCCCACCCTCGCCGAGGCGATCAAGGCCGTCGCGGCCGCGAACGGCCCCCGGCTGCTGATCGACCTGGACGAGCCCGGCCCGGTCGCCGCCACCTGGTCCGTCGTCACCGGGCTCGGCGCCGAACGGCAGGTCGCCTTCTGCGGCCCCGTCGCCGCCATGCTGGCCGTACGCGAGCTCGCCCCGGACGCCTCGATCGCGCTCACCTGGAAGCAACCCCGGATGCCCGCGCCCGCCCTGCTCAAGGACCTGCGCCCGACCTTCCTCAACCCGCCGTTCGGCCTGGTCACCCCCGAGTTCGTGGACGCCGCGGCCGACTCCGGACTCGCCGTCTCCACCTGGACGGCCGATCTGCGCCGCACCATGCGCCGGCTGCGCGACACCGGGGTCGCCTCCATCACCACCAACCGGATCTCCCTGCTGCGCTCGGTGCTGGACGGCCGCCGGTGACGGTGCTCAGCACCCGGGCGCTCGGCCGGGCCCTGCTGGCCCGTCAGCACCTCCTCGCCCGGACCGACCTGGAACCCGCCGCGCTGGTCCACCACCTCGGCGGACTCCAGGCCCAGGCCGTACCCCAGCCGCCCTACCTCGGGCTGCTCGCCCGGCTGGACGGCTTCTCCCCGGAGCAGCTCACCACGCTCATCGAGCAGCGCGCGGTGGTGCGGATCGCCCTCCAGCGCGGCACCATCCACCTGGTCACCGCCGAGGACTGCCGTACCCTGCGCCCGCTCCTCCAGCCCGTTCTGGACCAGGCGCTGCGCACCACCTACGGCAAGCGGCTCGCCGGGCTGGACCTGACCGCGCTGGCCGCCGAGGCCCGGGCACTGGTGGAGGAGGGACCGCGCACCTTCCAGCAGCTCGGCGCGCTGCTGGCCGCAGGCCGTCCCGACCGGGACCCGGCCGCGCTCGCCCAGGCGGCCCGGTGTCTGCTGCCGTTGGTCCAGGTGCCGCCGCGCGGCCTGTGGGGGCGCAGCGGCCCGGCCGCGCACACCACCGCCGAGGCCTGGCTCGGCCGCCCGATGGACCCCTCGCCCTCGCCGGACGACCTGGTGCTGCGCTACCTCGCGGCCTTCGGCCCGGCCGGCGCCGCCGACCTGAGGAAGTGGTGCGGCCTCACCGGGCTCGGCCCGGTGCTGCGGCGGCTCGCGCCGCGGCTGCTGACCTTCCGCGACGAGCAGGGCCGGCCGCTGTACGACCTCCCGGAGGCGCCCCGGCCGGAGCCGGACGTCCCGGCGCCGGTGCGGCTGGTGGCGCCCTTCGACAACCTGCTGCTCTCGCACGCCGACCGCAGCCGGGTGCTGCCGGAGGAGTACAAGGGGCGGGTGATGAGCCAGAACGGGATCGTGCTCGGCACCCTGCTGGTGGACGGGCTGGTCGCCGGGACGTGGCGGCTGACGGGGGAGCAGGAGGTCGTGGTCCAGCCGTTCGTGCCGCTGGCGCGGGCCGACCGGGAGGCGGCGGAGGCCGAGGCGCGGCGGGTGCTGGCCTTCGCGGGCGAGGGCAGCGGGGCGGTACGGATCGAGGCGGTCGCGTAGCCGCACAACGGGCAGATCGTCAGATTCTCTGTTGAGATGGGGCGGTTCGGACTCAACGACGATCCCCGGCGGAGGCTGCCGTGTCCGTGGAGCGCCCGCCCGGAGGGCGGCCCGACCACCGCAGGCCGTATCTGATGCTGCCGCCTGCCGTGCGGAAGGCGGCGGCCTGGTCGGTGGCGGTGATCCTGCTGATCACCGTCGGCTCCCTGGTGGTCTTCGCGCTGGTCGAGCTGCGGGCGGCGACCGTGCCGTTCATCCTGGCGCTGCTCGGGGCCTCGCTGCTCCAGCCGGCGGTGCCCTGGCTGGTGCGCCGGGGCGTGGGCCGCAGCCTGGCGGCCGGGCTGACCTGCGTCGTGCTGGTCGTGGCGGTCGCCGGGGTGATCGTCCTGCTGGTCAACTCCCTGGTGCACAGCGCCCCGCAGATCGCCGCCTCGCTCCCGACGGCCGGCAGACGGCTGGCCGCCTGGCTGGGCCCGCTCGGGGGGAAGATCCAGCACGCCCTGGCCAACGCCAAGGGCGAGACCAACTCGTTGGTCTCGACGCTCACCAACGGCGTCCTCTCCGGCCTCGGCCTGCTCACCCAGCTGATCACCGGCGGGGTGCTGGCCCTGGCCCTGGTCTTCTTCTTCCTCCGCGACGGCCACCGCACCGGCGACGCCATCCGCTCCTACCTGCCCGGCCGCAGCGCCGAAACCGTGGTCGCCTGCGCCGACCGTGCCTTCCAGGCGATGGCCGGCTTCATGCGCGGCACCACCCTGATCGCCCTGATCGACGCCGGCTTCATCACCATCGGCCTCGCCGCGCTGGGCGTCCCCGGCGCACCCGGCCTCGGCGCGCTGGTCTTCATGGGAGCCTACATCCCCTTCGTGGGGGCGTTCCTCTCCGGCACGGTGGCGGTGCTGGTCGCCCTCGCCGACGGGGGCCTGGGAACGGCGCTGTGGGCGCTCGGCGTGGTGCTGACGGTCCAGATGATCGAGGGCAACATCCTGCAACCCGTCATCCAGAGCCGCACGGTGGAGCTCCATCCGGCCACGATCATGGTTGCCGTGGTGGCCGGCGCCGGTATCGCGGGCATCATCGGCGCCCTCCTCGCCGTCCCGGTCTGCGCGGCGGGCAGCGGAGTGATCTCGGTGCTCCGGGGGCTGGCGTCCGGCCGCGAATAAGCGGGTTGCCCTTGGAGGGGGGACGTGCGAGCATCACTAATGCGACGCCAGTCGCAATAGTGCATTAGGGGGTGTGGATGGAACTGTTCGAGGTGGCCGAGGCGGGGGCCGGGCCGTACGGGGTGGCCGTGGGGCCGGACGGGGGTGTGTGGTTCACGCTGGTGCATGCCGGGGAGGTCGGGCGGCTGTCGGCGGACGGCTCGGTCGAGCGGTTCGGGCTGGGGGCGCCGGAGTGTGGGCCTTCGGTGATCACCGTGGGGCCCGATGGGGCGTTGTGGTTCACCCGGATGCGGGACAACCGCATCGGGCGGGTCACGGTGGAGGGGGGCGTGCGCTCGTTCGCGGTGCCGACGGAGGACGCCGGACCGTACGGGATCGCCGCCGGGCCCGACGGGGCTTTGTGGTTCACCGAGTTGGGTGCCAACGGGGTGGGGCGGATCACCGTGGACGGGGAGGTGACGGAGTATCCGCTGCCGGTGGCCGGGGCGTTCCCGTCGATGATCGCCGCCGGGGCGGACGGGGCGCTGTGGTGCACGCTGAACCAGGCGGACGCCGTCGCCCGGGTGGGCGTCGAGGGTGAGGTGACCGTCCATCGGCTGCCCACCGGGGGCACCGCGCCGGTGGGGATCGCCGCCGGGGCGGACGGGGCGCTCTGGTACGTGGGGATCGGCGGCGGCCTGCTCGGACGGATCACGGTGGACGGGAAGGTGACCGAGTACCCGCTGGCCGACCGGGCCGCCAAGCCGCACGCGATCGCCGCCGACGGGGCCGGGCGGCTCTGGTTCACCGAGTGGGGCGCCGGCCGGATCGGGGTGCTGACCCCGGACGGGCGGCGGGACGGGTACCCGATCCCCGGCCCGGGCGCCGAGCCGCACGGGATCGCCGTCGGCCCGGACGGCGCGGTGTACGCGGCGCTGGAGCGCGGCCAGATCGCCCGGTTGGCGGGCTGAGCGGCCGTGCCCGGCCGGCGGGCGCGCCGCTCGCTGGGGCGCGCTCGGCGGCTCCCTGGCGGGAGGTCCCTGGCGGGAGGTCCCTGGCGGGATCCCGGTCGGGAGGTCCCTGGCGGGGCCCGGGAACTCGGGCCCAGCGGCCCCGGCCGGACGGGCCCAAGGGCCCTGGGGTGCGGAGGCGGTGCGTTCGGATCATGGATCGCCATCATTCGCACGACGTTCCGAAGGAGTGCGTCCTTGAGCGCCACCCAGGCACAGGGCGACCCCATAACCCCGCCAACGCCCGTACCGGAAGGGGGGGTTCGGTCCCGCCGACCCGGCTCGGCCCTGGTCAATCTGCTGACCACCACCGACCACAAGACGATCGGCACCATGTACCTGGTGTCCTCGTTCGCGTTCTTCCTGATCGGCGGCATCCTGGCCCTGGTCATGCGCGCCGAACTGGCTCGTCCCGGCACCCAGATCCTGTCGAACGAGCAGTACAACCAGGCCTTCACCATGCACGGCTCGATCATGCTGCTGCTGTTCGCGATGCCGCTGTTCACCGGCTTCGCGAACTGGATCATGCCGCTGCAGATCGGCGCCCCGGACGTGGCCTTCCCCCGGTTGAACGCCCTGGCCTACTGGCTGTTCATGGGCGGCTCGCTGATCGCCGCCGCCGGCTTCCTCACCCCGCAGGGTGCCGCCGACTTCGGCTGGTTCCTCTACGCGCCGCTGTCCGACGCCGTCCACTCCCCGGGCGTCGGCTCCGACATGTGGATCATGGGTGTGGCCCTGTCCGGCTTCGGCAGCATCTTCGGCGCGGTCAACTTCATCACCACCATCATCTGCATGCGCGCCCCCGGGCTGACCATGTTCCGGATGTCCATCTTCTGCTGGAACGTGCTGCTCACCTCGGTGCTGGTGCTGCTGGTCTTCCCGGTGCTGGCCGCCGCGCTGTTCGCCCTGGAGGCGGACCGCAAGTTCGGGGCCCACGTCTTCGACCCGGCCAACGGCGGGGCGATGCTCTGGCAACACCTGTTCTGGTTCTTCGGGCATCCAGAGGTGTACATCCTGGCGCTGCCGTTCTTCGGGATCGTCTCCGAGGTCATCCCGGTGTTCAGCCGCAAGCCGATGTTCGGCTACGCGGGCCTGATCGCCGCGACGGTGGCCATCGCGGGCCTGTCGGTGACCGTGTGGGCGCACCACATGTACGTCACCGGGCAGGTGTTGCTGCCGTTCTTCTCGTTCATGACCTTCCTGATCGCGGTCCCGACCGGGGTGAAGTTCTTCAACTGGGTCGGCACGATGTGGAAGGGCTCGCTGAGCTTCGAGACGCCGATGCTGTGGACGGTCGGCTTCCTGGTCACCTTCCTCTTCGGCGGTCTGACGGGTGTGCTGCTCGCGGCGCCGCCGATCGACTTCCACGTCTCCGACTCGTACTTCGTCGTCGCGCACTTCCACTACACGCTGTTCGGCACGGTGGTGTACGCGATGTTCGCCGGGTTCCACTTCTGGTGGCCCAAGATGACCGGCAAGATGCTGGACGAGCGGCTCGGCAGGATCACCTTCTGGACGCTCACCGTCGGCTTCCACGCGACCTTCCTGGTGCAGCACTGGCTGGGCGCCGAGGGCATGCCGCGCCGGTACGCCGACTACCTGGCCTCGGACGGCTTCACCACCCTGAACACCGTCTCCACCATCGGGTCCTTCCTGCTCGGGCTGTCGATCCTGCCGTTCCTCTACAACGTCTGGAAGACCGCCAAGTACGGCGAGAAGGTCACCGTGGACGACCCGTGGGGCTGGGGCCGCTCGCTGGAGTGGGCGACCTCCTGCCCGCCGCCGCGGCACAACTTCGTCAAGCTGCCGCGGATCCGTTCCGAATCCCCGGCCTTCGACCTGCACCACCCGGACATCGCGGCCCGGGACGTGCTGGTGCACACCGGGAAGCCGGCCAAGCACCTGGGCGACGTGGAGCCGGTGAAGTACGACCGGCCGCTGCCGCGGGCGGAGCGGGGGCGGGTGTCGTCCTCCTCTCCTTCGTCTTCCGCTGACGGCTGACGCCGTACCCCCTGGACGCCGTCCCCGCCCGCGTCGCTGCCCCCGGGCGGGCGGGGACGGCCCCGTGTCCCCCCTGCGTGAACCTCGCGTGATCTCCGTGAACCTCGCGTGATCTCCGCGATCTCCGCGCGATCCCCGTGCGATTAGGAAGGCCGGCCCGTGACCCACACCGTTCTCGCCATCGGCACCGCCGCCCTCACGGCCAGCGGCTGCGTCTGGTACCTGCCCGCCATCGCCGACCTCCAGGCCGGCGCCGACCGGCCCCGCTCCACCCGTACGGCCGCCGCGGCCTGCGTGATGTGGTGGGCGGGGCTGGCACTGGCGGGCGGGCTGCTGCTCGCCCTGTCCGACTGGCGGCCCGCCGCCCAGGTCGCCCTCACCGGGCTGGCCGGCGGCACGGCCCTGCGGATGCGGGCCCGGTGGGACCGGCGCGGCGAGCAGCGGGAGACCGCCGCCCGCTGGGCCGCCCTGGACGTCGGCCCGGCCCCGCACACGGGCCGCCCGGCCGCCGTGGCGCTGGCCGGCTGGCTGGTGGTCGGGGCGGCGGTCGCCTCGCTGGGGGCGGTGGCGATCCTGCTGTCCGGCGGGGGCGCGGTGGTGCCCAGGGTGGCGCTCGCGGCGGTCAGCGGCGCGGGGGTGGCGCTCGCGTTCCTGCTGGTGGGGCTGGGGAACGTCCGGCGGCAGGGACGCTGAGGGGGCGTCGTGCCTCCTCCGGGGCGCGCAACGCCTCGGGGAGGGTGGCGCGTACGGAGTCGGGGTGTACCAGGATGGCGGCGGGGGGTCTGTGTGGTACCCCCCGCGGCTGTTGGGTGCACCGACCCCCCCCGAATTGGGGCGGTGTGGGCGGGGCGCCTGGCTGGGGGGGGGGGGTGTTAGATAGGAAGAGGGGCGGGTTGGGGAA
>NZ_JBEXKB010000078.1:0-29546 GCF_040609455.1 Kitasatospora sp. NPDC004669
GGATCAGGCTGCCCCCAGCTTCACCAGACCGCTGCGACGGTCCGGCGGAGAAGGTCTTTCACCTCCACTCGATCGTGTGGTACTTCGTGGCGCACACCCGTCTCAGCGAAGTCTGACCGGTCTCACCGAAGCTTGACCGGCGTTCCGCGTCGAAACCCACATGCGCTTTCATCGGCGCATCTGCCATCCTCGGCCGCATGCCAGCCCGTAACCGCCGACTGCCACGCGATCTGGCGTGGCCGCTCACCCCGACGGACATCCGCAGCGCCCTCGGCACGCAGGAGACGGATACCGCCGACCTGGATTTCGGCGACCGCCCGTGGGAGGACGGGACCGCGTTGCACGTCGAGTGGGTGCCGCGCCTCTCCTCCAACCACGGCTGCGGTATCCATCCCAGGTGGTGGTGCACGGTACGGATCAGTGTCGCCCCGCTCCCGGCCGCCGAACGGGCCGCGGCCCGACACATCCTGCGGCAGAGCGCGCTTCCCGAACTCGCGGCCTGGATCAGTGCCGCCCGGCACGCGCCGGAAACCTGGACCCTGTCCCGGCACAGTCGCTCCTGGCGGCCCGAAGGCAGCAGCACTGCCCACCGCGACGACCAGCAGCCGTACCCCAGGACAGCAGGCCCGGCAGCCCGTCTGTGAGGCGCATGCAGGGCTCTCAACAGATCTGCGAGAAGCACCGGTACTTCGCACGCCATCCGGCGCTTCTCGACCAACCTGCAAAACCCCAGCCCACGAACAACACCAACCGGCGATTCACCGACCCGCCACCCAGCGAGCACGAGGCCGGCGGACCCGGCAGCGGACGCCGTCCGGCCAACTGCTGCGCGGCGGGTTCAGTGCTCCTGGGCCGTCGGACGCACCATGATCTCGTTGATCGCGGCGTGCGGGGGCTGGGTGACCATGAAGACGATGGAGCGGGCGATGTCCTCCGCCCGCAGCCAGGACTCCTGCGCCATGCCGCGGGCCGCGGCGAGTCCGGGACCGGTCGCCATGTGCGTCGAGGTCAGCCCCGGTTCGATCACACCCACCCGGACGCCGCGCCGGGTCACCTCCTGGCGCAGGACCTCGCTGAACGCGCACACCGCGTGCTTCGTCGCCGAGTACACGCCGTTGCCGCGGCGCACCACACGGCCCGCAGCCGAGCTGACGTTGACCAGGTCGGCGACCTTACGCGGGCCGCCCGCCGCAGCACGCAGTAGGTGCGGCAACGCCGCCTGCGACAGGTGCAGGACAGCCGTCAGGTTGAGGTCGACCATCCGGTCGACCTCCTCGGCGCCGACCTCCTCGACAGCCCCCATCGCAACGTAACCGGCGTTGTTCACCAGCACGTCCAGCCGCCCCAAGCGCTCGGCGACCTCCTCGACGGTGTCCCGGGCCCGTACGGTGTCACGCAGATCGGCGCTGACGACGGCGCACGAGCCGCCATGGGCCCGGATCGTGGCTGCCAGCTCGTTCAGCCTTTCGGTGCTGCGGGCCACCAGCGCCACCGCCGCCCCCTCCCGGGCCAGCGCCAGGACAGTGGCGGCCCCGATACCGCTGGACGCACCCGTCACCAGCGCGACACATCCCGACAGCGCCCCGTCGCTCTCGGCCACGGAGTTCCCCGTCCTTCCGGCGTCCGCATCCGTAGGACCCATGCTGCCAGCCTGCATCAGACGGCCTCGGACCGCCTCCCGCACAGCCACACAGGTCGACCGCGACACCAAGGACGGCGGCCCGGCGGAATCGGGCCCGACGCCGGGCCATTGGGGCCCCACCACCCAGCAGCGGGCAGCACGGCAGTGGGGAAAGGCCGCAGTCGGCGAACCGGACGGCGGCCGTTGCAACACGGCAGGTGCAACACGCCCACCTAGGCCCCTCCGGGCCACATGACACCTGGTCAGACTAATGACACCCTCGCAACGCACCCCAGCGCGACGCCCCGTTGCACCCCCACGCCGACCACCAAGCCCCCGATCCCCACCACCACCCCGGACGGGCACTCAGCGGCCCCGGCACGCCCAGCACGGTCGGCATCCGGCGGTCAGCCCCCCGGGCAGCACCCGCCGCCCAGCGGACGGCACAACAGGCCGGGCCCAGCCCGGCCACCCAGGACGGCCCCGCCTCACATCCGTGCCCGTGCGGTGAACGCCGGCTGACCGCCGGCGAGGCCGGCCGGCGGTCGAGCAGGTGGCCTGGGCACACAGCAGCCTCCTGCGCCGGGTGCAGCGTGGAAAGGCTGCCGCCGGCCTCAGCACGGGAGACCGTCACATGGTGCTGTCACGCCCAGGCCACACACGGGGATCCAGCCCATCCCCGCACATCACAACACGCGACAGCGCCGCTCGCGACAGCAGGACGCGACACGCGGCGCGACAACCCGGCAGCCCCGCCAACCGACGCCAGGAGGCAGCGACCGGCCCGCGCCTGCCCCCCACGGCACAACAGCCCGCCGCCTGCCCGGTCCCGAGCCGCCGTCGGGGCAAATGGTCCAGACAAATCGGTGATCAAGGCCATTGTGCGTTCTCGATCGGAAGCGGGTCATGACCTGCCGATCGATCCGGCCAGTCGGCCGTACGAGCAGGTGCGTCACGGCCGCGGTGCGCCGAGCCCGGAACGGTGAGCGTGATCGTCGCCCTGGAGAACCCCGGCTCGCCCGACCTGGTGGCGGTGCACGCGCCCGCGTGTTCAGGTGCTTGATCCACCGGCTCCTGGGCTGCACGGCCTCGTGCCTGTGCCGCCCCTCTGCGGTGAGGGCCGGACGTGAGCGCGCGTGCCCGATGGTCGGTGCAGCTCGATCCGCTGCCCCCGGGCGGTGTGGGACGCGGCACTGTCGGAAAGCTACCGGAGCAGTCCGCCCTCGGCGCACCGCTGCTCCACCGAGCGGACGAGGTCGATGCCGATGTGCTTCAGGAAGTCTGCCGCCGTGCCGAGCCGCAGCCCGGCGGGGGTGGCCGCGCCGAGCAGGCCGGCGCCGTTGCGGGTGAACTCGGCCAGCAGGGCGTTGCGTTGGGCGCTGGCCAGCATCGAGCGGTACCAGACGTCGTCGTCGATCACGTAGCGCTCGCGGCGGCTGTGCTCGTCGCGTTCGCGCCGGATCAGTTCCTGGCTCTCCAGGTAGGCGATCGCCTTGGAGACCGAGGCCGCGCTCACACCGAGCCGCTGCACCAGCTCGGCGGCGCTCAGGCTGCCGGTGTCGGTGATGTAGAGGCAGCTGAGCACCCGGGCCACCATGCGCGGCAGGCCGAGGGACACCAGCAGGTCGGCGAACTGGCCGGCGAACTCGGCGATGGCGGCCGGATCGCGTCCGTCAGCCACGGCCACGGCATCCTCGGGGGGCCTGGCAGGGCTCGCCTGACGGCGACGGGAACGCTGGGCGGTGGCGCGGTGGGCGCTGGCCGCGCGGTAGCCGCAGGGGCCGCCGTTGCGGGCGATCTCCCGGGCCACCGTGGAGGTGGGGCGGGCGAGTCGGCGGGCGATCTCGGCGTAGTCGAGCCCGGCCACGAGCCCGGCGGCGATCGTGCGGCGGTCTTCCTGGGTCAGCCTGGCACCTGGCATGAGCGGCTCCTCTCCTTGCAGGCGAGTATGCGAGCGGGGCGCGATTGTTGCAACGACGATTGCATTAGCCGACAGGCCCATTGCGATGATTTACCGTCATCTACCTGCGGCTTTAGGGTCCTTGTGGCGACAGGACGTTGATAGATCGTCAAATCTCGCCGTACGGTCTTCACCGACGACGAAAGCAACAACCGATCACAGGGGAAACCACCGCCATGAAGACCACCGCCCGCGCCGCCCTCACCGCCATACTGGCCGGCGCCCTGCTGGCCGCCACCCCGACGGCGTTCGCCGCGGACCGCGACCGCAGCGGCCACCAGGGCCTGCAGTCGGCGCTCGACCAGGCGATCTCCGGGGCCGGCCTGCCGGGGGCGATGGTCGAGGTGAAGAACGGCGGCTCGACCTGGTTCGGCCAGGCCGGCACGGCCGACCTGGCCACCGGCCAGAAGCTCCGTCCGCAGGACCGGTTCCGGATCGGCAGCACCACCAAGACCTTCGTAGCCACCGTGCTGCTCCAGCTGGAGGCCGAGCACAAGCTGAGCCTGGACGACAGTGTCGAGCAGTGGCTGCCGGGGCTGGTGGACGGCAACGGATACGACGGCTCGAAGATCACCATCCGTCAGCTGCTCAACCACACCAGCGGGATCGCCAACTTCGCCACGTCGGACTCGGTCCGGGCGGACTTCAACGGACCGGCCTTCCTGAAGCATCGGTTCGACAGCTTCACGCCGCGTCAGCTGGTCCAGCTCGGGATCAGCGTGAAGCCCGAGTTCGCCCCCGGCACCGGCTGGAAGTACTCCGACACCAACTACGTGCTGGCCGGCATGATCGTGGAGCGGGCCACCGGGCACAGCCTCTCGCAGGAGACCACCGACCGCCTCGTGAAGCCGCTGCACCTGAAGAACACCTACGAGCCGACCGGTGACGACACCCGCATCCACGGCCCGCACGGCCGCTTCTACTCCAAGCTCGGCCCGTTCGACGCCCCCACGCTCCCTGTCTACGACGTCACCGAGCTCAACCCGTCCTGGGGCTACGGCTCCGGCGACATGATCTCCACCGTGGGCGACCTGGACACCTTCTTCCAGGCCCTGCTGAAGGGCCGGCTGCTGCCGCCCGCCCAGATGGACGAGATGTTCGTGATGCAGGACTCGAGCTCCAATTGGATCCCGTCCACCCACTACGGCCTGGGCGTCGCCTCCGTCGACCTCTCCTGCGGCAAGGTCTGGGGCATGGGCGGCGCGATCGACGGCTCCTGGTCCTACACATTCGGCACCCGCGACGGCCGCCACATGGTCTCCACCGAGGTCAACGGCGACTGGGCCAACGGCTCCCAGCTGGGCCCGATCTCGGTCTTCACGGCCGAACTTGAAGCGGAGTTCTGCGGCGACGGCGCGCAGGGTTGAGCGGAGTCGACTTGCCGCGGGTCCGGTTTCGCGGGCCCGCGGCAACTGCCGAGCGAGGGGCCGCTGGACAGGCCAGAACGCCCCCGTGGCGGCCTGACGCGGCTACACCGCCGCTGCCCGGCCGCGGCATTCCGGCCTGCTGACGGGCCGCCGAGGCCCCGCGAGCGGGCCACGGTTCCCCCTGCTGCTCCCCGACTTTGCCTGGTCGTCGGCTGACCGGCCCCGAGACCCACCGTCCCGGCCCTGCGGGGCCCGCTCGCCAGGTTGGCTCAGCCTGCTACCGGCCCGCTACGGGATATCCCCGCCCGCATGCCTCCCCGATGACCACGGAGGCTAGGCGAGTCGGCAGGGCACCTCGAGATCCTCCGAGAGGTAGTAGATGGCGCACACGCGGTGGTAACCGTCGGCGATGATGAGCGGCCGGCCGCGCACCAGCAGGACCGGGGAGAGCTTCTTGCCCTGCTTGACCTTGGCGATGTTCTCGGCGACGTGCACGTTCTCCTTGGGCAGCAGCGGCAGCTCGGACGCCCGCAGAATGTCCTTGGCCTTCTTCACCACGGTGTTGGCGTCGTTGAGCTTCGCCACGACCCGCTGGGCGGCCTCGGGCTCCAACACCAGCTCCAGGTAGTCCAAGGCGGCGGGAAAGTCATGGCTCTCAGGGTCCTTCTTCCAGGCCGGTGATGGCATCTCGTCTCCCTGTGTTTCGGGGTGCTCCTTGTCTGTTTCCCCCGGCGAGCGGCTTTTATCACGGTACGAGGGTGCCTGCCCGGAGAAGCAGAGCCAGCGGCCATCCGACCAGTTCGAGGTGCTCGCCAAGACCGTGCCGCTCCGACGCGGACAGCTGACCCACAGGCCCCCAACCAACCGGCCGCCGGCAGGTCAACCCGGAGTGTTCTGCGAACGGGAGCCCACCGACGACGGTAGCGGCATCCAGTGGAACCGGGCGGAGAAGTTCTACGACCCCACGGAATGGATGCACCACCTCATCGACCACTTCCTCAAGCCCGGCACCACGGCCCGGGGCCACCCCGGGTTCGAGCACTTCACCTTCGACCACGTCCTCAACGGCGTGATCGACGCCGTGGGCGCGGAGGAAGGGGACGAGTGGCAGCTGATCGTCCAGAACAACACGGTTACCACGGTGGAACCGGAACGCGGGGACCCGGACCGGATGTGCGAGCACTGCCTACGGATCGTCCGAAGCGAGGACGCATCCTGCTGCGCCGACGCGGAGACGACGCCGCTCTGGCCGGCTTGAGCACTGCGGCGGGCGGCGGGCGGCCGTACCCCCGTGACGGCCGCCCGCCGCCGTACCGGGCCTACGGGTGGTACACGACCTCCGGGAAGGCCTTCGACGGTCCGTCGAGCAGGTTGCCGCAGTGCCGGTTGCGCAGGTGGAGGTCGAAGAAGGCGCGCGGGTAGGCCTGCTGGATGAGGACGCAGCGGTCGGGGTCGATGGTGCCGACCAGGGACTGGATCTGCTGCTCGGCCATGCCGAGCAGCCTGCCCGCCTGGGGGATCAGCGTCATGTCGTCGCCGTACGAGGGGTGCACGGCGCCGGTGGCCTGGACGTCGAGGCGCCAGCCCCGCAGGTGGCCCCAGAAGGTCTCGACGTACGGGCTGGCGGCCCGGGTGAAGGCGGCGGTCATCATCATGAACGGCCGGTCGATGTCGGTGGTGATGGCGGGGTTCGACTCCATCCGGCCGTCCAGGGTGAGGCCGGCGCGGATGCGCTGGTCGGCGACCATGGCGAGGGCCGCGGCGGTGCCGCCCTTGGACCAGCCGGAGACGCCGATGTTCCGCGCGTCCAGGCCGCCGAGCAGACCGGCCGGCAGGGCGCGGCCGTCGACGTCGGGGTTGCGTCCGTTGGCGAGGTCGACGACGCGTTCGAGCAGGAAGAGCAGGTCGGCGGCGTAGTCACTCGGGTACAGCCCCGGGGCGACGCCGTCCCGGGTGACGACGGTCCCGTCCGGGAACTCGGTGATGCCGTCGTGGGTGTGGTCGACGGTGACGACGGCGAAGCCGTGGCTGGCCAACTCCTGGACCATGATGGTGTGGTCGGCGCGGTGGCCACCCGCGCCGTGCGAGTAGAGGACCACGGGCAGCGGCCGGCCGGTCCGGTGGACGGGCGCGCCCTCGTGGCCAGCGGTGAGCGGGGCGAGCGTGGGAGGGAGCGGGAAGCCGACGTCGTCGAGGAAGGCCTTCAGGGCGCCCTCGGTCATCCAGGGGGCGAGCGGGTACGCGTCGGCGTCCGCGGCCCGGGCCGGGTACCAGACGGTGGCCATCAGCTCGCGGAACCTTCCGGGCCTGGCGTTCGGGTCGAGCCGGGACTCGTCGCGCAGGTGCAGTGGCACCATGCCCACCGGGAAGGGGCCGGTGGGAGCGAGCAGGGTGAGCCGCCCGGGGGAGCCGGCGCCGGAGGGGGCGGTGCCGGAGGGGGCGGGAGCGGGAGCGGCCGAGGCGGTGCGGGCGAGGCCCAGCGGCGCGACGGCGCCCAGGGCGAGGGCTGCGCCCAGCATGCGGCGGCGGCTCGGTCCGGTACGGCGTGCGATCGGCGTGGTGTCCATGCGCGGAACGCTGTCACGCGGGGCGGGTGGGCGGCATCAGCCCACCGATTGATCCTCCGTCACCTCGCATTGGCCCACGGGTTTACATCCCCGGGCTGATGCGGAACGGGTGCGGGCGCCGCGGATGTCCGAACGGCCGCGCGCCGGTTCGGCAGCGCTGTCGGACGTACGCTCCTCCCGCCGGACCACTGGAGTTCCGGACGGGTTCCCCCTCCAGAGGCACCAGCCTCATTCACCGGGACGATGCCGGCGAATCGGCTGACGCCGAAGGATGTGAGCATGAAGACGACGACAATGCCCTCGGCCGCTCCCCCCGCAGGAGGCACCGAGCGCCCCGTTCCGCGCTGGGCCACCGCTACGGCGCGGGCCATCCCGCTGGTGGGACTGCCCGCGTGCCTGTGGCGGCTGCCGTTCGCGTTCGGCTTCACCATGGGGACGGTGCAGGAAAGGACGTACAACTGGTGGGAGATCGCGCCGTACGTCTTCACCCTGAGCACGGTCTCGGAGTGCCTCGCCCTGCTCTCCATCGGCCTGGTGCGCGGGTGGGGCGAGGTCGTGCCCGGCTGGGTCCCGGTGATCGGCGGCCGGCGGGTAGCGCCGGCCGCGGCGATCGTGCCGGCGACCCTCGGCGGGCTGGTGCTGACCGGCGTACTGGTCGAGTGGTCGCTCGGGATCCTCGGCATCATCCCCGGCCTGCACTACACCAACGACTCGTGGCGGGTACTGGCGGTGTGCTGCCAGGCCCTGTTGGTCCTGTGGGGTCCGCTGCTGCTGGCCGTCACCTACGCCTACTGGGTGCGGCGCTGCCGCTGAGCCCGCACCGGCGAATGGATCGGGCCAGACCCGCCGGAAGCTTTCAGCAGCGCCCGGGTTTTCCTTCCGGACCGGTGGTTCGCCTCAGTTCGATGGCGAACCACCGGTCACCTCCGCTCGGTGTGAAGGGCACGACCGGCGATGGAGAAGGCTGTGCACGAGACTCGTCGAGCTCGTTACGGCGGACACCGACCTGTCGTCGTGAGGACGGCGCGGCGGCGCTCGCGGGGCAAGGTTCGGCGAACGCCAGGGCGGCGGACAACGCCGCCTCGGCCACACGGGTGTCGGGGTCGTCGAGGAACGGCGCGACGCCCTGGTACAGCACCGGACTCAGGGCACGCACGGCGACCATCGCCGGGTAACCCTCCAGGTAGTCCTCGTCGAAGTACCGCCGGCCGGCCTCGGCACAGGCGCCGTCGCCGTCCCGGGCGACACCGGCCGGCCAGCCCAGCAGCAGCACACACCCGGTCCCCCGCCCCGGGGCGTTGCTCCGCACGGCGGGCCGGGACAGCCGCGATGCACAGCGTGGCCGGCGCGGTCGCCTCATAGATGGTGTCCTGGTGCCGCACCGGCTCAAGGTCCCGCGCGAGAACCCGGTACGGCTCCGTCCCCGAGCACCCGGCTGCCCACGGCCTCGACGCCGCCGGACTGCACCGGCGGTTCGCCGAGTACCTGTGGCGGCCCGAGTACCTGTGGTAGCCCGAGTGCCTGCGGCTGCTACTGCAGGATTCCGACCGCCCTCGCCACCACCAGCACCACCGTGATCAGCGACACCGCCGACTGCGTCATCATCAGCAGCTTCGCCCAGACCGACAGCGGCATGGTGTCCGTTGGGCTGAAGGCGCAGGCATTGGTGAACGCCACATACAGGTAGTCCGGGTAGGAGGGCTCCCAGCCCGGCTCCGCGATGCCCTCCTGCTGCATCTGGGGGAAGAGGAAGTCCGGGTACGACCTCACCCCCTGGGCGCGGGCCGCCGGGCCGCCTCGGTCCCACTCCCAGTACCAGAGCGAAAAGGCGATGATGTTCGTCGCCCAGACCGCGCCGCCGGTACCGAGCAGCGCCAGCGCGCCCGGTGAGGCAGAAGTGTGGATCAGGTCGCGCACCAGCTTCACCGCCGACCAGCCGTTGGCCAGGCTGATCACCGCCACCAGGGCCAGGCTCAGCGAGCGCAGCAACTGCGACGTCTGATCGATGCGCTTGTGCGGGTTGAGGACCACGAGGGCCACCAGCAGCGCCAGCTCCAGGGTGGGCAGCATCCAATGCGGGTGGATGGTCAGACGGGTCGGCAGGGCCAGCTGCAGGCCCACGGCGACCAGGATCGCCGCCGAGACCGCCCAACGCTGCTCACCGAGAGTGACCGAGCGCCACGCCGGGCGCTCCGGCTTCTCGGGCTCCAGAAGCCGCTCGATCCGCTCCAACCTGCGGTGCAGTACCTCGGAAAGCTGCACCGAGGCATGATGTTCGTGCTCAGTCATGGCGCACAGTGTGTCAGGCGTCTCCTTTCACGATCGCAGCGGTGTCGGGTGCGAGGAAGAGGCCGCCGAGGCGCCTGCTCGGCGGGGCGGCTACCAGGTGTCGCCAGTGAAGATGAGGCGGACGACAACCATTCGGTTGGCAGCGGGCCCGTCGGCTGCTCGTTCTCGTTCCCGTCCCCATTGCCGTCCCACCTGTCCCACCTGTCCCACCTGTCCCACAGTGCGTGGAGACGGTGTTGATCGACCGTCGGTTCTGCTCAGATGGGGTGATCCATGTCCACCCGCCGCCCGTCGGCGGATCCCCCTGGAGGAACCTTGCGTTCTCCCGTCACCTCACGGACCCGGCACCGGATACCGGCGCGGGCCCGCCGCGCGGTCGCGCTGCTCCTCGCCTCCGCCGCCCTCGGCCTCGGCTCGGCGACCGGGGCCGCCGCGGACACCACCCCGCCGCCCGCGCTCAACCTCAACTACCCCTCGTGCCCCTCGGTCCTGTCCGCCGGCGAGTCCGACGGCTGCGTCACCGAGCTGCAGCACCAGCTCAACCTGCGCGGTGCGAACCTGACCGTCGACGGTTCCTTCGGCCCGGCCACCACCACCGCCGTGCAGAACTACCAGACCTCCGCCCGGCTGGGCGTCGACGGCCAGGTCGGGCCGGCCACCAAGAGCGCGCTGTACGCGGTCTCGCTGACGCCGGTCACGCTGACCTCACTCCGGTGCCCGGCGACCATCCACGCGGGCCAGCAGGACGGCTGCGTGACCGAGCTGCAGAACCTGCTCAACGCGCACGGTGCGAACCTGACCGCCGACGGTTCCTTCGGCCCGGCCACCACCACCGCCGTGCAGAACTACCAGACCTCCGCCGGACTCGCCGCCGACGGCTACGTCGGCCCCGCGACCAAGGCCTCGCTGTACAACCTCCCCGCCCCGGTGACCCCGCCCTCCCAGGGCGCCGGCCTGTACGCGGCCGTCGTCAGCCTCGCGCAGGACGCCACCCGGCAGTACATCCCCTACGCCTGGGACGGCGGCAAGGACTCGACTCCTGGGCCCACGTACGGCAACTGCGCCCTCTACACCGGCGCGATCAACCCGTGCCCGGCCGGCAACACCGTAGGCCTGGACTGCTCGGGGTTCACCCGCTGGATCTACTGGCAGGCCGGCGCCGGCGACATCGGCCTGGCGACGGACAACCAGATCGCCAACCCCCGGTTCCACACGGTCGACCAGTCCCAGGCGGTCCCCGGTGACCTGGTGTTCTTCGGCGCCAACGCGAGCTCCCCGGAACACGTCGGCATCTACACCGGGACCGTCAACGGGGTGCCGATGATGATCAACGCGCCCTTCACCGGCGCCTACACACGCTCGGACCCGGTCAGCATGGCGTCCAATCTGATCGGTTACTACCACTACGCGCTCTGACGGCAGGCCTTCTCGGTTTCCCGTGAGCTCCGCCAGACGTCCGGACGGGCTGTCATCGCACTGTCGTCGGTGACAACTCGCCCGGACGCGCATCGCCCGGCAGCAGTCGCGCTCCCGGTGCGGTGCGACGGCGGCTCTGAAGATGGCCGACTCCGGGCGAAGCGCCGGGCTGATGAGTCCCGCGGTGCGCGCCTGCATGGACTTCGGTCACGGCCCCACCCACCGGCGTCGGCCCGCTGCGAACACCACCGCATCATTCACCGCAGCGCAACCGTGTTCCTCGACCGGACCTGGCATGGCCAGGCACTGATCCGGCTGAGATCTCAAACCGGTCTGAGACATCTCCAGTCTCACATCCATCGCCGTCCCAAAATCCAGGTCATCGACGTGAGATACCCTCACCGGCCCCTGGGGCCTGAGTGAGACACCATCAGCTACCCGTCGTGTGCGTACCTTTGTGGTGAGCCCGGAAGCCCGTCCGTGGCGCGCACAGCATGGACATCCCGACGAGGACCGTCCCTGCTGCCTGAATCCGCCCATCCAACACCCGATCAAAGGAACGCATACACGATGGCCAGCCGTAAGCGCATAGCCGCACTTGCCACAGCAACCACCCCCCTCCTCCTCGCCCTCACCGTCACCACCCCCGCCCACGCCGATGGCTACACCGAGATCAGGTTCAACGGCGGATACTGCCTGGACGTCCAGGGCGGGGACTTCTCTCCCGGCACTCCCGTGCAGATCTGGGGCTGCAACGACACCGACGCCCAGAACTGGTCGATCGAATCGGCGGACGCCACCCACTTCTACATCGTCGCCAAGCACTGGTCGGGCGACAAGCAGCCGCTGTGCCTGAACAACTGGGAGGGCGGCGACAGCCAGGGCAACCACCTCAAGCTCCACTACTGCAGCCAGTCCAACGCCGGTGACGTCCTGTGGAACAAGACGTACTACGGCGGGAAGGTCCAGCTCCAGCCGAAGGTGGCGTCCAACAACTGCCTGGACGCCTGGGGTGGCCTGTCCCAGGGGGCGGCGGCGCGTCTGTACGGCTGCACCGACGCCGCCGGAGAGAACGTCTCGTCCCCCACCGGCGCCTTCTAGCGCCCAGCCCCGATCAGCGGCACTCCCACCAGCCGCCCAACTCGTCCCGGCCGCCGGCGCCATGAGCGTCGGCGGCCGGCCATATCAATCAATGAGGAAGAACCGATGAAGAAGATCACGGCCGCTCTCGGCCTCGCCGGAACGCTCGCCGCGTCCATGACCGCGCTCGCACCGACGGCATCCGCCACGGACTCGTGCCCCTGGCCGTACGTGTGCTTCGAGGACGGGAACGGCAACATCCTCACCATGTACCGGGACCAGGGCTGGCAGAACACCAGCTCACTGACCCAGTCCGCCTCCTACGTCACCGACGCCCGCCACGACGACTGCGCCCAGCTGAAGTACTCCGACGGCTACATCGACAAGATCTACCCCGGACAGGGATGGACCCTGCACTCGCCGATCGTCGCGATCAACATCCTCAGCGGCTGCTGACCCGTCACCGGACGACCGGGCATCACCGCGGATCAGGTCGGACACCAACCGCATGGCGGCACCGCCCTGATCGGTCAGACCCCAGAAGCGGCCGAGCAGGCCTCACGCCGATGGCCCGGCCGAGTTCGTGACCCTGCCGCAGCCCCGGCCGCGAAGGCCTGGCACCTCACCGCCCAGGGCGCGGCAGTGACGGCGACCCTCCCGGAGGCCCGGCGCCCGGCCGCCCACGTGCCGGACGCCGGGCAGCTCGCCGTCCGGCACGGCCGCAGGAACCCCTCCTCCGGGGCCTTACGTCCCATGTCTCCAGGCTCGCCCCAGGCCATTCTCGCCGCAAGCGCGGTAACGCACAGTCACCGCCCCCTCGGCTCGTCTCGCCATGGACGCGGCGGCCTTCGTGATCTCACCGATCCTGACCGAGGCCCCGAGCTCGCTGCCGAGGGCCGGTCCCGTCCCGCTCGGCACGTTGAGGGTTCGATTGCACATTCCACAACTCCCAAGCCCCGAGAGGACTGCGACCGGAGCCGGGCCTAGCGTGGAGAACAGGGAAACCGCAAACCGAGCACCACGTGCAACCATCCCGATCGACAGGAGAACCGATCATGGCATCGCAGCACGAGGCAGCCTTCCCCAGTTTCGCCGATTTCATGGACTCCATCGCCTCGGCCCGGCACGAGGACTTCGTGCGCCGGTCGGTGGCGGGCACGACGAGCGCGGAGGAGTTCTCCGCGATGGCGCACTACATCAGGGACCTCTACGCGGGCATCGAGGTCACCCACAGCTTCCTGGACGACAACGGACAGGTCTTCGACTGCATCCCGATCGGCAGCCAGCCGGCCCTGCGAGGCAACTCCAGCCTTCCCCCCGCGGCCCCGGATCCTCCAGCCACGGCCGGGCAGCACGACGCCGGCCAGAGTCTGCCGATACAGCCGCAACTGCGGTCCGACCGGCTGGACAGGTTCGGCCACTCGATGTCCTGCTCGCCCGGCACGATCGCGATGCGCCGAATCACCCTCGAGGAGATGGCGAGGCGGGGCAGCGTACGGAACTTCCACCAGAAGTATCCGCAGGGGATGAGCCCCCGCCACCGTCCGAGCGGTCCTGACGACTCGCGCCAGTACGCGACAGCCGTCCAGACGGTCGACAACCTCGGTGGCCACAGCTACGTCAACGTCTGGGGCCCGCGGGTTACCGGGCCGGACGCCTTCTCCCTCTCCCAGCAGTGGTACACCGGCGGTTCACCACAGCAGAACATCGAGTGCGGTTACCAGGTCTTCCCGGGGAAGTACGGCACCACTCAGCCGGTCCTCTTCATCTACTGGACAGCCGACGACTACAGGACCACCGGATGCTACAACCTCGAATGCACGGCATTCGTCCAGACGAACAGCTCCTGGGTCCTCGGCGGCACGCTCGCCCCTGTGAGCGTGCCGGGGGGCGCTCAGACGGAGCTCGATGTCGCCTGGTACCTCTCGGGCGGGAACTGGTGGCTCTACCTGAACGACATTGCGGTGGGCTACTACCCGGCTTCGCTCTTCGGGAACGGCCAGCTCGCGACCAACGCCCAGGAAATCGAGTACGGCGGTGAGACCTGGGTGCAGAACTCCGCGACATGGCCGCCGATGGGCAGCGGCCAGTTCGCTGCGGGCGGCTGGCAGATCGCCGCCTACCACCGGGACATCCAGTACGTCGCGACCGACAACACGCCTCAGTTCGCGAAGCTGACCGGGGTCCAGACAGCCCCGAGTTGCTACACCGCGCTGGCCAACAGCGGTCCCCAACCCTGGAACGAGTACCTCTTCTACGGCGGGCCGGGCGGCACCACCTGCCCCTGACCCAGCCTCACGCGACGACGGCGCGCCACCGCACACTACCGGTGCGTCCGCTCCCGTGCGTGGACGCGGGGGTGCTTCGCTCGACGACCGCCCTTCGGCCCCATCCGCGCCGGCGGCAGCGACGGCTCCACCAGGGCCCACTGCGCGTCCTGCCTGCTCCCTGCGGTTGACCCGATCCCGGCACGTTCTGGCCCATGAGGCGGCCTTGTGGCGTGAGGGCTATTCGTACAGTCGCTTGAGCCATTCGGCCAGGAGGTGCTGTTCGGCGGAGGTGAGGGCGTTCTGCTCAGGCAGTGATGCGTGCAGGGCGAGGGCGGCACCGGCCGGCCCCTGTTCGCGGACGGCCGGTTCCTCGGTGGTGACGGCGCCGACCATCGCCTCGCGCAGCGTGGTCAACAATGCCGGATCGCGCGCGTTCTCGGGTAGGGACAGCCACGTCAGGACGGCACCGCGGGCGGTGGCGTTGACGATCTGGGCCGCGAGGTCCTCCCCGACGCGCAGGAGACCCGCGGCGGCCAGGCGGCGGATGCGCTCCATGAGGATCTCCAGACCCATCCGGAAGACGGCCGAGGCGCGGGTGGGCTCGCCGTACATCAGCACGTAGAGCGCCGGGTTGGCCAGCCCGAACTCGACGGCCGTGTCCCAGCCGGTACGCAGTTCACGGACCGGGTCCTCATCCTTGCC
The DNA here is from genome assembly GCF_040609455.1 of Kitasatospora sp. NPDC004669. NCBI lineage: Bacteria > Bacillati > Actinomycetota > Actinomycetes > Kitasatosporales > Streptomycetaceae > Kitasatospora > Kitasatospora sp. NPDC004669. Next base: position 15,273 of record NZ_JBEXKB010000078.1, read on the forward strand.
GGTCAGGTCCTTCGCGGCGAGGAACTGTGCGAAACCGTGTTCGGCCACAGCGTCGAGCAGGCCCTCCTTGTCGCCGAAGAGCCGGTACAGCGCGGGCGGCTGAAGTCCGGCGGCGTCAGCGACCGCACGAGTGGTGACCGCGTCGCGGCCCCCGCGCTCCAACAGGTCGATCGCCGCTTCGATGATCTTCCGGCGGGTCCGTTCGCGCGCCGAGAGGCCGTTCTCTGCGGCGCGCCGTCCGGAGGTGGGATCCATGGCCATGATCAATGTTAACTCTCAGACGATACCGTCGCGAATGCCAGCGATACCACCTGAGCGGTTCCATTGATACTATCGCTGATATCGTTAAAATGGTTCCATCGGAAGTGCAGTGAGGAGCGGCGCATGCCTGACCGTCTCAAGATCATCGGCCTGGAAGAGACCGTCGTCGTCCCTTCCGTCTTCGAGGCGTATCAGCGGGCCGGATCGCCTCAGATCCCGGCCCGCGGCTTCGGCGACGACCCCATCGCGAAGAACCTGCACGAGGTCGGCGAACAGCGGCTGGCCCACATGGACGACCAGGGCATCGACGTGGCCGTCCTGTCCCTCTCATCGCCGGGCGTGCAGGACCTGCCCGAGGCGGACGCGATCGCCGTGGCCCGCGACGCCAACGACGAGCTTGCCGCGATCGTCGCCTCCCACCCCGACCGGTTCCAGGCGTTCGCCGCGATTCCCACCCAGTCACCGGCCGCGGCCGCGGCCGAACTGGAGCGCGCGGTGATCGAGCTGGGCTTCCCCGGCGCCATGCTGTACGGGCGCACCGGCGACAAGCTGGCCGACCACCCCGACAACGACGAGTTGTACGCCGCCGCCGAGCGCCTCGGCGTGCCGCTGCACTTCCACCCGCAGACACCCGTCAAGCCCGTCATCGATGCCTACTACTCCGACCTCGGCACCATGAGCATGATCCTGGCCGGGGCCGGCATCGGCTGGTACTACGACCTCGGCATCCAGTACCTGCGCATGATCTTCTCCGGCGTCTTCGACCGCTTCCCCGACTTGCAGGTCATCGCCGGGCACTGGGGCGAGGTCACCATGTTCTACCTCGACCACGTCGGGTTCTTCGCCGAGACGGGCGGCCTGAGGCAGCCTCTCGCCGACTACTGGAAGAAGAACTTCTGGGTCGCGGGCAGCGGCACCAACAGCCCCCGGTACCTGCGCTGGACCTCGGAGGTCATGGGAACCGACCGCATGCTGTACTCCACCGACTACCCCTTCACCTACGGCTTCCGCCCCGGCGGCTTCCCCTACGTCGACACCAGCAACGGCGAAGCCCGCTCCTTCCTCGAGAACTCCCCCTTCACCGACGACCAGAAGGCCGACATCGGCCACCGCAACTGGGAACGCCTCACCGCCCTCGCCAAGCGCCCGGCCAAGTAGGACACGCCCGCACGGGACCGGTCCGTCAGCGGCCTCCACAGCTCAGTACGACCGGTCCCGCGCCACCCCGGGCCCGGAAGATCGGTACACTCCGCTCCGCACAGGCCCACCGCCGGCGCCTTCGCCGAACACCCATCACCCGACCACGCCGGCCGATGCGCCTGGGCCGCGACCGCCGAGTTCGCCGACTTCACCAGGACGGGGTGGTTCACACCTCGCCACCTTCATCCGGACGTCGCCGGCTCGGCTGGGACCGGACACCCGGGCCGGCGGCCGCCGCGTCCAGCGACCGGCCCGCCACAGGCGCCGCAACCTCGCCGCACGCACCCGCCCACCCCACCACAAAAGGAAGAGCGGCGCCTGCGGCTTCGAAGACCTCAACACCGAGCCCTGACACTGCGGGACCAGCGGAAACCACGTGCGGAGTCGTTCAGCGGACCCAGGCGCCGGTGAGGGTCTGGACGGCGGAGCCGTCGAGGTCGGCGAGCGTGGTGGCGACGAAGTCGCGGGCCCACTCGGAGGTCTGGATCCGGAAGGCCGGGTGGTCGGCGGTCAGGGCGTCGATGATCGGGGCGGCGGCCTCGGCCGGGGTCTGGGCGTTGCCGTAGGACTGCTGGGTGCGGGCGATGTACGCCTGGAGGGCCGGGGCGTAGGGACCGGCGGCAGCGAGCAGGGCGGGAACGTCCAGGCCGATGTTGGCGACGAACTCGCTCGCGACCGCGCCCGGTTCGACCACGGTGACGTCGACGCCGACGGTGGCGGCGACGGGGGCGAGGGACTCCATGAAGCCCTCGACGGCGAACTTGGCCGCGCAGTAGGCCTCGTTGAAGGGCTGGCCCACCATGCCGCCGACGCTGGTGACGGTGATCACCCGGCCCCGCGTGGCGCGCAGGTGGGGCAGGGCGGCGCGGGTGGCGGCCACCACACCGAAGAAGTTGACCTCCATGGCGGCGCGGACGTCGTCGACGCTCATCAGTTCGATGGTGCCGACCTGGGCGGCGCCGGCGTTGTTGACCAGCGCGTCGAGGCGGCCGTGCTCGGCGATCACCTCGTCCAGGCAGGCGGCGATGCTTGCGGGGTCGGTCACGTCCAGGCGCTTGACCTGGATGCGGTCAGCCACACCCGCCTCGGCGGCGGCGTTGAGGAGCGCCTCGGCCTTGCCGGTGTCGCGCATGGTGGCGATGGTCGTCCAGCCCGCCCGGGCGGCGCCGATGGCGGCGGCCAGGCCGATACCGGAGGACGTGCCGGTGATCAGGACGGTCTTCGGGGAAGTCATCAGGATGCTCCTTGCCTATCGAGGGTACGTGGCGTCGACCAATAACCGGGGAGTTCCCCGGTTATCCGCAACAGTAACCGGGGAACTCCCTGGTTGTCCAAGTAGACTGATCACCTGACGAAGGGAGCAGCCTTGACCACCCAGCCGAGCCCGCTGCGCGCCGATGCCCGCCGCAACCGGGAGCGCATCCTCGAAGCGGCCGTGCGCGCCTTCTCCGAGAAGGGCGCGGACGTTCCGATCGACACGATCGCCAAGGCCGCGGGCGTCGGCTCGGCCACGCTCTACCGCCACTTCCCCACGCGCGAGGCACTGGTCGAGGCCGCCTACCGCAACGAGCTGGCCCGGGTCTGCGACAGCGCCGCCGAGTTGCTGGCCGACAACCCGGCGGATGCGGCGATGCGCCTGTGGATGGACAGGTTCATCGACTACCTGGCCGCCAAGCAGGGCATGGCGGACGCCCTGCGGGCCGCGGTCGCCTCCGGTGCGGACCCCTTCGCCGAGACCCTCGACAAGCTGAGCACCGCGATCGGCACCCTGTTGCACGCCGGCGCCGAAGCCGGTCTCCTGCGCCCGGACATCGAGCCCATCGACGTCGGCCTCAGCCTCAGCGGCATAGCGCTGATCACCAGCGCTCCCGCCCAACGCGAACGGGCCGGCCGCCTGCTCGACCTGCTCCTCGACGGGCTCCGCCACGGGACAGACCGATAGCCCATCCCCCCGGGCTCGCTGTACGGGCCCTTCCCGTTCACGATCTCCCCATGTCGCAACGTGCCGTCCCCCGACGGCACTGCGCGGGCCCAGCCGCGGACAGCACTCCCGAGGCGGTAGACCCCTGCCGGGCGAGAGCACCGCGTCCTGTCTCACGCGCCTGGCACACGCCTACCGGCAGAGCCTGCCCCAGCCGGTCCGGTCCGGCCTTGTCGGCCGGCTCCGGCTCCGAACCCACCTCACCTCCGGGCACGACCGACATCGGGCGCCGTGCCGGACCCGTTCCGGTGAAGCGGGCCGCCGCTCGATCCCGGACCCGGACGTCACCGACCTGGCATCCAGGTGGCGCCCGGACGCTTCCCGGCGTGCGGAGACCGGAGCGTCGATAATGGTGGCTGGCTCCAGGCGGGTGTTCTCCACCGCTGGTGAGGAGACGGATGAGTATGTCCGACGATCATGCGAGCGGTCTTTCCTTCGGCACTCTGGCAGCCGCTGTGCTCGACGATCAGGGCAGGGTGCGGTGGTGCTCCCGTGCGGCGGCGGACCTGGTGGGACGCTCGACGGGCGCCGTCCGCGGCCGCCCGGTCCGGGAACTGCTGGCCGAGATGCCGGCTCGACCGGGCGGGGCCGCGGCCGACCAGGCCGGCCCCTCGCGGGAGATCCGGCCCGCGACCGGCCGGGCGCGGCTGCGACACAGTTCCGGTGACACGGTCGACGTCACCTTCCAGGCGATGCCGATGCCCGACGGCCTTCTCGTCCTGGCGGCGCCCACCCGGGACGTGACCGAGCGGGAACAGGGCGTGTCGGTCCTGCACGCCCTGTTCTCCCAGGACCGGGTCGGTATCGCCGTCCAGGACGCGGACCTGACCATTGCGCGGACCAATGTCACCCCCACGATGTTCGGCGGGCCGGCGGTGCCACCCGGCACCCGGCTTCTGGAGGTGATGGACACCGAGGACGCCCGCGCCCTCGAGATCGCACTGCGCCAGGTGCTCGCGACCGGCGCGCCGCTGGTCGGCTGGCAGAGGTGGATGCACTCGCCACTGCTGGGCGGGCGGGAGTTCGCCTTCTCCCTGTCCGCCTTTCGGATGGAGGACGCGCTCGGGCGACCGGCCGGGGTGCTCAGTGCGTTCAGCGACACCACCGAACAGCAGCTCGCCCGGCGGCACCTGGATCTGCTCCACGAGGCCACCGCCCGGATCGGCGGCTCCCTGGACGTCCGCCGCACCGCGCAGGAACTGGCCGAACGCGACGATCTCGACATCGACGACGGACAGCGCCGGCTGATGAACACCCTCGCCGAATGCGGCCGCCCCGGGCAGCCGCTGCACGACACCGACCGCGCCATCCGCACCGACCTCGGCGGACGCCCGCCCCGCGACGACATCGCCCTGCTCCTGGCCCGTACCCGCGCCCTCCCGGCCGAGTCCACCGCAAGCTGGGAACTCCCCGCGGACCCGGCGGCCGTGGCCGACGCCCGGGAGAAGGCAGCCCGTCAGCTCGCCGTCTGGGGCCTGGACGAACTGTCCTTCATCACCGAACTCGTCGTCAGTGAACTGGTCACCAACGCCATCCGCTACGCCGGCGCCCCGATCGTCCTGCGCCTGATCCGCGGGGACGTACTCGTCTGCGAGGTCAGCGACCCCAGCAACACCCATCCTCGCCTGCGCCGGGCCCACAGCAACGACGAGGGAGGCCGCGGCCTGTTCCTCATCGCCCAGCTCACCTCCCGATGGGGCAGCCGCTACGGCCGGCGCGGCAAGACCATCTGGGCCGAGCAGCCCCTCGCCGCACCGGCCGCACCGGCCGCCTGACCGCCGGCGCCGGACGCCGGACGGCGCCGGGCTGCGCGATCAGCTCGCCGTGCAGGACCGTGCCGTCGGCGCCGGCGAACGAGACCTCGGCTCGGGTCGGCCTGTCGTCGGCGCTCGCCGTGGGTGCCAGGACCGCCGGCAGGGCGGCGATCAGCACCCCGATCAGCCCCCACCGATCAGCCCCCACCGGTCTGCCCCGACCACTCGTTGGGCCCCGATCCGCGTCCTGTCCTCCATCCCCGGTGTCCGGCCCGCAACGGCCGCTGTCCGCAGGGATCCAAACCTTCCGCCCCGGCGCCGACACCGGGATGGGGCCACCGCCCGGACCCCTTGTGCACACCGGGGCCGGTCGGCCTGCTCGCCGCGAGGGCGCCGCATGGCGTGTGCTACTCCTTCGAAAGCGTGAAAGCCGCGGTGTTCTCGACCGCCCACTGCCGGAAGCTGCGGGCGGGCGTGCCGAGCAGGGACTCGGTGGTGTCGGCGATGCCGGCCGGGCCGGCGCAGGCCGCGGCCCAGAAGTCGAGCAGGGAGCCGACGATCACCGGCGGCATGAAGCGGGCCATCTGCTGCTCGGCCTCGGCCCGGGTGATGGTCTCGACGGCGGCCTCGCGACCCAGGACCTCGGCCAGGGTGGCGAGTTGTTCGCGGAAGGTGAGCGACCGAGCGCCGGTCAACGTGACCGCGAGGCCCCGGACGGCCGTCCCGGTGAACGCCTCGACGGCGATGTCGGCGATGTCGTCGGGGTGGATGGGCGCGATGTGCGCGTCGGGGTAGGCGAGTTGGACCGGCAGGCCTCGGGAGATCTGGTGCGCCCAGCCGAGGGTGTTGCTGGCGAAGGCGTCCGGGCGCAGGAAGGTGCACGGCAGCCCGCTCGCCGTGAGCGCCTGCTCGACGTGGAGGTGGTGCGCGGCGAGCGGGTGGGTCTCGGCGTCGGGGGCGTTGACCGAGGCGGAGGACATCAGCACGACGTGCTCGACGCCGGCGGTGCGGACGGCCTCCGTGAAGGCCCCGATCCCCTCCGGGTTGGGGTACAGGAAGACCTGCCGTACACCGTCGAGCGCAGCCGTGAAGGTCTCGGGCCGGTCGAGGACCAGCTCGGCGGTCGCGACCCCGGCGGGGACGGCGAGTTCGGCCGGCTTGGCACTGGCGGCACGGACCGGCAGGCCGGCGGCGTGCAGGCGGTCGAGGACGGCGCGGCCGACCTTGCCGCGGGCGCCGGTGATGAGGACGGTCATGGGTTCCCCCTACGAGTCTGCGGGCCGCAGCTCCCTGCCGCGGCACACATGCATGCTTACATGCATGCAATTGACAGTCAACACATGTTTGCCATCACTCATGGACCGTAGGATGGGCGGCATGACGACGGACGAACCGGACCACCAGACGGCCGAGGACCTGCTGAACGCCGTGGGCCCGGCGTTCGGCAAGCTTCGCCGCACCTCACTGCTGGAGGTCGAGAACCCCATCTCGGCCAAGGACCTGAGCCGCACCCTCGTCCTGAACCTCGTCCAGCAGCACACCCTGGACTCCGAGAAGGAGGTCACCGTCGGCGCGATCGCCGAACTCCTCGGCGTGGACCCGTCCGTCGCCAGCCGCATGGTGAGTGACAGCATCAAGGCCGGCTACCTGACCCGCGCCGCCTCCCAGCGGGACGGCCGCCGCACCGTCCTCCACCTCAGCCCGGCCGGCACCCAGCTCATGGCCCGCCTGCGCCGCCACCAGCGCGACGCCTACGACCACATCACCGCCGACTGGAGCGAACGCGACCGCCTGGAGTTCGCCCGCCTGATGCTCAAGTACGTCGACTCGCTCGACCACCTCGCCGAGCGCGCCAAGCGGTAGCGGAGACGGGTAAGCCCGCGGCTCCGCCGGATGATCGTCACCCGACCCGGGCCCGCTCCACCCGGCGGGCCGGAGCCGGCACTACCTGCTGGACCTTCCGGTGGTGCCCGGCAGCGGGGCGATCGGGCGGGTGCGGGCAGTTGGGCCGGACGCCACCCAACTCGCCGTCGGTGACTGGGTGTTCTGCGACCCCACGGTGCGGTCGCGGGATGACGCACTGGCTCCCGATGTCATCCTGCAGGGGCTGACCGCGCTCAGCGGCGGTGGGTTGCGGTTGCAGCGGCACTTCCGGGACGGTGCGCTCACCGAGCAGATGATGATCCCGACCGAGAACGCGATCCCGCTCGGGGCGGTCGACCCGGCGGACGCCGCGAAATGGTGCTCGCTCGGGGTGCTGCTGGTGCCGTACGGCGGGCTGCTCGCCGCCAACCCGCAGGCAGGCGAGACGATTCTGGTCAGCGGGGCCACCGGGCACTTCGGCAGCGCGGCCGTTGCAGTGGCGCTGGCGATGGGGGCGGCCAGCGTAGTCGCGCCGGGGCGCAACGAGGCCGCGCTCAAAGAGCTGACGCACCGGTTCGGACCGCGGGTGCGAACCGTTCAGCTGACCGGGGACGAGGAGGCGGACCGCGAGCGGATGCGGCAGGCGGCACCGGGGCCGATCGACTGCGTCCTCGACCTGCTCTCCCCGGCGGCCGGGACGGCGGCGGTGCGGGCGGCGGCCATGGCCGTGCGCGACGGTGGCCGCATCGTCCTCATGGGCGGCGTCGGCGGCGATCTGCCGCTGAACTACTCGTGGGTCATGCGCCACAACATCACCGTCCGCAGCCAGTTCATGTACCCGCGCGAGGCGAACGGCCGCCTGATCCAGCTGATCCGGTCCGGACTGCTGGAGCTGGACGCCTTCGACATCACCGAGTTCGCCCTGACCGACGCCAACGAGGCCGTCGCCCACGCCGCAGCCAACGGCGGCCCGTTCCGCCTGACACTGGTCCGACCGTAGACAGTTGGGCCGTCAGCTCCGCAACGAGCCGGCGGCCCGGCACGGGTGTCAGGGCGCGGCCCTACGGTCCGGCCGTGATCGTCGAACGTGTGCGGCGCGACAGCCGCCGGTGGTCGAGCTTCGCCTTCGCCTTCTGCTGCCCGGGGGTGAGCGGCTCGGTGCCGGGCGGGTGCGCTCGCGGTCAGCGCCGATTGTCGATAGGACCGACGTTGCCACTCGGCATAGATGACTGTCAACATAGACGCATGTCGAATCTGGAACTTGAGGTACTCGGACAGGACGACGCGGCCGCGTGCTGCTCGCCGATGGTCCGCGAGCCCCTGGACGAAGACGCCGCCAGCGACCTGGCGAAGATGTTCAAGGCCCTCTCCGACCCGGTGCGGCTGCGGCTGCTGTCACTGATCGCCTCGCATCAGGGCGGCGAGGCGTGCGTCTGTGACCTGACCGGCCCGTTCGACGTGTCCCAGCCGACGATCTCCCACCACCTCAAAGTCCTGCGCGAGGCCGGCCTGGTCGGTTCCGAGCGCCGCGGGACCTGGGTCTACTACTGGGTGCTCCCCGCCGCCTTGGCCCGCCTCTCGTCGCTCCTTGAGGCCCCGGCGGACGCAAGATGACCGAGCTCGCCCCGCTGGGTCGCCGGGCGACCGTCGAGTTCGTCGGGACCGGCGCGCTGGTCGCCGTCGTGGTCGGCTCCGGCATCCAGGCCACCAAGCTCTCCCCGGACGTCGGCGTGCAGCTGCTGGCCAACTCGCTGGCGACCGTGTTCGGCCTCGGCGTGCTGATCCTGCTGCTCGGACCGGTCTCCGGCGCCCACTTCAACCCGGTGGTCACCCTGGCCGCCTGGTGGACCGGCCGCCGCGGCGGTGAAGGGCCCGACCTGCGCGAGGTCGCGGCTTATGTCCCGGCCCAGATCGCAGGCGCCATCGGCGGGGCGGCGCTCGCGGACGCGATGTTCGCCGAGCCGCTCGTGCGCTGGTCCGCCCATGACCGCTGGGCGCCGCATCTGTGGCTGGGCGAGGTCGTGGCGACCATGGGCCTGGTCTTGCTGATCTTCGGCCTGGCCCGCAGCGGCCGCGCGCACTTCGCCCCCGTCGCGGTCGCCTCGTTCATCGGCGCCGCGTACTGGTTCACGTCCTCGACCAGCTTCGCCAACCCCGCGGTGACGATCGGCCGGGCGTTCACCGACACCTTCGCCGGCATCGCCCCCACCTCGGTGCTGCCGTTCATCGCCGCCCAGCTCGTCGGCCTGGTGGCCGGCGTCGCGCTCGTCGCACTGTTGTTCGGCCGACCGACGCCCTCCGCCGAGGACGTCGTAGTGCCGCATGGCGACCACCACCCGGCCCCGGCCACCCGCTGAACCAGCCTGTCTCGAAGATCAAGGACTTCTTGTGAGCACTCCCGCCGTCCCGTCCGTGCTGTTCGTCTGCGTGCACAACGCGGGCCGGTCCCAGATGGCCGCCGCCTTCCTCACCCGCCTCGGAGGCGATCGGGTTCAGGTCCGCTCGGCCGGCTCCGCCCCGGCCGAGACCGTGAACCCGGCGGTGGTCGAAGCCCTGCGCGAGATCGGGATCGACATCTCCACCGAGATCCCGAAGGTCCTGACCGTCGAGGCGGTCCAGGCCTCCGACGTGGTGATCACCATGGGCTGCGGCGACGCCTGCCCGTTCTTCCCCGGCAAGACCTATCTGGACTGGAAGCTGGAGGACCCGGCCGGCCAGGGCGTCGAGGCCGTGCGCCCGATCCGCGACCAGATCGAGCAGCGGATCCGCGGCCTGCTCACCGACCTCGGCATCGAGGCCGAGGTGTGACAGCCTCCGGACCGACGCGGACCATGCCCCGCCAGGCGGTCAGGAGCGGGGGAAGCGAAGGACGTTGTCGGGTAGCCGGGCCTCCTCCTCGGCCTTGCGCAACCGGTCGGCCAGGACCGCGCCCGCGAGGGCGAGGCGTGTGACCCGGTCCCTCAACCCCGTGTTCTCCTCCATCAGGACGGAGACCCGCTCCTTGAGCCTGGTGACGTTCGTTCGCAGCCGCGTCTCGACCTCCGGGACCTGTGTCGTCTCGGCGCGGACGCACTCGTAGGACTCGTTCTTCAAGTCCGCGTGCCGCCTGAGGAGGGCCATCCGGTGAACGCCCGCCTCGGCAGCCGGCTCGACGACGGTCGGGCTGCCGTTGGAGACGGTGGCCCCGCCGGTCAGCAGCCGGTCGATGCTGGTCGAACGCCCACAGGTCCGTCAGCTGGCCCAGGACAATGGCCAAGGAACGGTGGCAGCCGAGCGGGCCCGGGCGACACCGGTGGCCGCCCGAGCTACGTGACCGAATCCGCCTGCGCAGCCAGAAGCCGGGGCGGACGTGCGAAGCGGTGAGGTACGTGCCCGTCGTACAAGCCGTACAGGCAGGAGAGGGCTACGACGCAATTCTGGGTCCAGATGCGTTGCGCCGTCGCCCGCTCCTGATGGTCGTCGCGCGCCGGGTAGCCGAAGGCGCCGGTGGGGTGCTGCTGGCAGAGCAGGAAGTCGACCCCGTCGCGGGTGACACGATGATCGGCCCAGCCGAGCAGCCCCAGCCCTTGAAGGAGCGCGGCGGCTTCTTCGAGTCGATAGTTCCGGCAGGCGGCCGGCAGCGCGGCTGCGAACCGCTCCGCGACGGAATGCCAGGCGGAGACGTCGTTGCCGAAGCGAAGCGGTTGGCCGTCGGCATACTGCGCCAGGGCCACGGCAGTGACCGCGGGCGCATGGTTGTCGGCCAGCAGGTTCGCAGGGGCCGTGGAGGCGAGGAGGGAGTCCGCCTGCTGCGCGGTGAGCCAGCCCAGGTCCCGCAGTCGCCTGACTCCACCGGCGGCGGTCGTGGGAACGGCGGTGAGTCCGGCGAGTGCTGCTGCCGTGTCCGCCAGGAACCGGTCGAGGGAATCGCAGGCCAATCCACAGGCCGACAGGCCTCGCGCGCACTCGGCAACCGTGTCGACGCCCTGCCTGCTCCAAGCCACTGGCTGGGCGAGGGCGTTGTCGGCATGTTGCACGAGACCGGTGAGAGCCCGGGCGGCGAGTTGTGGCTCCCCTACCGATCGTGCGGCTCGCGCGGCTGCGCCCGCCGCCGGGACCGCGTCGTCGAAGGGCGCCTCGAGGGCGGCCTCGGTCAGCCAGGCGGCGGCACACCGGATCGCAGCTTCAAGTCGTCCGTTGCCGGCGGACCGGGGAGGTGAGGGGCGTGGCTGCCGGATCACGGCCGCGTCGCGGGCGAGGTGCCCGGCCAGCGCTGCGACGATCGTGGTGTGATAGCCGGTGGCCCAGTCGCGGTATTCCGCATCGCCGTTCTCGAGTTCCGGCGGGAGGATGCCGTCCGGCCCGGCGACCCGCCCGCTGGGTTCCTGTACATCGGCGAGAAGGGCCCAGGCCCGTTCCATCTCGGGTGAGTCCTGGATCCCCAGGCACAGGAGGCAGCAGAGCAGTTCGGCGACGAGGTCGGCGTTCTCCTTCCGTCGGCACAGGAGGCTGAGTGCCTCCAACAGTTCTACCGCCTGGGGCGGACCGAATCCGGCAGGCCACCGGGGACTACGCCGGCCGAAATCGGTGGCGTAGAAGACGGTGTGCGTGACCGCGTAAATATCGCCGTCGCTCAGCTTCAGCACGGATGGATCCGCACAGAGCAGGGAGAAAGGCAGTACAGCGTCGCCTGCCGGCATTCCGTGATCGATTCCGGCCAACTCCAGCGTGTGCAGCAGATCCAGCTGCCGAAAGGGGACACGCTCGAAGCAGGCCGCATAACGCCCGGAGACCGCTTGGCCGATGAGGCGCTCGAATTCGCTGTCACGCTGCCCGCACAGCCGCTGTGACGCGTAGGTACCCGCATACAGAAGCAGGGCCCCCTCGTCGCGTGCGACGAGCTCACGGTACGAAGCGCGGGCCGCCACCGCGGTGACCTGGTCGAACAGCAACCGATACGCGTCGTCGTCGAAGGACCCGGACTCCGCCCGGGCACGGAGTCCGACCAGCAACGCGACCTCGACGAACGCCTTGCGGACGAACAGCACGCGCCCCGTATCAGCGGTGTCGGGATCGAAGCGGGTGCGGTGTGCGGCCAGCCAGGAGACCGCTCCGCGTTCCACCGTGCGCCGCATGTCAACCACAGCCGCCCTCCTGACGAGTCGATCCAACTCGGCCGTACGTTTCGCCTGATGCGGGCACCCCCGCACGGCGAAGTCCGAAGCTAGACCTGCGCGGCCTCCTCGGCCACGGACGGGACGACGAGCACGTACTTGTCCCAGGCCAGCACATAGCCGGAGATCTCTCCGAGCGTGGTGGTCGCACTGACCAACTGCTCCAGAGTGGTGTTCATGTTTATCAGTCCGCTGCCCTGGAGGAAGGCGAGAGCGGCCCGGGCGTCGACAGCTGGGCAGTTGGTCATGACGAACCTCCATCGAGGGAACGATTTCCGCGGATTCCTGTCCCGCGAAATGCCCCTCAATCATGTCAACGGTTTGCGTGCGTGTCATCGGCGAATATCCGGATTCACCCGAATAGACCATCATCAATACAATATTTCCGCTGTTTCGGCTGTGCGGATCCCCCGCTTTCTCGGACTTCCCGTGGTGCGACGCCTGGCGGTTCTGGCCTCGGTACGCAGGAGCGCCGGATACCGGCGCAACGCCGGGATACGACGCCCCCACCGGCATCGGCACCCCGACGGCGTCGACGGAATGCGAGACCCCCGGCACGAGCCGCGGCCGGCGTGCAGGCATGCAGCACGACGCGGTTGACCTCGTCGGCCTCGCGGATCAACTCCTCCGCCCGCTCGACCGGCTCGGGATGGTGCGGATCGGGTGGGTGGCCTGGCGGCGGCCGGGCAGTCTGCCGACATGGCGGGAGATCGGAATCGGTCGGTGTGGGTCGAGCTTCCGGGCGGCGGGCCGAGCGGTGACCTGTGGCCGCATCCGGGGTCCGATCGCCGGCCGCGGTCGCGGGGCGCCCGAAGAGTCCACAACCCGGCCCGCGGGATGGACGGTTGATCCCGCGGACCGGTGTTCGGAGTGGGCTATGGCTGGTACTGGAAGGTGGCACCGTTGCTGGTGCCGCCCGGGGAGTGAACGGTGACGATGACCGGGCCGACGGCACCGGCCGGTGAGGTGGCCACGACCATGGTGTCGGAGACCGCGGCGAAGGACGCCGGAGCGATGCCGAAGAACACGGCGTCGGTGTAGGTGAGGTTGCTTCCCCTGATCAGGACGTCGTCCCCGCCGGATACCGAACCCTGGGCCGGGCCGAGGGAGGTGATGACGGGTGGTGCGACGTAGATGTAGTAGGCGTTGCCCAGCCCAACGGTGCTGGTGCCGCCTGGTGTAGTGGCCGTGACCAGGACGGTCCCCGTGCCGGCAGGCGCGGTGACCGTGATCTGAGTGTCGGAGATCACGGTGATGTTGGTGGCCGCGGCGGTCCCGAAGTGCACGGCGCTGGTGAGAGCCAGGTCGGAGCCGAAGAGGGTGACGGTGTTCCCGCCGCCACTCGGCCCCATCGTCGCACTCAGGCCGGTGACGGCCGGGGCCATGAGGTAGAAGTACGGCAGCGGATTGCCGGTGCCGGCCCCGGTGGTAACCGTGACGTTGACCGACTGCGCCGCTCCTGCGGGTGCCGTGACCGTGATCTGGGAGGCGGTGTTGGCGGTGATCGCGGCGGTGTGGGTGCCGAACAGCACCGAGGTCGCGCCCAACAGGTTGGTGCCGGAGATGGTGACGGTGTTCCCGCCGCTGGTCGGCCCCTGGTTCGGGGTCAGGCTGGTGATCACAGGCGCGGCGATGTAGGTGTACGTCACACCATTGCTCGTGCCCGCCGACGTGGTGACCGTGACCGAGACGGAACCGGAACCCGCAGGCACCGTCGCCGTGATCTGCACATCACTGACCACCGTGAACGTCGCCGACACGGACCCGAAGCGCACCGACGACGCACCCGTGAAACCCGAACCACTGATGACCACCGAAGTCCCGACCACACCCGAAACCGGACTCAAACCCGTGATCACAGGCGCGGCCGCATAAGTGAAGCCCACACCATTACTCGTGCCCGCCGACGTGGTGACCGTGACCGAGACAGAACCGGAACCCGCAGGCACCGTCGCCGTGATCTGCACATCACTGACCACCGTGAACGTCGCCGACACGGACCCGAAGCGCACCGACGACGCACCCGTGAAACCCGAACCACTGATGACCACCGAAGTCCCGA
>NZ_JBEXKB010000078.1:29644-37111 GCF_040609455.1 Kitasatospora sp. NPDC004669
GACCACACCCGAAACCGGACTCAAACCCGTGATCACAGGCGCGGCAGTGTAGGTGAAGGTGACGCCGTTGCTCGTGCCGAACGGCGTGGTGACCGTGACCTGGATTGTTCCAGAGCCTGCGGGAGACGTGGCCTGGATCTGGTTGTCGCTGACCAGTTTGAACGACGACACCGGCACGGTTCCGAACTTCACCGAGGTCGCGCCGATGAAGCCGCTGCCGTTGATCGTGACGGTCGTACCCCCTGTGGTCGGCCCGTTGCTGGGGTTGATGCCGCTGATGACCGGAGCCATCGGGTGCTCCTTTGCGTGGGTAGCGAGGGTGCCCTGGCCGCCGTGGGCGGCCAGGGCACAGCGGGTCCGTGGTCGCGGCCCATCGGGTCCGCGCCCACGGCCGCGGGGACGGGGCGGCCGTGCTGCCCGTTGCTCGGTGCACGGGCTCGCCCGGGGCTTAGGGGATGACGAAGTGGTCGGCGGCGACGGCCGCGCTGGTGCCGCCGGGGGTGATGACCTGGATGTCGTAGGTGCCCGAGGCCAGGGTGCCGGGCACGTCGAGGGTCAGAGTGCCCACACCAGTGACGCTGACGTTGTTGGCCGGGGTGGACGCGCCACCCGTGGTCAGGGTGAACGTCACGGAGCTGACGTCGACGAAGCAGGTGCCGGCGACGATAACCCCGGTGGTGCCCGCCGCTCCCGTGCCGGGCGTCACGCCGGTGACCGCCGGCAGTTCGTAGTAGGTGAACTGACCCGACGCACCGATCGGGGAGCTGGTGCCGCCGGTGCTGCTGACGAGGACGTCCGCCGCGTCGGTGCAGCCGGTGAAGGCGCCGTGGCCCGGAGGGGTGACGGTCAGGTGGCCGTCCGACAGGACGGTGGGGACGGCGGTGCCGACCGTGCCGAAGGCTACCGAGGTCGCGGTCGCGAAACCGGTGCCGAAGACGTCGATGGGGCCGCCGGGTGCGGCGGGGCCGATGCCGGGGGTCAGCGACGTGACCGTCGGGGCGGCCACGTAGAAGAAGGCGCTGCTGTTGCTGTTGACCCCGGAGACGGTCACGGTGACATTGGCCTGACCGCTGCACCCCGACGGGATCGTGAGAGTGACGGACGTGCTGCTGGCCGCCGTGGGCGTGACCGTCTTGGTGCCGATGTTCACCTTGGTCGTGCTCAGGGTCCCCAGACCGGTGCCGGTGATGGTCATCGTCTGGCCCGAGTGGCCCGAGGTGGGCGAGATGGAGCTGATGACGGGTGCCATGACTGATCTCCTTTGCTGTTGCTGATGACGCTGTCGCCCGATTCGCCGGAGCCACCGAATCGGCAGTCCGCCGCACAGGGCGTGATCGGGTTCCGGCAGGTCACAGGACAGGGCTCGCAGCGCTGCCGGAATCGGGCCACGGAGTCGCTGACCGGCTGGGTGCCGGACGAGAGCGGGCATGGGGGCTGTGATTCGGGCGGCGTGGTTCTACCGCGCCGGTGACCTGCGGTTCGGGTGGGCGGGTTGGGTGTCCCGTGGTGCCGCCGTCGGGCCTCAGCAGGGCGCGGTCAGGGGCGGGGTGGCGGCGCAGTTGTCCGGGGTGTTGCCGGAGGCCTTGGTGGCCACCAGCGTGACGGAGCCGGCGTTCTTGTAGATGCCGCCGCCGTCGACCGTGGCGGTGTTGCCGGTGACGCTGCCGGCGGTCATCGTCAGCGCGGTGTCGGTGTAGATGCCGCCGCCGAACGAGGCGCGACTGTTGCGCACGCCTCCGCCGGTCATGACGACCGACCCGCCGAGGTTGGCGATGCCGCCGCCCACCCCGAGACCGGCGTCACCGTTGCTGATGGTGACCGTGGTCAAGGCGAGCCGGCCGTGGGCGGCGGGGAGTTGCGAGGGCCCGTCGACCTCGATGATGCGGAACGCGGGCGCGCCCGACGCGCGGGTGATCTCGGTGGCCAGCCCGGTCATGGTGATCGGCGTGGTGATGTTCGGCAGCCCCGCCGGTCCGCCGGCCCCGCCCGAGCCGTGGGCGCTGGTGAGGGAATAGGTGCAGAACGGTGCCAGGGTCAGGCCACCGCCCCCGGCGGCGTTGGCCGCGTTGACGGCGCTGACCAACGCGGTTTCGCTGCACGGCACGATCACCGCCTGCACCGCAGGCGCGGCCTGCGCGTGTGCCGCCGGGGTGGTGAGCATGAGTGCACCGACAGCGCCGGTCCCGAACAGCGCGTGAAGCATGGTGATGGCTCGCAAGCACGCCTCCTCGGACGCCTGAGCCAACCCTCATCAGCCGATGCACCCCAACAGCGCGTCGGTCGACGGCTCCCTCCGATGGGCGCCCCTGCGGGCCTGTGACAGGCACACACCACCACATACCGATGGGATGCCTTCCCCAACGGAGGGATGGGCAGCCCCCTATTCGGACGCTTCAAGTCAGTCATCTGAACAGCCATAAGCACAAGGCATATGACTACGGATCACCCATTCGGCGCAGCGTTCACCCGTAACACTTCCCCAAAATGTGTTTGGGAGTGTGCGCTGCCGTCCCACACGAACCACGCGTCACCGGCGAGGGCGGGCTGCTGCGGCAGCGGACCGTGGTCACCGACGTCGGTCCGGTCGAGCTCGACGCACCCCGCGACCGGGAGGGCGGCTTCGAGCCGCAGATCGTACGCAAGCGCCGGCGCCGGCCGACCGGTGCGGACGACGCGGCCCTACCCCCGCCCTCCTCCCGCACGATCTGCCCGCCGGGCGGCAATACTCACCGCTCCACGTCCGCCGGCACCACGAGCTGCGGCGACGCGGCCCCGGCAGTTCCGGTGCCGACGGCCGGGCAGGGAACGTCGGTCCGCCCTCATCCGGATATCGAATTCTGCCTGATATACCGCAGCAAATGACATCCCGCCACGGAAACGCCGATCAATCGCCCGAATAAGTTAATTCGCATCAGAAGTATCGTTTCTTCACTCCACCTTTCTGATGGCATATGGTGACGACCAGTCGGGATCGACATCAACTCCCGTCGAGGCCACCCTTGTCGACAAGGGCTCGCACTCGAATGGTGTACGACCCATGAGGCTGCCGTCGTCGCTCCGGGGCAGGCTTTCCCCCTTCCGAGTGGGGTCGTGCCACACCTGGTGCAGGCTGTTCCTCCTCATTTCCAAGGAGTCGACATGTTCACCCACAAGTCCGTCGTACGGCTCGCGCAGGCACTCTGCCTCGGCGTCGTGTCCCTCGGGGCCACCGCCTCTCCGGCAGCCGCACAGACCCCGGTCATCTGTGACCCCGGCGCCCTTGCCGCCGCGATCACCGCCGCCAACGCCTCGGGGGGCACGCTCGACCTCGCTCCGGGTTGCACCTACATCCTGAGCTCGCCGCTGCCCGACATCACGGGGAACGTCGCCATCGACGCGAACCACAGCACCCTCGCCCGCTCGTCCAGCGCACCGGCCTTCCGCATTCTCACGGTCGACCCCGGTGCCAACCTCTACCTGCACGAGGTCGGCATCACCAACGGCGACGCCACCGGCAGCTTCGGCGGCGGCATCGCCAACTTCGGGACGCTCACCCTCACCAACAGCTCGGTCCGCAACAACACCGCCGACTTCTCCGGCGGGATCGGAAACGCCGCCGGGGCCCAGGCCACGATCGCCGACAGCAGGATCGAGGGCAACCAGGTGTCGCGGAACGGCGGCGGCATCGCCAACGACGGCAGTCTGACCCTGCTCCGCAGCCTGGTCACCGGCAACACCGCCGGTCAGCTCGGCGGCGGCATCGCCAACGACGGCATCGTCCGCACCCAGGACAGCCGCGTCGTCGGGAACCAGGCGAACACCGGCGGCGGCATCGCCAACATCGGCGGCGGCACCACCAACCTCTTCCACACCACCGTCGCCGACAACAGCGCGGCCAACGCGCCCGGCGGCATCCTCGACAACGCCGGCGTCGTCACCCTGACCGACAGCCGCGTTCACGGCAACCAGCCCACCAACTGCGCGGGCAGCCCGGTCCCCGTCGCCAACTGCGTGAACTGACCGACCAGCCCCCTGACCTCGTGCGAACGATGGTTCTTGACGCGGGTGCGGGTCCCCGGGTGAACTGCAGCCCGGGAACCCGCACCCCTTGCCTGGGTATTCGGCCCCGGGGGCGCAGCAGGGCCCTGGCCGGTGAGGTCAGGCCATGTACCAGACGGTGGCAAGCCGACTCCGAACACCTCCAGGCGGCCGTGTCCGGCGCGGGCGAGGAGGCCGGCGGTGACGGCGACGTCCAGGGCGTGCTGGGAGAACGCCACCGACGGCCCCTCCCGCTCCGCTTGCCGAGGAAGGCCAGGTGCTGCTCGTTCTCACTGTGCGGATCTTCCCGAGGCGCGGGCGACGGGGCTGGTTCAGCAGGTCTGGCGCAGGTAGCCGGGGTCGCTCGGCGGAACGACGTCGAGGTCGCGCCGCACGATGCTGATGCGGGTCCCCCAAGTCGTGCACGCCGTCTGAAGGCCCTGCTCGTCGTACTCGATGTCGAATACGCTGTCGCCGAACGCGTCGGTGTAGCGGTTGCACTCGCCGTACGTGCCGCACTGTTCCACCACCGCGAAGTCGAGGCCCAGTTGCTGCCGGTCCGGTGCCAGCTCCGCCGCGTTCTTCTGGGCGATGGCAAGGCCTTGTCCGTGGGCGTGCGCGACGAGTAGAGACTGGTACGCCTCGGCGTCGGCCGCGCTCAGCAGTGCGGCCGACCGTGTGTAGCTGTCGTAGTTGTCCGGCTCGACGGCGTTGAAGCCCTTGGTAGCGCACTCGTCGATCCAGCCGTTCACCTTCAGAGCGATCCGCTGACGCTTGGTGTCCGTGCTGATGTCCAGCAGCGCCTCGTTCCAGGTGGTGTCGTAGACGACATTGCCGGCCTGGTCCCGGAGCAGCAGGTCCTGGTCCCATTCCTGCTCTGCGTCCGGCTGGGCCTGGAAGCCGTTGACATAGCAGATGTTGTAGATCCCCGGTGCCGGGGACGCCCCGTGGTCGCGGCTGACGACGGACACACCGGCCGGCGGCTGGTACGGCCCGCCGATCTGGTAGTCGAACCCGGCGTGCACTGGAGGCACCGTCACGGCGGGCGAGGCCGTCGCCGATGCCGGTGTTCCCTCGGACGTGGAAGGCAGAATCGTCATCGCCGGTTCCGCGGTTCCGCCGGAGGAACTGCACGAAGAGTCTGCGAGAACTGCTACCGCCGAGATCGTCAGCGCTGCGGCGATCCTGACGCGCGACCTGCGGGATCGACCATGGTCAACGGACATCATCGAACTCCAGGATGACAGGGCATGTCCTCGGGGCAGCTCCCCTTGCGGTGCCGGAAACACTTGCCCATCGGCCCTGACCCGCGTAGACGCCCCTCATGACGGGCCCCGGCCGCGATGTCGGCGCGATGCCCGATGCAGCTTGCCGGCCTGCCGTGCGAGGAGCGGACGCAGCGGGGTGATCGCGTCGTCGGGATCGGCGGGCAGCGGCACTTGGTTGTCGGCAGCGTCGGTGACTGGGCGATGGTCGATGACGGCGGCCAAGGTCTTGGCCGCCGTCGAGGTGTGGAAGCTGCGGACAGCGGGCTCGGTGGGTCAGGCCACGCAGCCGGGGACCGTGCTGGGGCTGCCGAAGCAGTTGGTCGGGTTGTTGGCGAGCACGGCGGTGAAGTTGAGCGTGACGCTGCCGCTGTTGTTGTAGACGCCTCCGGGGGCGTTGGTCGCGATGTTGCTGACGACCTTGCTCCGGGTGAGCGTGGTCGTGGCGCCGGCACCGCCGAAGTTGGCGATTCCGCCGCCCGAACCCGTGGGCCCGGATGCCGAGTTGTCGTAGACGCTGCTCTGCGAGACGTTCAGCGTAGCGTCGTTGGCCACTCCGCCGCCCAGCTCGAGCGCCGTGTTGTTGACGACAGTGCTATCGGTGATGGTCATGTTGCCGTCGTTGCCCAGACCGCCACCGTTGTGGAGCGCGTTGTTGCCACTGATGAGGCTGTGGTCGACGCGCGTGGTGGATCCGGTGTTGCCGCCGATCCCGCCGGAGTAGTCGGCGTGGTTGTCGCGGATGAGGCTGCTCCTGACAGTGAGGACTCCGTCGTTGCGGATGCCGCCCCCGAAGTCTCCCGTCGCGTCACCGTTGGTGATGATGGCCTCGCAAAGGTCCAGGTTTCCCGTCGGGTCGACCGTGAGGATGCGGAAGGCCGACGCGGCCGGGTCACGGGTGATGGTGGCGCCGTCACCCTTGATGGTGATCGTGTTCTGGATGGACGGCAGCGGGGTGGTCAGGGTGTAGATGCAGCCCGGGGCCAGGGCGAGCGTGCCGCCGGAGGTGTTCGCGTCGGTGATGGCGCCCGCCAGCGCGTCGGTGAGGCACGGGACGAACGTCTGCGCGGCTGCCGGGGTGACGGCCATGCCGGTGACCATGAGGGCGGCAGCTCCGAGAGTGCCCAGCGTGCGGATCGCCAGCTTGCTGTGGTTCATTGCTTCTCCTTGGTGTCGAGTGGAACGTTCACGGGGCCGCGTGCGGCGTGTCCGGGAACGGGTCGAGGGTGTGCTGGGACCGGGCTCGTGGTGGCTTGAGCCCTCTGGTGTGGTCCGGTCGCACCTGTTCGGATCCGGCCTGCGGCTGTCGGGGGCGCAGGGGTTGAACGTCTGTGCCTCAGCCGGACGGTGTGGCGGTCACGGGTATCGGTGTGGTGCCGCGGCCCCGTCGGGGTTCTCGCCGGGCCGGTTCCGACTGCCGGATCCGTTCGGCGGCCACCCGTGGGTGCCCGCCTACGCAGTGGGTGCGGTGAGGTAGGTGTAGGCGCTGGGAAGGTGGATGGTGCCTGTGGCGGTGGTGGTGACGCTCACCGTGTCCGCGCCGTTGTCACTCACGCAGGAGGACAGACCGTTCGGGGTGGATGCCACCCTGCTCGGGGCGGTGTCGATCACGTTCACGCTGCCAGCGGCGTTGCTCGCCGCACAGGCGCGTCGGCCGTTCACAGTGATCGCGATTCCGATGGGCCCGCCCCGACCGGCACGGTCCCGTCCTTCGCCGCCGGCCCTGCTGCCAGGCGGTCAGTCGCTGAGATCATGACGTCCCCTCCGATCAATCGGGGACCGTCGACGTCCAAAGACCGTCGCGTTCACGACAGCCGACATGACGTCGGTTCCTTACCGGGGGCGCCCGACGGCTGCCGGACCGGGAGTACATGTCTCCTCGGGTCCAACGCATTCCCCCGGCAAGGGATGGGCGGCCCACCGGGTGCAATCGCTACGAGTAACACACAGGGCTACAGAAGGTGGCTACCAGAAGGCCTACTTCTCACCCGAACGGCCGAGCGCGCTCCACCCGGAAACGATCCCGCACGTGCTGTCCGCCCCGCCGCGACGGCCGTTTCCCCGTGTACCGCGGCCACACCTGCCAGCCCTGTCGGCGTACGAGTCAACATGCACCACCTCGTACGAGTGACTGTGCACCAGAGTTGATGCGGTGACCGGCTGTTGTCCGTGAGCCTGCTGTCGT
>NZ_JBEXKB010000079.1:0-35483 GCF_040609455.1 Kitasatospora sp. NPDC004669
ACTTGCGTGGTGCTGGCACTGCTCGTGGTTCTCCTTACGCCTGGGATCGTAACAAACCCAGACATCAGGGACTCCATGAAAGCCGGAGCAGCTCATTCACCGCCCTCGACCGGATCGGCCGCGTCCACTCCTTCGCCAAGGGCATGGGCCTCGCCGCCCCACAGATCGGTATCCCCCGCGCCGCTGCCATCGTCCTGCTACCTGCGCGGGACCTGCAGCGACCTCCGCCCTCAATCCTGGATTAAGCCCGCCAGCGGCAGTGATCATCGCTACGGTGAAACTCGCAAGGTTTGATCCTCGGTACCGGGTCTTGTAGGGGATGTCATGGGCAAACGTCGCGGCTTCTTCGCGGAGATGAACTACCAGGCGCAGCAAGCGGAGAAGCGCCGACGCCAGCAGCAGGCCGCCGCCCATCGTGCTCATCTTGCAGCGCAGCGCCAAGCCGAACAAGCCATGAGGGCATACGAACGCGCGCAGGTGGCGGCGGCGAGAGCCTCTGCCGCCGAGAAGAAGGCCGCGGAGCGTGAGGCTGCGCGACTCCATGTGGAGTCCAGGCTCGCCGAAGTCGAGTCCATGAACACCGACCTGGCCAGCGACCTTGCCGACATCGACAGTCTGCTCGCGTGGACCCTGGGCATAGACGACTTTGTCGATCTCGAATCATTGAAGATCTCGAAGGTCGAGCATCCTCCGTTCATTCCTCGTGGCCTGGCTGTCCCTGCGCCCAAGGTTACAGAGCCGCACTACGCGCCTGAGCCCGTGTATCAGGAGCCGACCGCACCCAGCGGACTCTCAGCCATGCTTGGCGGCAAAAAACGGCACCAACAGGCCATCGAGGAAGCCCGGGCCGCCTTTGAAAACGCGCATGGCTACTGGGAGCGCACCAGGAATGCTGTCCACAGCAGCTACCTCAAGGAAATGGCCCACCGCGAGAGGTTGGAAGCCAAGCGCGTGGCGGAACTATCTGCCGCCGAGGAGAAATACAAGCAGGAATGCGAAAAGCGCGAGGCTGAGGCGTCGGCTCACAACGCCAAGGTCAGTAAGCTCATCAACGACCTTGCCTTCGATGTCGAATCCGCCATCCAAGAATACGTCGGCATCGTCCTGTCCAACTCGGTCTACCCCGAGGCCTTCCCGGTCGAGCACGACCATGCGTTCAATCTCGCATCCCGCGAACTAACGCTTACAGTCAGCGTTCCAGAGCCCTCAACCATAACCGCGGTGAAGGCGTACCGATACGTGAAGGCGAAGGACGAGATTGCCTCAACTGACCTGCCCGTTCGCGAAAAGAAGGAGCGGTACGCGAACGCGGTCTGGCAGGTCGCAGTTCGCAGTCTCCACGAAGTCTTCGAGGCCGACCGCGCCGGCAAAGTCCACTCGATCGCGCTGACGGTCGGCGTCGATACGATCGACCCCGCCACCGGCCGCCCAACCACTGTTCCTCTTGTCATCGTTGCCGCGGACCGCGAGACCTTCAACAGCTTCGATCTGGCCAAAGTGATCCCCCAGGCCACGTTGCAGCACCTCGGTGCCGCAATGTCGAAGTCGCCATTCGGCCTGGTCCCGGCTGACACCAGTCGCGGCATCCGCGTTCGAGGGCAGTGACAGTGCGATTCAACCCACCGCCGGGGTGGCCCACGCCGCCCGAAGGTTGGACTCCCCCGCCAGGATGGAAGCCTGACCCGACCTGGCCGACCCCACCACCTGGCTGGCACCTCTTCGTGCCCGACGACGAGTCCGAATCGGACAACGACTTCGACGAGTCCGCGACCGCGCCAATCACCGAGGCTCCCACGGACCCGGCGCAAGGGTCACCGGGAACTGGGCCAGACCAGACATCTGCCATCCCACCGACTCTGCCACCGTTCCGCGGAGTCGACCCCGCGCCGCTGTTGGCCCGTATCGCCGATCTCGAAGCGGCACTCGCCGCCGCACAGAGTGGCGCCGACGTGATCGATCTCAGCGACCAGCGCGCTTTGCAGGACGTCGGCATCTACCGCTACCACCATCCTCTGGAGAACGCGGCGGCCTACAAAGACCGGCTGCGCAGTCTCGAAGGCCAGATCGACGACGTCATCAAGAGCAGCCGCGCGATCCTCGCCGCAGACATGTTCACATTCGACGGATCTCTAGCCCGAGGACGGAAACTTGTCGGCGATCTGTCCAAGCTGATGCTGCGGGCCTACAACGCCGAGGCCGACAACTGCGTACGCTCGATAAGGTCAGGGAACGTGCGCACCGCGCAGAAGCGGCTGGAGTCGGCCGTCACGGCGATCGAGAAGCTCGGGGCAATCATGGAGATGCGGATCAACCCCGAGTATCACGCTCTGCGAGTCGCTGAGCTCGAGCTGACTGCTGACTTCCAGATGAAGGTGCAGGAAGAGCGCGAACACGCCCGCCAGGAGCGCCAGCTTCTCCGCGAACAGCGCCGGGCTGAGCAGGAGTTGGCCGCAGAGAAGGAGCGACTCGAGAAAGAACGAGCGCACTACATCAGCGTCCTGGCATCCCTCCGCGCCAACGGCGACGACACCGCCGCCACCGAACTCTCCGGCCGACTCGCTGACATCGAGAAAGCCATCGCAGCCAACGACTACCGCATCGCGAACATCCGCGCCGGCTACGTATACGTCATCTCGAACATCGGCGCCTTCGGTCCGAACATCGTCAAGATCGGCATGACCCGCCGCCTCGACCCGATGGACCGCGTCCGCGAGCTCGGCGACGCTTCAGTGCCGTTCCGGTACGACGTCCATGCCTTGTTCTTCTCCGAGGACGCCGTGGCACTGGAGTCCGAACTCCATAAGGCGTTCGCCGATCGACGCGTCAACTTCATCAACGCGCGACGCGAGTTCTTCTTCGCCACACCATCCGAGGTCCGAGCACTATTGGCGGACAGGGTAGGCGGCCTGCTTGAGTTCACGGAGGAACCCGCGGCTCTCGAGTACTTTCAGAGCCGCAGCCGCTGGCCGCAGCAGAGCTGAATGTGAATCGCGGGGCCTCGTCCACCTGGGCGGGCCCCGCCTGGTCAGGCTGGGTGTTCACAGCAGCAGTGCCGTGGCCCACGGACGACCGACGTCGCCGAACCAGGAGCCCGATCCCGGTCTCAGTCTTGGTCTCGTTCGCCGCCGTCCGGCCAGGTTCACCCGGCGCCCAGCCAGAGTCTCCGCCGCAGGTCAGGACAGGTGTGAACCCCGGCGGACACCGTTCGTGAGAAATTGGAAAGCGCGCTGGGGGCAACCCCTCACGAGTTCGAATCTCGCATCCTCCGCCATGGCTGACCAGCCATAACGAAGGCCCGACCGCTCAGCGGTCGGGCCTTCGTCGTCTCGTGGTTGATGTCGCGGGCGGCGTCGGGGTCGTTGACCAGACCGAGCCAGACGGGGCGTCCGCCGGCCTTGCCGCCCTCATCTTGGCCACTGCCAACAGAGCGAGAGTGCATTGTCACAGACAGCTGTTAAAACGAGCGGTGTCTGAAGCCGATGAGAGGAAGGCTGTCCTTGCCAACTCGTAGCCGCGTGCCCTCCCAGCGCAAGAGCCCAGATCGACCGACCCACGGCTCGATCTACACCCTCAAGGACCCGCGCGACGGTCGCATCCGCTATGTGGGGCAGACGGAGAAGAGCCTCCAGACCCGACTCGCTGGCCACATCAACCAGCCCACCAACAACGCCATGCGGCTGTGGACCCTGATCCTCATGGCCCACGGACTCACTCCGATCATCACCGAGGTAGCCACCGTTCGGGTGGAGGATCTACTGAAGGCCGAGAAGGAGCACATCGAGTACCACGCGGAAAGCGGTGATCTTCTCAACTCCCCCTACTACCAGGCCCACCTGCCCGATCTGGGAGCGGAGTTCAAAGATCTCTTCGCGGCAAGGGTCACCGAGGAGGAAGCCGACGAGGTGACGGGCCAGATTGTGCCTCCGATCATCATCACCGTTCCCAGCATCACCGAGCAGGCCGGTGTGGAACAGACGGCGGCCGACGAGCAAGTGGCACTTCACGAACACCGTCACCATTACTCGTTCTCACTGGGCGGCTCGTCCGCTCGCCGACGGCCACTGCACGACTTCCTCCACAGCTGGCGCTGGTCTCGACGGCTTCGGTTTGAAATCAAGTGGGCCGCGCGTAGCCACCCCTGGTACGCGACGCTCGCCGCTCTTGTTGGTGTGATCGCCTTATGGGAAGGTCTGCAGAGCAAAGCCGCCGCAGACGCCTTCCGCCTTGGCAGTCGCCTGTTCGAAAAGGCGGTATGGCCCGTTCTTGCCACGGTCGCCCAACCGGTTCGTGTGTTCATCACGGAGCACTCACACGGAGTCCCCGCGACTAACGTTGCGCTCCAGTTCCTGTGGTGGGGAGCCGGATCGGTGATCCTTTTCACGAACCTGTTGCGCGGTGCATGGAGCCGTCGGCTCGCCTGGATGTCGTTCGGCAGTGCAACCATGGCCATGGTCTGGTACGGGTCCGCCAACCCAGACCGTCCGATCAGCTGTGGCGTCGCCGGGCTGCTGTGGATCCTGGCTCTCGCCTTTGTGTGAGACCGTCGTGGTTCAACCTCGGCAGCATCCGACCGCACAGGTCACAGCAGCAGTGAGCCGCCATATGAGCGGTACCCCGCGCTGGTTGCAGTTCTGGTTGCATTCACCTCCGTCCAGGGCCGTTCAGAGCTCGGCCAGCGTGCCACTCCTCTGCAGGTCAGGACCCCTACGGGCATCCGCGGACAGCCGGACGAACAGTTGGAAAGCGTGTTGGGGGCAACCCCTCACGAGTTCGAATCTCGTATCCTCCGCGTTCGCCCGCCAGGGCAAACGTAAGGCCCCGACTGTGCACAGTCGGGGCCTTCGTTGTCCTGTGGTCTCATTTTTGGTCTCAGTTGGGATTCTGGGCCCCATCGCCTGCTCATCGCTTGAACCCACGAGTACCTCGGCGGGCTCCGTCCGAGAGCAGCCGACAACGTGCGCGCGGCACCGAAGCGGGAAACCGCCGAAGCGGCTCCTTTGCGGAACCGACCATCGTCCTGCTCAATCCCCGCATCACAGAACACCCCGACGAGGCGGACGAGCAGTTCGAAGGCTGCCTGTCCTTCTTCGACGTCCGAGGTATGGTCCCCCGCCCGCTGCGGATCAGCGTGGAGACCGCAACGCTGGACGGCCAACTGGCCACCACCGCCTACGAACGCGGGCTCGCCCGGCTGATCCACCACGAGATCGACCACCTCGACGGTCTGCTGTACACCGCATGCATGCGGCCTGGCGTCGACCCCATCCCCGTCGAGCAATATCGGCAGACAGGGCATGCATGGGCCTACGAGCAGTAGCTAGCGGCGCTGGCTACTCGTTGGCCGGGAGCCAGCCACGTTGGACCGCCCGGACGCCGAACTCGAAGCGGCTGCGGGCTCCGAGGCGGTCCATCAACTCTGTGGCGGCGCGGCGGGCGGTGCGCGCGGAGACGCCCAGGCGCTTGGCGATCGCGTCGTCCGTCAGGCCCTGGGCGAGCAGCCGGATGACCGTCGACTCCTGGGTGCTGAGCCCGCCGTGGTCCTTGACCGCGGCCGCGCCGAACGGCTGCGCGCCGGCCCAGGCGTGCTCGAAGAGGGCGCAGAGCGCGGTGAGCGTGCCGTGGCCGGTGAGGACCACGGCGCCCGCGGCGGAGTCGTCGCTGCGCACCGGAATGATCGCGGTGGCCCGGTCGAAGACGATCATGCGGGTGGGCAGCTCGGGCGCGGTCCGCACCTCGCCGCCCAGCTCGGTGAGCCAGTTGGCGTAGGCCACGTTGGGTTGGCTGTTGCGCACGCTGTCCAGGTAGATCGAGCGCATGCGGACGCCGCGCTCCAGCAGGACCTGGTCGTTGCTGCGGGCGGCGTCCAGGGTTTCGACCTTCTGACCGCCGCCGGGGGCGAAGGTCATCAGGTCCTCGCGCGCCTCGCGGGCCAGCGCGGCTATCCGGTCGCGGATCTCGTCCAGCCCGCGCAACTGCTCGACCCCGGGGTGCGCGCCGGCCGGGCGCAGGTCGGAGAAGTCGGCGATCAGCCTGGCAGCGGTCGCCCGGGAGGCCTCGATTCGGGACTGCTGGGCGGCGAGTTCGGCCTGCTGGCGGACCATCAGCATTTCGAGGCCCACGTCCGGGGAGACTGCACGCAGTTCGCCCTCGTGCTCATACGAGGGGCGGATCAGCGCCAGCTCGCTGAGGCGGTCCAGGCAGCGCCGGATCTCCTCGTCCGCCAGCTGCAGCCGGGCGGCCAGCGCGCTGACCCCGTCCCTTGGGTGCGCGAGCATGGCGCGGTAGACGGCTTCGGACTCGGCGTTCAGCCCAAGTGCGACGAGCAAAGCGGTTACCCCCGGACAGTCACCTGTATCTAAACGATCATCCCATGCGGGTGTGCACCGAGCCAGGGAGCATGGTGGACGCTTCCGGCCAGGGACCGAACTGTCCACTTTCCGCGTCTGTGCACGGGATGGGCGGTTTGGGACAGTCGTTGGCATGTATCTCGTCCACGCCGCCCTCCGGCCCCCGTACGCCGGCGCCCCGCTGCCGCCGGACGTGGGCACCCTGTTGCGCTCGCTGGCCACGCGTGAGGAGGCCGTCGAGCACGTTTCGGTGCACCCGGCTGCCGAACCCGATCCGGTGGTCGGGGTCTTCGTGCTGGCCGACCGCCTGACGGACGCCGAGCGCCGGGTGGCGGAGCTCTGTCGGCGTGCCGTCAGCACGGCGGCAGAGCTGAGCGGCTGGACGTACGGGCGGGTCGGGGCCCCGATGGTCACCCCGTACTACGAGCGGCTGCTGGACGGCTCCGGCCTGGCCGGAGCCGGCGTGGACACTTTGGTCCACGACCGTTTCCGTCCACTGGGAAGCCCTTCCAACCGCCCTGAGCTGCGGACAAGCTAGTACTCGCCAGCCGGGGGAGACACCCGGCGGGCCACCGGAGGAAGCGTCAACCGCGGGACGCAGACCGGTGTGGAAGTCCCATGCAGCCCCTCGGCCCGACTCATCCCAAGGACGATCACCGTGCTTCACACCCGCCTCGCCCAGGCCGCCGCGGTCGCTACTCTCGCCCTCGCCGCACTGGTGCCGGCCCTCGCCGCCCAGACCGCCCCCGCCGGCACGCACACCGCCGCCGCTGTGGCGCCCACCACCACCGCGTGGGAGTAGGGCGACCCGGCCGGCTCCCACAGAGCCACCCCGCTCGCCGCGAGCACCCCAGGACCAGGAACCGGTCCACCGTTCACCTGCCGTTGACCGCAGCACTGATTTCCCGGACGGCGGTCCCGCTGCGATGACCGCAGCCCGCTGACTCCCGTGCCCGCCGACGGCTGTTCCTGCAGGACAGCCGCCAAGGCCCGGCACCTGCGCACCAGCCGTGCGCTCCCCCTTACCTCGCGCCCTCGCTTCGTGCCCCACGTGCGCGCCCCGACAACCGCCACGTGCCCACGGCGCTCATCACCCGTTCAGGAGCCCCAGATGTCCAGCACCACCCGTAAGCTGCGCAAGTCCGGCCTCGCCGCGCTGATCGCCGCCACCGCCGTCACCGGCCTCACCGCCCTCCCCGCCCACGCCGACGCGAACGGCATCGCGTCCACCGCGTCCGCCGAGGTCGGCAACGGCCCCTGCGCCCACGGCGGTTACCAGGACGGGCTGAACCAGACCAGCTCGTGCAGCAGCAGTGGCGGCGAGGCGCACGCCTGGTGCGCGGACTTCGTCGGCTGGGTCTGGGCCAACAACGGTGTGGCGCACCTCGGCGACCTCGACGACAGCGCGGCCAGCGTCTTCGACTACGGCCGCCGCTACGGCACGCTGCACAGCAGCCCGCAGGTCGGCGACGCGGTCGTCTACAACTACAACTACAGCACCGACTGGGCAGCGCACGTCGCACTCGTCACCGGTGTGGGCGGCGGCGTGGTCACCATCACCGGCGGCAACGAGGGCCACTCGCGGGGCTACGTCAACGGCGTGGTCTCCACGGAGAGCACCAGCAACTACTCGGTGGGCAGTGCGCCGTGGGGGCAGACCATCAGCGGCTACATCTCGCCGATCTTCAACAACACCCCCGCCGCCACCCCGAACCCGTCCACCCTGCCGACCGGGACGCTCGTGAAGGCGAGCGGGGCCAGCGTCAAGGTGATCATCAACGGCGCCGGCGTGCCGATCGCCGGCTCGGACGTGACACCGGACGGCTACGACCTGAGCAAGATCGTCACGGTCGACGACAACTCGTTCAACGCGCTGCCGGCCGTCCCGCCGACCGGCACGGTCGTGATGGACCAGGCCGGCGGTGCCGCCCGGTACGTGGTGGTGTCCGGTGTCGCGCTGCCGATCTCCGCCTCCGAGTGGACCGCCGACGGCTACGCCAACCAGTCCACCATGGGTGTGCCCTCCTCCTGGCTGCAGGGAGCCGTCCAGGGCACGCTGCCGAGCGGCACGGTCGTGATGGACCAGGCCAATAACAGCCCGAACCGGTACGTGATGGTCAACGGCGCCGCACTGCCGATCACGGGCGCCGAGTGGACCGCCGACGGCTACGCCGACCGCCCGCAGATGGGTGTCCCGGGTACCTGGCTCCAGTCCGCCATCGCCGCCTCCCCCACCGCCGGCACGGTCGTCATGGACCAGTCGGGCACGGACGCGAGCCGCTACGTGATGGTCAACGGTGCGGCGCTCTCCATTACCGCGTCCGAGTGGACGGCGGACGGCTACAACACCCGCCCGGTCATGGGCGTTCCGGGCACCTGGCTGGCGGGTGCGGCGGCGAAGAGCCCGGCGAACGGGACCGTGCTGATGGACCAGTCGGGCACGGATGCGAGCCGGTACGTGATGGTGGGTGGTGCGGCGGTGCCCATCTCGGCGAACGACTGGACGGCTGACGGGTTCAGCAACGCGCTGGTGATGGGGGTTCCGGGAACCTGGCTGGCATCTTCGGCAGCGAAGCAGGTGGCTGACGGTTCGGTGGTGAAGAACGCCTCCGGCGCCGACCCGCAGGTGTATGTGATGGCGGGTGGGATGGCCGTTCCGCTGACTGCGGCGGACTTCACGGGCCTGGGCTACGACAAGCGTCCGCTGCAGGGTGTGCCGGGTGCGTGGGAGGCGGCGGCCGCTGCGAAGCCGGCGCCGGCGGACGGGACGCTGCTGCTGTCGCCGGACAGCGCGACGGTGTGGCTGGTGACCAACGGCGGCAGCAAGAAGGCGCTGACCCAGGCGGACTTCGGGCCGGGCAAGTACAGCTTCAACAACGTGGTGAGCGTCCCGACCACGCTGACCACGAAGCTCCCCACCGTCACCCAGTAGCGCCGCAAAGGCCCGCGGTACGAGCCGAGGCAGTACGCAGCGGCCGAGAGCACCGGCAGTACGCGCAGGGGCAGGGCCGCTCGGCCGTCCGGGCGGCCCTGCCCCTCCCAACCATCCAACTGATCCATCGCCAGCTTTCCGAACATCGGGGGACCACCATGACCACGCCCGCCCGCAAGAAGTCCGCACTCGCTCTCACCGGCGCCGCGCTGCTCGCGCTCGCCGCCCCGCTCACGCTCTGCGGCCAGGCGCAGGCCGCGTCGGTCGCGACCTGGGAGAACGTCGCGCAGTGCGAGAGCAGCGGCAACTGGAGCATCAACACCCACAACGGCTACTACGGCGGCCTGCAGTTCTCCGAGAGCACCTGGCTGGCCTACGGCGGCGCCCAGTACGCCCAGTACGCGAACCAGGCCACCGAGCAGCAGCAGATCCTGATAGCCGAGAAGGTGCTCCGCGCCGCGGGCGCCAGCCAGTGGGGCTGCGCGGCGCAGGCCGGACTGACCAACGACGGGGTGGACCCGTATCCGACCTCGCCGTCCTACCCCGACCCGGCCACGCTGGCGAGCGGCACCCTGGTGAAGTCGCCGAACGGCCCGTCCGTGAAGGTCATGATCAACGGTGCGGGCGTGCCGGTCGCGGGCTCGGACGTGTCGCCGGACGGCTACGACCTGAGCAAGATCGTGCTGATCGACGACGCCGCCTTCAACGCGCTGCCCGTCGCGCCGCCGGCCGGCACGGTGGTGCACGACCAGGCGGGCGGCTCCGCCCGGTACGTGGTGATCGACGGCGTCGCGCTGCCGATCACCGCCGCTGACTGGACGGCCGACGGCTACAACACCCGCCTGGACATGGGCGTTCCGTCCGCCTGGCTGCAGGGCGCGGTCCAGGGCGCGCTGCCGAGCGGCCAGGTGGTGCACGATCAGGCCGGCGGCGCCGCCCGGTACGTGGTGGTGAACAGTGCGGCGCTCTCCATTACCGCGTCCGAGTGGACGGCGGACGGCTACAACACCCACCTGGACATGGGCGTCCCGTCCTCCTGGCTGGCGGGTGCGGCGGCGAAGAGCCCGGCGAACGGGACCGTGCTGATGGACCAGTCGGGCACGGATGCGAGCCGGTACGTGATGGTGGGTGGTGCGGCGGTGCCCATCTCGGCGAACGACTGGACGGCTGACGGGTTCAGCAACGCGCTGGTGATGGGGGTTCCGGGAACCTGGCTGGCATCTTCGGCAGCGAAGCAGGTGGCTGACGGTTCGGTGGTGAAGAACGCCTCCGGCGCCGACCCGCAGGTGTATGTGATGGCGGGTGGGATGGCCGTTCCGCTGACTGCGGCGGACTTCACGGGCCTGGGCTACGACAAGCGTCCGCTGCAGGGTGTGCCGGGTGCGTGGGAGGCGGCGGCCGCTGCGAAGCCGGCGCCGGCGGACGGGACGCTGCTGCTGTCGCCGGACAGCGCGACGGTGTGGCTGGTGACCAACGGCGGCAGCAAGAAGGCGCTGACCCAGGCGGACTTCGGGCCGGGCAAGTACAGCTTCAACAACGTGGTGAGCGTCCCGACCACGCTGACCACGAAGCTCCCCACCGTCACCCAGTAGCAGTCCGGTAACCGACGCGCCGCCCGGTTCCGCTTCGCAGCGGGCCGGGCGGCGCGGCCGCGTCCTGGGCGCCGGGCCGGAGCGGCGCCCAGGGGGGTCAGGCCCTACGGGGTCAGCCGGTTCGAGCCGCGGAAGAGGAAAGTCGCCTCGCGGATCGACGGCAGGCTGAGCAGCACCATCAAGGGAACGTCGAGGGCAGGGTACGAAATCTCTTTTTCTTCGGCACCGCGCACGGCAAGAAGTCCGGCAGTCGACTTGCAGTTTTGGTTGCATTCACCCCCGTCCGGCATCGTTCATAGCCCGGTCAGCGAGCCGCTCAACTGCAGGTCAGGACGCTTACGGCCACCCCCGGACAGCCGGACGAACAGTTGGAAAGCGTGTTGGGGGCAACCCCTCACGAGTTCGAATCTCGTATCCTCCGCCTCTGCCCGCCAGGGCAAACGGAAGGCGCCGACCGCTCCTGCGGTCGGGGCCTTCGTCGTCTCTGGTCTCGGTTTTCAGAAACCGCTTTCGACGGCCCCTGCCTTCGTCGTCCATACCGTTGCCCTGCCGGCCCGGTGCACGGGCGCCTCTGCGGGTCCGCTCGACGACGTCGGCCGAGTTCCCCAGCGCGCCGGCGGTTCTCAGGGAGGCGTGGTTCAGCCGCACAGGGCCGCGTCGACGGCATCCTCAGCCGGCTGCAGGTCCGCCATGCTGGTCGGGTCGACGGTCATCGTGACGCTGGCGGCGCGTCCGTCGTCGCTGGCGGCGCTCCAGGTTCCGTAGCCGGGGATGCTGCCGTTGTGCCACCAGACGGTCTTGTGGCACGACAGCTGTGTCCTCATGATCCCCAGTCCGTAGTCGTAGCCAGGTGCGCCCGTGGCGACGGTGGTGCGCATCTGCTCGAGCTCGGGGCCGCTGAGGAGGTGGCCTTCCTTCATGAGCTCGGAGAAGAACCGGGTGAGGTCGGAGCTGGTGGAGACCATCGCGCCCGCCGCCCAGGCCGCGGAGGGGTCGATCTCGATGACATCACGCAGCGATCCGTCCGGGCCGTCCTTGTGGTAGCCGTGGGGGTGGGGCCCTCGAAGGGTGGTCTCGGCGGGGGCGGGGAGGTACGTGCGGCGCAGCCCGATCTTCTTGATGATGCGCTTGTCGACCTCCTCGGCAAGGGGCCGTCCGGTGACCTTCTCCACGATCATCCCGGCCACCAGGTAGTTCGTGTTGCTGTACCCCCAACTCGTTCCCGGGGCGAAGACAGCAACGCGTCGCAGCGCGATGTCCAGGGTGTCGCGGGGAGAGAGGTAGCGGCGCTGGAGGATGTCGTCGGTGACGTCGTCCTCGTAGTCGGGAAGTCCGCTGGTGTGCTGCAGGAGCTGACGCACTGTGATGTGACGTCCGTCGATCCCTGGCCCGCGCAGGAGGCCGGGTAGGTAGGTCTCGACCGGGTCATCGAGGCGGATCTTGTCCTCGCCGACCAGTTGCAGCACGACTACCGCGGTGAACGTCTTGGTGACGCTGCCGATCCGCACCTGGCCGTTTCGGGGCACCTTCGCAGCGGTGGCCAGGTCCCCGACGCCCGCGGCATAGGTACGGGTGTGGCCGGCCTGGTCACGGACGGCGGCCAGAGCGGCAGGCACGTGATCGGGGCTCACCATCGCGTTCAGACGCTGCTGGGTGGCGTCCGGCCTGGCAGCCCCCGGGGCGGCGACGGCGGACGGGGCAAGCGCGCCGAGGGCGAGGGCCCCGATGACCACGGCGACGGCAGCGTGAGTCGCCCTGCGACGCGGGACGTGGAACCGAAGCGGCGTACGTGAGTTCATGGAATGTCATCTCTGATGGTGTGTGCGGGTTCGGTGTTCGCCGGGGTTCCCGGCGCGGTCAGTGCCCGGAGAGGTTGCGGCGGACGCACTCGACGTACTGGTGGAGGCCGTCGGGGCGGTAGCACTCCTGGGTGTGGTTCGCGTACCAGGCGATGAAGGCGGCGGCCAGGACGGACACCGCGATCGCGGCGAGCGACAGCAGCAGGCCGACGAGCGCGCGGCCCCGGCCTGTGCCAGTACGTCCGGACACTCGCAGGGCGATGGTGCCCGTGACCAGGCCGGCGGCGCCGAACAGGCCGCCGACGACCGCGAACGAGGTGAACAGGCCGAGCGTGCCCAGCACCACGGCCGCCGTCGCCGGGGTGTTGCGTGCTGCCGCGGGCCGGACGGCCGTCGTTCCAGGGGTGTGCATCCGCAGTCCTTCCGTGATCGGCCCGGTCGTTCCGGCCCTGACCGATCCTGGAACACGGCGCCCTGTGCGCGCCTCCCGGGCGGGAGGGAAACCGCGCTCCCCCGATCGGGGGAGGAGGCCGGCGGCGCGGGACGTCATACTTGGCGCCCATGACCTGGGGAATCCGGCCGTTGCTACGCGGCTCCACGTACACGGGCGTGCTGTTCGCGTTCCTCGGCGCGGCGGCGAGCACGGTGCTGCTGCCGTTCGCCGTGCTGCCCGCGCTGCTGTGGGAGTCCGGCCCGTACGGGGTGCGGGCCGCGCTGGTGCTGGTGGTGTGGGCGGGGCTGATCGCCGCAGCCGGGCTGGCCCGCACCACCCGGCGGGTGCTGATCGCGGGGGCCAGCCGCCTGCTGGACGCGCCGCTGCCGGAGTCGGCCGGGCCGCTCGGCGCGGACCGGCGGCGGACCCCGCTGTGGCTGCTGCTGCACGTCGCCGCAGGCTGGACCGCGACGTTGACGGCCAATCTGCTGCTGCTGGCGGCGCTGGCCCTGCCGGGGCGCTGGCTCGGCGGCGAGGCAGAACTGTCGCTGTTCGGCCGGACGCTACGCTCCGGGGACGGCTGGGCGAGCTGGGCGGCGGCCCTACTGTGCGTGCTGCTGGCGGCGCTGGTGTGTGTGGCGGTGTCGGGCGTCCTGCGCCGCCTGGCACCGCGCCTGCTTGGTCCCTCCCCTGCCGAAAGGCTCGCGCTGGCAGCCGCACGGGAACGGCGGCTGGCCGAACGCAACCGGCTGGCCCAGGAGTTGCACGACTCGATCGGACACACCCTGACGGCAGCCACCATCCAGGCGGCGGTGGTCGGCGAAGTGCTCACCAGCGATCCGATGGCCGCCCGGGCCGCCCTGCGCAGCATCGAGGACTCGACCCGGGCCGCCTTGGAGGACCTCGACTACGTCCTGGGCGTGCTGCGCGAGGAGGCCGCGGGCACGGCACCCGCCCGGACGCTGGCCGACCTACCCGAACTGCTCGACCGGCTGCGGCACACGGGAACGGTGGTCGAGCCCGACCTGTCAGGCGACCTGGCCCGGGTGCCGGCGGCGCTGTCGCGGGCGGCCTACCGGATCCTCCAGGAAGGGGTGACGAACGCGCTGCGGCACGGCGCGGACGGTCCGATCCGCATCACGGCGGCGCTCTCGCCCGACGGCCTGGCCCTGGGCATGGCCAACCGGATCGGCCGCGGCCGGAGCGGGCGGGCGGCCTTCCCGACCTCCGGCCACGGGCTCCCGGGCCTCGCCGAACGGGTGCGCCTGCTGCACGGCGAGTTCCGGGCCGGGCCGGACGGCGCCGGCCACTGGGTCCTTGAGGCCCGCCTCCCCGTCCGGACTCCCGCATGAGCGCCCCGGACCCGATGGGCGCCCCGATTCCGCCCGTCCCGCCCGCCTGCGCCACGCTGCTGATCGCCGACGACGACGCGGTGACCCGCAGCGGCCTGCGCGTCCTGCTCGCGGCCCAGCCCGGGATCACCGTGGTCGGCGAGGCCGCCGACGGCCTCGAAGCGGTCGAAGGGGCCCGGCTGCTGCGGCCGGACGTGGTGCTGATGGACGTGCGGATGCCGCGCTGCAACGGCATCGAGGCGACCCGGCGGATCCTCGCGGAAGTGCCGGACCCGCCCAAGGTCATGGTGATCACCACGTTCGAGAACGACGGCCACGTCACCGCCGCGCTCAGCGCCGGCGCCAGCGGGTTCGCGCTCAAGCGCCTCCCCGTGCCCCGGATCGCCCAGGCCGTGCGGACCGTCGCGGCGGGGGACGAGATCCTTTTCCCGGCCGACCTGCGCCGGATGGTCACCGCCCGCCCGCTGGAATCCGCGAAGGCCCTGCCGGACGCTGGCCTGACACTCCGTGAGGAGGCCGTGCTCCGGCTGATGGCCACCGGACGCTCCAACCCCGACATCGCCCACGCGCTCACCGTCAGCCCGGAGACCGTCAAGACCCACGTCGGGAACATCCTGACCAAGCTCAGCGCACAGAACCGCACCCACGCCGTGGTGATCGCCTACGAATCCGGCCTGGTCGTCCCGGGGCTGCCCGGCTGACGACCCCGCCGGGCATCCGGGCCGGGCATGAGGTCCGGCCCCCTGCCCCAGGGAGGCCGGTCCGGCAGAGCGCCCGAGTATCTGCCACACCGCGCCAAGCGCACCATATGACGTACACACCGGTACACCCCACGGGGGAAAGAGCAGCTGCGTGTTCGGACGCAGGCCTGCCCGTCCAGCAGCCCCGGCCTGATCGGCACCATCGCCCGCACAGCCTGGTCGCCGGCACCGCCACTGCGGTCAGCAGCCGCGTCGCCCAACGGCACCGACAGCACGCCCCGGCCGCCGAGCAGTCGGCCCCGCCGCACCCGCTCGTCCCCCGGGCAGGTCGGCTGACCTCATGGACCAGCTCGAACGCCTCGCAGCCCTCAAGACCCAGGGCCTCCACCACCAGCGACGACGCAGTGGTCGGCCAGGACGTCCACCTGCCCTACGCGATCCAGTGGTGGTTGTTCGCCGCGCTGATCCCGACCGGCTGGATCGTCCTGCTCCGCCGCGACATCCGCGACGACCGCGAGAAGCAAGCCGCCAACGAAGCCGCCGCCGCGGCCGGCCCGACCCCGGACCTCGGCAAGGCCTCCGTCCCGGCTGCCGATGCGAGGACGGTGGTGCCGCATCAATGACGACCTCCACGTTCGCCGAGACGGTAGTTGCGGCTCGACGCCCCGACGGTGCGGTCACGCACGGGGACGAGGGGGCCGTCGACGATCCACAGTCGCTCCACGCCCGGGGCCGGGCGTGGAGCGACTTCCAGGGCCAGGAGCGGGCCGAGGCGCTGGACGATGCGGCACACGGCCGCCGTCGAGATCCCGGACAGCGGAGCCGGCCGGTCTCAGTTTTGGTCTCATTCACCCCCGTCCGGCCGGGTTCGGCCGTCACCCAGCGGTTCGCTCCGCTGCAGGTCAGAACGGGTGCGAACCCCGGCGGACACCGTTCGGGAGAATTGGAAAGCGTGTGGGGGGCAACCCCTCACGAGTTCGAACCTCGTATCCTCCGCCCCTGCCCAGCCGGGCAAACGTCGGCCCGGACCGCCCAGGCGGTTTCTAGCGGTCCGGGCCTTCGTCGTTCTCTGGTTGCCGTTTGGGTTCACCCTGGAGACCGACCTACCTCAGGGCACCCGCCAGTCGGCAGGCGCTCCGTGCTTCCATGGATGTGTGCCCCTGTACGTCGGCACCTCGGGCTGGCAGTACGACGACTGGCGTGGCGTCCTGTACGCGCCGGGGACGCCGCGGCGGCTCTGGCTGGAGGAGTACGCCCAGCGGTTCGCCACGGTGGAGAACAACAACGCCTTCTACCGCCTGCCCACGGCCGAGACCTTCGCCGCCTGGCGGGATCGGACCCCGGAGGGGTTCGTGATGGCGGTCAAGGCAAGCCGCTACCTCACGCACATCAAGCGCCTGCACGACCCGCAGGAGCCGGTGCGGCGGCTCCTGTCGGCCGCCGAGGGGCTGGGCTCGCGGCTCGGACCGATCCTGCTCCAGCTCCCGCCCACCCTGCGGGCGGACGTCGACGTCCTCGACAGCTGCCTGGGCTGCTTCCCGGCCGGGGTGAGAGTGGCCGTCGAACCCCGCCACGATTCATGGTGGGTGCCGGAGATCCGGGCGGTGCTCGAACGGCGCGGCGCCACCCTCTGCTGGGCGGACCGGCAGGCACGCCCGGTCACACCGCTGTGGCGGACCGCCGACTGGGGCTACCTGCGCTTCCACGCCGGCCTGGCCCAGCCGCCGCCCCGGTACGGTCGGCAGTCGCTGGCCACCTGGGTGGCGAGGGTCACCGAGGCCTGGTCGGATGAGGCCGACGTGTACGCGTACTTCAACAACGACCTCGGCGGTGCGGCTCCCCTGGACGCCGTCGCCTTCGCCCGAGCGGCCGCCAAGGCCGGCCGGACGGTGAGCCGCACGCCGCAGAACCTGACGGTGAGGCAGGCATGATCCGAAATCGACTGATCGTCTCCGGTGAAGTCCAGGGCGTGTACTTCCGTGACACCTGCCGGACCGCGGCGAGGGAGCACGGCGTGGCCGGATGGGTACGCAACCTCCCCGACGGAACGGTCGAGGCTGTGTTCGAGGGCGAGGCCACGGCTGTCGAACGGCTGGTCGCGTGGGCACACCACGGCCCGTACGCGGCCGTGGTGGACCGGGTCCGCGTCCACGATGAGAAGCCCGAGGGGCTCGTGGGCTTCGAGATCCGCCCGACCCCCTGGAGCAGATAGGCAGAGCCTCGCGTCCCTGGATGGTGCGACTGCCGCAGGTGCCTACCCGCTGCGACGGGACCCGCCGCCCGTGGCGAAGCGCCTCCTACAGCTCCAGCCGCACCTCAACCTTCGGCCGGTCGATCCCGCGTACCTCAACGGGATTCGCGGACGCAAGAGCGACCCGAACGACGCGGCGTTCCTGGCCCGGGCGGCGCCGCCGAGGCTCGCGATGGCCGCCTGACGGCCGGATCGCTCAGCCCTGACCGTCGGGCCAGGGGCAGTACCTCGACCGCGATGTCCCGTGAGTCGTCCGACAGGTGACGGACAATCACAGCACGGCTGCGGCGAGGGAGGTCCATCGATGCCTTCGGTCCGAACGTCGTCGAGATCGACATGACCCGCCGCCTCGACTCGTAGTCTCAACGGGCCCTTCAGTCCGCCATCGGGCCGTCCTCCTCGACGCCCTTGGCCGGACCGCCCACCCGCTCCGCGACATCCGTAGGCCCGCCCGCCTCAGTTTCCGCCGCCCAGCCGCCGGGCCAACACTCGGCCGCGCTCGGCCTGCACTGCTCCGGCCTTCCCAGCCGCATAGTGGAGCAGGCCGAACGGCGCGTGCAGCCGCAGTCGATCGACCACCAGGGAGCCGCCGTCGCCTCGGGCGGTGACGGCGAAGCGGTAGTCCATCCGCACACCACCAGGACTGACCACCTCACCGCTGACCATCGCCTCATCCGGCAGCCGGGCGTCCTCGGTGCGCAGGCTGACCCGGATGACGTTGTCGTGCCGGACCAGTCCGAGGAACCGGAAGCGCTCGACGGCCACGTAGTGCGTGACCCCGCCCTCGCACCGCACGTCCCGTACGTCCACGAGCAGCGGGGAGAGCCCGATGTAGTTCTCGGGGTCCGCCAGATGGGCAAGCACAGCGGCGGGCGTCGCCGCGATGTCGTAGCTGTGGCTCAGTTCGGTGCTGGGCACGTCCGACTCCCTTGTCCGGCCCGGGTCCGGCTGTCGTCGTGGACCGGGAGCGATCGGTGGATGATCGCACCATCCCGCTGGTTCCGCCAGGCCCTGCGGGAAGCTCCTCCGCATGGGGCGGATCAGGGGACTCGGCGGAACGCCGGTGGCAGGTTCCGGCAAAGCGTGGCACGCCTGGGACTCCCGCACTTCCAGGATCCTGTGACGGAAGGGTCGAACTCCTGGCCAGCTCAGAGGGCGCGGCCCAGGAGTGACCGGTGGTCTCAATTCCGGTCTCGTTGATCTCCCTTCGCCCGGGTCCGCACGACGACTGGTTCCTTGGTCCGCCGCAGGTCGAGACTCGCGTGAACACGAGCGGACCGCGCGGGGAAGCCCCGACCGGTTTCCGGTCAGGGCCTTCGTCGTGCCGTGGTCCCAGTCCGATGTACCGCATGCGCGGAGGCGGAGGTCCCGTGTCGGCGCGGCCTTCAGGCACCGGTCGACAGGCGAGCATCGGTGGCGGTCGGTGCGGTCCAGGCGAGCAGCACCCGCATGGCGTCGTGCGAGGGACTGCCCGGTTCGGCGGCGTAGGTGATCAGTGCCTGGTCGGGGTCATCCGCTGCTCGCAGAGTCTCGTACGTCAGTTGCAGGGCGCCGACCGTCGGATGGTGGAAATTCTTGGTCCCGGAGGTCTTGTCCTGGATCGGGTGCTCGGCCCACCAGCGGCGGAAGTCCGCGCTTTTCATGGATAGTTCGCCGATCAGGCCAGCCAGCTGGGGGTCGTCAGGGTACCGGCCCGCCTCCAGGCGGAGGTAGGCGACGTTCTCGCGAGCACAGGAGGTCCAGTCCGCGAACAGCTCGCGGGAGGCCGGGCCGAGGAAGGTGATCCGGGCGATGTTGCGCTCGGCCCGCTCCAGGGCCGCGTAGTCGCCGAGGAGGGCACACGCGGCCGCGTTCCAGGCCAGGACGTCCATGCGGCGGCCCATCACCACCGCCGGCACGTCCACCAGTTCGTCCAGCAGCCGCTGGAGCATGGGGCGCACGCGCTGTGGCTGGGCCTCGCGCCGAGGAGCCTGCCGGGCGGTTGCCCCTGTCCTGGTGAGGCGGTGCAGGTGCCGGGTCTCGTCCTCGTCGAGCCGCAGCGCGCGGGCGAGCGCGTCGAGGACGGCAGGCGAGGGGTTGGCCACCCGCCCCTGTTCCATCCGGGTGTAGTAGTCGACACTCACTCCGGCGAGCTGGGCGATCTCTTCGCGGCGCAGTCCGGTGACCCGGCGTCGGCCGCCGAAGTCGGGTAGGGCGACGTCTTCGGGGCGCAGGCGGGAGCGGCGGGTCCGCAGGAACTCACTCAGGCCGATCGCTGTACTCATACGACGATTGTGTCCGGTGACGGGGTGGCCAAGCCTGGCCCTGCCAGGACCAGGCAGCGTGGGCGGGCCGCCCGGCCCGGGTGGTCCTGACTGTCCCAGGGAACGGCAGGGCCTGGTTCGCCGTCCCGGCCGTGCGCAGAGTGGTCCGCATCGCCGCCCACCACGCCGGCCCACCGGGACACCCCGGCGGGCCGCCGGGCCGCCAGGCCGTGTCCACCGGGACCGGCCCACTCAGGAGACCCAGGAGCACCAGCATGAGCTACCCCGCCCTCGCCGACCGCACCGCCGTCGTCACCGGAGCCGCCAGCGGCATGGGAGCGGCCACCGCCCGCCTGCTCGCAGCGGGTGGCGCCCGGGTCGCCCTGCTCGCCCGGCGCACCGACCGGCTGGACGCGCTGGCCGCCGAACTCACCGCCGCCGGAGGCCAGGCCCTCGCCGTCACCGCCGACATCACCGACCAGGCCTCCGTCGACGCCGCCGCCAAGGCCGTCCACGCTGCCTACGGCCGGGTCGACCTGGTGGTCAACAACGCCGGCGTGATGCTGCCCAACCCCCTCGCCGACGGCCGGCTCGACGAGTGGACCCGCATGATCGACACCAACCTCACCGGCGCGCTGCGCGTCATCCGCGCCTTCACCCCCGACCTCACCGCGGCCGCCGCCGACGGCCGTACCGCCGACCTGGTCAACGTCTCCTCCATCGCCTCGCACGTGCTCTTCCCCGACTACGCCGTGTACGGGGCCACCAAGGCCGCCCTCACCCAGCTGTCCGCGGCGCTGCGTACCGAGCTGGGCCCACGCGATGTCCGGGTCAGCACCATCGAGCCGGGCCTGACCGACACCGAACTCGGTGGGCACATCGACAACCCGGTACTGCGCGAGCAGCTCGGCGGGATGTTCAGCGCGATCCCGGCCCTCACCGCCGAAGACATCGCCGACCTCGTCGCCTACACCGCCAGCCGCCCCCGGCACGTCAACCTGCGCCAGTCGATCGTCCTGCCGACCCGACAGGCCTGACCACCGGCTGCTTCTTCGGTCCACCTGCCGGGACCTCCCGCCCGGGGCGGCGCGCACAGCACAAGGAGGTGGAAGGAAGAAGACCCGAACCTGTGACAACGCACCCGTGGGACGGCAGAGCACGGCGCACTCTGGTTGCAGTTCCGGCTGCATTCATCCACCCCAGTTGCTGCGCGAAACCCTCGGGCATGAGTCGGCCGATCCGTTCATCGTGGCCGTGCCCGGCGACGACGAGAAGGACACGGACAAGTGGGCGCGGGCCATCGACCGAAAGCTGCGGGACCGTGAAGGAGCCTTTCGGCAAGCCGAAGAGCTGCGGACGAAGGTCGCTGAGCGGGTGCGGTGGGCCCGAGCGGCCGCCGTGGTGCTCGGCGAAATCGTGGACAAGTGACCAGCAGGGGTAATAGCCG
The DNA here is from genome assembly GCF_040609455.1 of Kitasatospora sp. NPDC004669. Taxonomy (NCBI): domain Bacteria; kingdom Bacillati; phylum Actinomycetota; class Actinomycetes; order Kitasatosporales; family Streptomycetaceae; genus Kitasatospora; species Kitasatospora sp. NPDC004669. The sequence continues at coordinate 21,098 of NZ_JBEXKB010000079.1, forward strand.
GCGTACATCGTGATCGAGCGAGTCTTCAGTCCGCAGCACGTCCACACGGGCCTCTCCGTCCCTGACTGAACCCCCGGCAGAACGCCCGGCGATGCCACCAGCCGTGGTTGCAGTTTCAGTTGCGTTCGCCCCCGTCCGGCACCGTTCAGAGCGCAGCCTGCAGGTCACTCCGCCGCTGGTCAGGACGCCTACGGCCATCCCCGGACAGGCGGACCGGCCGACAGACATGTGGAAGGAGTGTCGGGGCCTTCGTCATGACCGCGGCCGACCTGCCGCCGACCCGTCCGAACGGTCGTTTTCCGACATCGCACACAACCGTTCGAACATTGCAGTGCCAGTAGGCGAAACCCCGCCCGGGACGGCCGGAATTGCGCTGGGATTACCCGAAATCACCACCGACATCGAGGCGGTTGAGGTCGACATGGCAGAAGCGGGCGGGGCAACCACTGATCCGGCCAGAACCAACAGGGGTACGTCGGCGACCGCCGAAGAACTCTTCCGCGGGCTGCTGGAGGCCGCGCCCGACGCCATGGTCATCGTGGACGACACCGGGACGATCAGGCTCGTCAACGCGCAGACCGAGGCGCTGTTCGGCTACCGCCGCGAGGAACTCCTGGGAAAGCCGGTCGAGTTGCTGGTCCCCGGCCGGTTCCGCGGGCACCACGTCCGCCACCGCGAACACTACGCCGCCAACCGACAACTGCGCCCGATGGGCGCCGGGCTGGAGCTGCACGGACTGCGCAAGGACGGCACCGAGTTCCCGGTCGAAATCAGCCTCAGCCCTCTGGAAACCGTCGACGGGCCGCTCGTGTCCGCAGCTGTCCGTGACGTCAGCGAACGGAAGGCCGCCGAGCAGCGCATCAATGAACTGGCCGGACTGGTCGAGTCCTCCCAGGATGCCATCCTCGCCATGACCCTCGATGGGTACACCACTTACTGGAACGCCGCCGCACACCGGATGTACGGCTACACGGCCGCCGAGGCCATCGGCCGGCACGTGAGTCTGTTGGCACCGACCAACCGGACCGACGAGGTCGGTACGGTCCTCGACCGGCTGTGCAGCGGGGAGAAGGTCGAGCACTTCGGAACCCTACGGGTCACCCGGTCGGGTCGACTGCTGGACGTCGACGTCACGCTCTGGCCCACCCGCAGCGCCGACGGCACCGTCACCGGTGCGTGCGCCATCATCCGCGACATCAGCGACCTCAAGCGGGTCGAGGCCGAACTCACCGCCCTCTACGAACAGCAGCGCCACATCGCCCTCACCCTCCAGCGCAGCCTCATGGGCACACCCCCCTCCATCCCCGGGCTCGCCACCGCCCACCGGTATCGGCCCGCCACCCAGGGCGCCGGTGTGGGCGGCGACTGGTTCGACCTCATCCCGCTCGGCGCGGGCCGGGTGGGAATCATGATCGGCGACGTCATGGGCCGCGGCCTGGAGGCGGCCGCCGTGATGGGGCAGCTGCGCTCCGCCGCCCACGCCCTGGCAGCCATCGGGCTGGAACCCCGGCGGCTGATGCACGCCCTGGACACCTTCGTCGCCGGCCTGGACGTCCCCGACCAGCTCGTCACCTGCTGCTACCTCGTCATCGCTCCGGACACCCGGGAGGTGACCGTCTGCTCGGCCGGGCACCTGCCCGTCCTCGTCACCGCCCCCGGCGAGCGGGTGCGCGGCCTGCCCGCTCCGGTGAGCGCTCCACTCGGTGTCGGAGGCGTACCGCACCAGCAGAATTCCGTCGTCCTGCCGCCCGGTGCCACCCTCGCCCTCTACACCGACGGACTGATCGAGACCCCCGGGAGCGACATCGAGCAGCGGCTCACCGACCTGACCGCGATCCTGACCGGTGCTCTGGCTGCCACCAGCGACCTGGAGGCCGCCGCCGACCACGTCCTCGGCGTCGCGCTCCCCGACGCCGCCGAGCACGACGACGACGTCACCCTGCTCCTGGCCCGACTGCCCCAGGCACCCCTGGCCACCGCCGCGATCGACCTGCCCGCCATCGCCGCCTCCGTGCCCGAGGCCCGGGCCTTCGTCGGCAAGGTCATCGAGTCCTGGGGCGAGGTCCACCGGGCTGCGGACGCCCAGCTCCTCACCTCCGAACTGCTGGCCAACGCGGTCCAGCACGCCAAGGGCCCGGTCCGCCTGAGCCTGTACCGGCACGCCTCCGAACTCGCCATCGAGATTGCCGACCGCAGCCCGCACCTGCCGCAACCCCGCCTGGCCGAGAACGACGACGAGTCCGGCCGCGGCCTGCTGCTCGTCGACGCCCTCGCCGACAACTGGGGCGTGCGCCCTGCTGCGGACGGGAAGACGACCTGGTTCACCCTGTCCCTGGACCCGGCGGAGACGACACCGCACTGGTAGCGGCCGGTCCGCGCGCTCCTGGCGTGAGTGAACCCGTTGATCCATTCACGTGGAGGCTCGCCTCGATGTTCCGTCACGTCAGAACCGCGGCACGAGCGACACTCGCAGCCGGCCTGCTCGTCACCGGCGCGACCGTGAGGCCGGCCGGCGGGTAAGTCTCGCGCAACAGGTCACCGATGGTGGTGGTGGCCGCCCGGCAGTCCCGCCGGGCGGCCGTGATCGCCGCGGAGCTGGTTCGTGGCACGCCCCGTGGCGTCGGAATTCTGACCGGCTCTGACCAGTTGACGATGGCGGCCCCGGGCGAGGTCGGCGGCAACGGCCTGCCCGATGATGGGGAGTGACGGTGAGACGGCGGACGTGAGGGTGGCACGGTGACAGCAGGCGAATCCATGGAGTTGGAGTCGGGCCACCGATCGGCGGACTACGGGGGTCCGGAGACCGTCGTGGCCGCCGCCCGGCCCGAGGCGGGGGCGGCGCCCGTGTCGGGTGCGGAGACCCCGGGCGGGGGCGCGGGGCGTCGGCGTTCCCCGTTCCGGCGGCTGACGGTCCTCGTGCTCGTCCTCGTGGTCCTGTGCCTCCCACCCTGGTGGACGCTGTTCGCCTCCGGCGCCGACTGGCCGTTCCCGGTCTTCCTGGCCGGCACCGTCGTCCTCGCCGGCTGGCTGGTCTCCTTCCCCTGGCTGATGGTCGCGGGCCACGGGCGGCGGCGGAACGACCGGGCCGCTCGCATCGCGGACACCAGCGTCGGGATGATCTGGGTGCTGTTCACCTGGTCGGTGCTGGGCGGCTTGGTGAACCTCGTGCTGACCGGGGTCGACGTCGGCGGCGCCGACCGGGCCAGGATCGTGGCCGTGGCGGTCGCCGTGGTCTCGGCCGGGCTGCTGGGCTGGGGTCACCACGAGGCGATGCGCGTGCCCCGGGTGAAGCGGGTGGACGTCCACGTCCCGCGGCTCGGTCGCGGTCTGGACGGGACCCGGGTCGTGGTGCTGGCCGACACCCACTACGGGCCGATCGACCGGGCGGCCTGGTCGGCGCGGGTCGCCGAGGCGGTCAACACGCTGGACGCGGACGTCGTGGTCCACGCCGGCGACATCGCCGACGGCACCCCCACCCAGCGCCGGGAGCAGTCGGCGCCGCTCGGGACGATCCGGTCACGGCTGGCCAGGGTCTACGTCACGGGGAACCACGAGTACGGCAGCGAGGCCCAGGGCTGGCTGGACCGCATGGCGGACCTGGGCTGGGAACCGCTGCACAACCGCCACGTCGTGGTGGAGCGCGGTGGGGACGCCCTCGTGCTCGCCGGCGTGGACGACGTGACCGCGGAGTCCTCCGGCCTGGCCGGTCACCGCGCGAACCTGCTCGGCGCGCTGGCGGGCGCGGACCCGGCCCTTCCGGTGCTGCTCGTCGCCCACCAGCCCAAGTACGTCCCGCAGGCCGCTGCCGCCGGCATCGACCTGCAGGTCTCCGGGCACACCCACGGCGGCCAGATCTGGCCGTTCAACCTCCTCGTCCGCATCGATCAGCCGGTGGTGCACGGCCTGAGCCGACACGGGGAGCGGACCCAGCTCTACACCAGCCGCGGCACCGGCTTCTGGGGCCCGCCCTTCCGGGTCTTCGCCCCGAGCGAGATCACCCTGCTCACGCTGCGCTCATCCGGCCCGTCGCCGGCCGCATAACCGGCCACCGGAGGGCCCACCGGATCCGATGACGGAAGCGACCCACCCGCTCCGCGCGGTACGCCGTCGCCGGCCGGCCCATGCCTTCACCGAAGGTCGGGCCGTCACGATCGAGTACGTCACGACCTCGGGCAACGCGACGGTCCGCACCCTCAACCGACTCGAACTGGATGCGCGCCTCAGCTCCGAGCCCGGTGCCACCTGCGGGACGACGACCGCGTGTTCACCATCTCCCGCACCCACGCGGTGACGCCCGCGTAGCCGCTGCGCGGTCCGGGCCGCTCACGGCAGCAACAGCCTGGTGCCCGGCGGGAGTTCGCCGTCCCGGGCAGCGGCGCGCAGGTGCGCCAGCAGGGTGGTGTGCAGCGCCTCGGCGGCGCGGGTGAGCGGCACCTCGTGGCCGTGCGCGACCGCGATGGTGCGGCCCAGGCCCGGCCCGGCGAACGGCGTGACGGTCAGGCCCGAGCGGGCCGCCACCATGCCGGGGAGCACGGCCGGTCCGAGCCCGGCCCGGACGAAGCCGAGCACCGCGTCCATCTCGCCGCCCTCCACCGCGAACTCCGGCTCGAACCCGGCCGCCCGGCAGGCCGCCAGGGTCGCCTCGCGCAGGTCGTAGCCCTCCCGGAACATCACCAGCGGCCGCCCCTTGAGTTCGGCCACCCGCACGGTGCGCCGGGCGCGCCCCGTGGCGGAGACCAACACCAGTTCCTCGTGCAGCAGTTCGGTGACCGCGAGGGCGGGGGCCGCCTCCCCGCTCGGCGGGGTGATGATGAGCGCGAGGTCCAGCTCCCCCGCCGCCAGCCAGCGCACCAGGTCGCGCGAGCCGCCCTCGCGCACCCCCAGCGCCACGCCCGGGTAGCGGTCCCGGAACACCCGCAGCACGTCGGGCACCAGGCTGGTGCACAGGCTCGGCGGCGCCCCCAGCCGCACCCGGCCACGGCGCAGCTGCACCGTCTCCTGGACGGCGAGCCGGGCGCTCTCGGTGTCCGCGAGGATGCGCCGGGCCAGCGGCAGCAGGGCGTCCCCGGCGTCGGTCAGCGCGATGTTGCCGCGGGTTCGGTGGAACAGCTCGGCACCCAACTCCCGCTCCAGTGCCCGGATCTGCTGCGACAGCGACGGCTGCGCCACGTGCGCGGCCTCGGCCGCCTTGGTGAAGTGCCTGGTCTCGGCGACGGCCAGGAAGTAGCGGAGTTGCTGGAGCTGCACATGCCCAGGTTAATCCGCCTCGATAGGCCACGGCTATCGTCACCAGCCGCAGCATGTCTTGGACGCACCCTGGCGACCCTCCCTACCGTTGCCGACATGACAACCGCGACGAGGACGGGCCGGCATCCGTCCACCCTGGTGACCCTGTGGCGGTCGACCGTCGGCAAGAAGGCCGTCATGGCCGTCACCGGACTGGTCATGCTGCTGTACCTGGTCGCGCACATGCTGGGCAACCTCAAGGTCTTCTTCGGCGCCGACGACATCAACGGCTACGCGGCCTGGCTGCGCACCATCGGCCAGCCGTTCCTGGGCCACGAGTGGTTCCTGTGGATCGCCCGGGTCGGCCTGCTGGCCGCCGTCGTGCTGCACGGCGTGTCCGCGTACCAGCTCAGCCGCCGTGACCTGGCCGCCCGCCCGAGCAGGTACGTGCACCAGCGCCGGCGCGCCAGCTACGCGACCCGGACCATGCGCTGGGGCGGGGTGATCCTGGCGCTGTTCATCGTCTGGCACATCCTCGACCTGACCACGCTGACGGTGAACCCGGTCGCCGAGCACGGGCACGTGTACCAGAACGTGGTGGGCACCTTCGGCCGCTGGTACAGCGACGTGATCTACATCGTGGCGATGCTGGCCCTCGGCCTCCACATCCGGCACGGCTTCTGGAGCGCCGCGCAGACCCTCGGTGCCAACAACGCCCGCCGCGACAAGGTGCTGAAGCTGGCCGCCAACGGCCTGGCGCTGCTGCTGACGGCCGGCTTCCTGTCCGTCCCCGTGGCCGTGATGTTCGGAGTGGTGAAGTGAGCTACCAGGAGTACACCGTCGGCGAGTCGATCGCCGACACCAAGGCCCCCGCCGGACCGATCGAACAGCGCTGGGACCAGCGGCGGTTCGACGCCAAGCTGGTCAACCCGGCGAACCGGCGCAAGCACACCGTGATCGTGGTCGGCACCGGCCTGGCCGGCGGCGCGGCCGGCGCCACCCTCGCCGAACAGGGTTACCACGTCGTCCAGTTCTGCTTCCAGGACTCCCCCCGGCGCGCCCACTCGATCGCCGCCCAGGGCGGCATCAACGCGGCCAAGAACTACCGCAACGACGGCGACTCGGTCCGCCGGCTGTTCTACGACACCGTCAAGGGCGGCGACTTCCGCGCCCGCGAGTCCAATGTGCACCGGCTCGCCCAGGTGTCGGTGGAGATCATCGACCAGTGCGTGGCCCAGGGCGTGCCCTTCGCCCGCGAGTACGGCGGCCTGCTGGACACCCGCTCCTTCGGCGGCGTGCAGGTCTCCCGGACCTTCTACGCCCGCGGCCAGACCGGCCAGCAGCTGCTGCTCGGCGCCTACCAGGCGCTCTCCCGGCAGATCGCCGCCGGGAACGTGGAGATCCACCCGCGCACCGAGATGCTCGACCTGCTGGTGGTCGACGGCCGGGCCCGCGGCATCGTCGCCCGCGATCTGGTCACCGGCGAGGTCCGCAGCCACACCGCGGACGCCGTGGTGCTCGCCACCGGCGGCTACGGCAACGTCTTCTACCTCTCCACCAACGCCAAGAACTCCAACGCCACCGCGATCTGGCGGGCCCACCGGCGCGGCGCCTACTTCGCCAACCCGTGCTTCACCCAGATCCACCCGACCTGCATCCCGCGCTCCGGCGACCACCAGTCCAAGCTCACCCTGATGAGCGAGTCGCTGCGCAACGACGGACGGATCTGGGTGCCCAAGGCCAAGGGCGACAACCGCCCGCCCGCGCAGATCCCGGAGGAGGAGCGGGACTACTACCTGGAGCGGATCTACCCTTCCTTCGGCAACCTGGTGCCGCGCGACATCGCCTCCCGGGCCGCCAAGAACGTCTGCGACGAGGGCCGCGGCGTCGGCCCCGGCGGGCAGGGCGTGTACCTGGACTTCGCGGACGCCGTCCGCCGGATGGGCCGGGACGCCGTGGAGGCCAAGTACGGCAACCTCTTCGACATGTACGAGCGGATCACCGCCGAGGACCCGTACCGGGTGCCGATGCGGATCTACCCGGCGATCCACTACACGATGGGCGGGCTCTGGGTCGACTACGACCTGCAGACCAGCATCCCGGGCCTGTTCGCGGTCGGCGAGGCCAACTTCTCCGACCACGGCGCCAACCGGCTCGGCGCCAGCGCGCTGATGCAGGGCCTGGCCGACGGCTACTTCGTACTGCCGCCCACCCTCAACGACTACCTGGCCCGCCACCCGCTGGCCGCCGTTCCCGCCGACCACCCGGTGCTCACCGAGGTCGAGGCGGAGGTCGAGGACCGGCTCAACCTGATCCTCTCGGTCAACGGCGACCGCACCCCGGACTCCTTCCACCGCGAACTCGGCGAACTCCTCTGGGACGAGTGCGGGATGGCCCGCGACGAGGCCGGGCTGAAGCGTGCGCTGGAGCGGATCCCGCGGCTGCGCGAGGAGTTCTGGCGCCGGATCAAGGTGCCCGGCACCGGCCAGGAGCTCAACCAGTCGCTGGAGAAGGCCAACCGGCTGGTCGACTACTTCGAGCTGGCCGAGCTGATGTGCCTGGACGCGCTGCACCGCGCCGAGTCCTGCGGCGGCCACTTCCGCACCGAGAGCCAGACCCCCGAGGGCGAGGCCGCCCGGCGCGACGAGGAGTTCACCTACGCCGCCGCCTGGGAGTTCACCGGCACCGGCGCGGCACCCGTCCTCCACCGCGAGGCGCTCGACTTCGAGTACGTCCACCCCACCCAGCGGAGCTACGCATGAACCTCACCCTGCGCATCTGGCGCCAGGCGGGCCCGGACGCACCCGGGTCGATGACCACCTACCAGGTCGCCGGGATCAGCCCGGACATGTCCTTCCTGGAGATGCTCGACACCCTCAACGAGGAGCTGATCACCCGCGGCGACCAGCCGGTCGCCTTCGACCACGACTGCCGCGAGGGCATCTGCGGTGCCTGCGGCATGGTCATCAACGGCCAGGCGCACGGCCCCGAGCGGACCACCACCTGCCAGCTGCACATGCGGCACTTCAAGGACGGCGACACCATCGACGTCGAGCCCTGGCGGGCGGCGGCCTTCCCGGTGGTCAAGGATCTGGTGGTGGACCGCACGGCCTTCGACCGGATCATCGGCTCCGGCGGCTACATCACCGCCCCCACCGGCAGCGCCCCGGACGCACACGCGACGCCCGTCCCCAAGGAGGCCGCGGACACCGCCTTCGAGCACGCCGAGTGCATCGGCTGCGGCGCCTGCGTGGCCGCCTGCCCGAACGGCTCGGCGATGCTGTTCACCTCCGCCAAGGTGGTGCACCTCAACGTGCTGCCGCAGGGCGCGCCCGAACGCGCCGCCCGGGTGCGGAACATGGTCACGGCGATGGACGCCGAGGGCTTCGGCGGCTGTACCAACACCGGCGAGTGCGCCACCGCCTGCCCCAAGGGCATCCCGCTGCCCAGCATCGCGGCGATGAACCGGGAGTTCCTGCGGGCCGCCCGCAGTTGACACCTCTCCCCCATGGTCGGTCGGTCCCTCGCACAGGTGCTCGCGCGGGGGACCGACGCCGTTCACGGCGGGGCGTGTGCGAGCATCTCACGCTCCCCGTACGGGTGGTGGATCGCCGGGAGCGGTGCTGCGCGACCGGAAATCGCGCTACGGTGGTCCTCCGCTACGGAAGGACGGCATATGCCCGAGGTTCAGTCCTGCTCCGGCTGCGGCGGGTCCGGGGGGACCCAGAAGACCGAGGCAACGGTCGAACTGGACGAGGAAGGGAGCATGGTGCCGAGCATTCACACCTTCTGGTCACCCTGCGGTCGGTGCCATGGATCCGGAACGGTGATCGTCGGATGAGGTTGGTCTTCGAATGCGTCGAGTGCGGTGGGCACTACCTGCCGCCGGAGGACATGGTCTACCCGGACGGGCCGGCCTCGCCGCTCTGGTGCTCCTCCTGTCAGGCGGCCAAGCGCACGGCCGGTGAGCGGGAGGACCCGCTGCTCGCCCGGGTCTCGCTGGCCGCCGCCCGGGCCGCGCTCGCCCGGCGCGCCGCCGAGAGCGTCGAGCCCGTCGTCGGACGCGGCGACGTCCGCCCGTCCCGGCCGCCGCTGTCGCGCCGGGCACGCTCGGGGCCGGGCGGGGTGCGCAGCAAGCTGGGCTGAACCCGGGGGCTGCCCGGGCCCGGTGGTCGAGTAGGCGCTGCCGGATCGTCGGATGATCCGTCAAGGTCCGTTTTGCGACAAAGAACTTGTGCATGACCGGAGCATGCGGTTTATTGTCGTCGCGCCTTCGACAGTCCTTGGGGGAATGCCCATGCAGCCGACCGATCCGGCCGACTCGACCTGGGCCGGTCAAACCGGCTCCGCACCGTCCGTCCCGCCGCAACCGCCGGCACCTCCGCCGGCACCTCCGCCGGCACCTCCGCCGGCGGCCTCACCGGACTCGCCTCCGACGCACTCGTACTCCCGGGCCACCACCCGGGTGGCCGTGACCAAGCGCATCCTCTGGGTCGGGTCCGCGGCCTACCCACTGGCGACCATCGCCCGGGTCAGCACCACCGTCATCCTTCCGGACCATCTCGGCGCGATCCGACGGTTCCTCAAGTTCGCGGGGATCGTGGTCCTGGCCGCGGTCGGGGCCCTGATGATCCTGGGCATCTCCGGTGACCTCCACTCGTCGAGTTCCTACGGCGGCGACGGGAACTCCGGCCCGGGCTGGATCATCGGGGTGGCGGCGACCCTCCTGGTGCTCTACTTCCTGATCGCCACCCTGCCGGTCCTGCTCCAGCGGCGTCTGCACGCGCTGACCGTCGACACGGCGGGGCCGCCGACCGCGCTGCTGGCCTGGCAGTCGCCGGAGCCCGCGCACGAGCTGCAGGCCACCATCACCCAGGCGATCGAGAACCCGCAGATCGAGTTCCAGCAGTTCGTCAGCAGCGTCATCGTCGACCTGCGGCACTACCAGTTCGGCGACAGCGTCAACATCTACGGCGGCCGAGGAAACACGGGAGTCAGCAAATGAGCGGCAACAATCCGCGGTTCCACGTCGGCGACCAGGTCACCATCCACGGCGGCCACCACAACGTCGGTGTCCAGCACAACAACGGCCCGGTCGGCGACCAGGCCCTGCCGCCCGAGATCGCCGCGATGTTCGCCCAGCTCGCCGCCGTGGTGGCCGAGTTGGCGCGCGACTCGCGGGTGCACGAGGAGGACCGGCAGAGTCTCACCGAAGCCCTCCCCGTGCTGCGCGACCCGGCCTCCGAGGAGCGGCGCGGCTGGCGCAACACCCTCCTCCTGCTGGCCGGCGTGACGCAGAGCATCGGCGAGGCGGCCGCGCCCGCACTGGGCCTGGCGAACCAGCTCCTGGCCCTGATCAGCGGCTGACCGGTCGGCGCCTGCCCGGGGCGCCGGCCGGGCTCGACGGTCGCATGGCTTTGACGAGCGACCAGGGCCAGGCGGCGGCCGGGGTCAGAACAGCGCCTCCTGGGTGTCCGGCTCCGGCGGGCGGACCCTCCCCGCCAGGACCAGCCCCTCCGAGCCCCGGCCGGTGACCGGCGTGAGCGTCCAGCCGGTGAGCCGCCGGGTGTCCAGCAGCAGCGGGCCGGAGCCGTCCGGCTGGTCCAGGAAGAGGTGCCGCCCCACCGGCGGACGCAGCGTGCCCGCGATCACCGCTCCCGCGGTCAGCCCGGCGATCTCCCGATAGGTCTCGGGGGCGCCGCCGCCCAGGCCGAAACGCTCGACGTGGTCCACCACCGGGCGGTCGGCGAGCAGTTCCAGGGCGTGGCCGTCCAGCAACCGGTGCGCCTGGACGCGGGCCTCGGTGAGCACCGTACGGCGGTACGCGGCGTCGCCGTGCGCCCACCAGTGATCCGTCTTCAGCCGGGACTTGAACCGCTCGCGGGCCATCCCCGAGGCGGCGACGGTGAGTTCGGCGCGGCGGATCGCGGGCAGGCTGCCGCGCGCGGTGAACGCGTACGCCAGCGCACCCTGTTCCAGCAGTCGGCTGTCGCCGCGCTGCTCCGCGGTCAGGCCGATCTTCAGCAGGCCCTCGCCGAACCAGGCGAGGTAGAGCAGGTAGGTGCGGCCGTCGTCCAGGATCTGGTCCCGGGCCAGAGCCAGGCCCCGGTCCACGCTCTGGCAGGCCGGGCACTGCGTCGCGCTGCCGTCCGGGTCGATCACCGCGTGGTGCGGGCAGGGCGTGCGCTCCGTCGCCCCGGCCAGCCAGGCCCCGGTGCAGCGGCGCGGGCCTGCGAGCAGCCAGCCGACCTCCGTACCCGGCGCGACGGCGCGCTCGTGCACCGTGGTGCCGCGCACGGCGCCGAGCAGGGCCCGGCCGTCGTGCCAGCTCAGGCCGGTGGAGGTCCAGCCGGCGGGCCGGTCCGGGTGCTGCGGTGCGGGGATCGTCACGGGCATCCCTCCCTGTAGGTCCTCGATCAGGCGAGGCTACCTGCCGCCGCTGACAGCGCTGACGTCGCTCCGGAGAAAGCACGAGGAACTCGATCGGCGCCTCGATCCGCTACTACGCCAACGCCGACCGCCACCCCTGGGCGCCCTCGCACGGCCGACGGCCGGTGGTCGGGGCACCGGCCGGTGCCCCGCCGCCCGGGCGGAAGCCCCGCAGGTCGTAGGCGCTTGGCCCGGTGGGGTGTCCACGTTCTATTGTGGCGGGCGCGGTCGGCGGTGTCGCCGGGAGGTGGCGTGGGCGGCCGGGTCGGTGCGGAGCGCGAAGGGGTGGACGGTGGCGGGGCGGCGGAACAGCGGGGTGCTGACGGTCTGGGCTGAGGCGCAGCGGCAGCAGCAGCGTCGGGAGGAGGCCCGTTGGCGCGCCGAGGCGGCGGAGTTGCGCCGGCACGAGCGCGCGCAGCGCGAGGCGCAGCGGGCGGCAGCCCGTAACGAGCGGGAGGCCCAGCGGGCGTACCAGCAGTCGCGGGAGGCGGAGGCGGCCCGGCAGACGGCCGAACTGGACGCCCGGGTCGAGGAGTTGCGCGCGCTGTTGGCGGCCGGCCTGGCCGCGCCGGGGTTCGGGCCGCAGGCGCTGCTGGCGCCGCGCCCGGTGCCGCCGTTCGATCCGGGTCCGCTGGGCGAGCCGGTGCCGATGCCCGACCAGACCTCCGCCGCCTACCACGTGCCGCCGCCGGACGCGGTGCAGGCCCGCAACGCCGGGGTGCGGCGGCAGTACGAGCAGTACGTGGCCCAGGCCCGGGCCCGGTTCGAGCAGGACTGGTACGCCGCGCAGGCGCGGGAGGCGGACCGGCAGCGCCGGCTGGCCGCGTACCACCAGGAGTACCTGGCCTGGGCGGAGCGCTTCCGCCGCGCGGAGGAGGAGCGCGGGGCCGGTACCGAGGAGTTGCTGCGGCGGCTGCGGGCGGGTGAGCCGGAGGCGGTGCAGGAGTACTTCACGGCCGGGCTGTACGCCTCGGCGGCCTGGCCGGAGGGTTTCCCGCACCGGCTGGTGGCGGCCTGGGAGGCGACCAGCCGTCAGTTGGTGGTGAACTGGGAGCTGCCCGGTCCGGACGTGGTGCCGGCCGCCTCCCGGGTGCGGTACGTGAAGGCGGACGACCGCGAGGCCGAGGTGGCCCGCCCGGCGACCGAGCGCAAGGCGCTGTACCGGGAGGTGCTGGCGCAGTCGGCACTGCGGGTGGCGGTGGAGCTGTTCCGGGCGGACCGGGACGGGATGCTGGACTCGGTGGTGCTGAACGGCTTCGTCCTCGGCATCGACCCGGCGACCGGCCGGGAGGCGGAGCGCTTCCTGTCCACGCTGACGGTGGCCCGGGCCGAGTTCGCCGGGCTGGCGCTGGACCGGGTGGCGCCGGTGGAGTGCTTCCAGGGCTTGGGCGGCAAGCTGTCCGCCCGCCCGGAGCGGCTGGACGAGGTGAAGCCTGACCGGCTGCCGGAGACGGTCGGCGGCAGCCTGGCCGGGCACGGCGGCGAGGACGAGCCGGACCTCTTCGAGATGGACCCGATCGAGTTCGAGGAGCTGATCGCCGAGCTGTTCCGGCTGCGCGGTTTCCGGGTGATGACCACGGCCCGCAGCGGCGACGTCGGGGTGGACGTGATCGCCGAGGACCTGGACCCGGTGACCGGCGGCAAGATCGTGATCCAGGCCAAGCGCTACAAGAAGACCGTCCCGCCGACGGCCGTGCGCGACCTGGAGTCCACCGTCCGCCACCACGGCGCGATCAAGGGCATCCTGGTCACCACCGCGGGCTTCGGCCGCGGCTCCTACAGCTACATCGAGGGCAAGCCGCTGACCCTGCTGAGCGGGCCGGAGCTGGTCGAGCTGCTGGCCGAGCAGGGGCTGCGCGGCCGCCTCGGCGGCGGTAGCGCCCCGACCCCGGCCCGGGAGCAGCCCCGCGAGGAACCGCCCGCCGCGCAGAGCGCCCTCACGGTCAGCTGGCAGAGCCGCACCGCCGGCGGGGACGCGGTGGAGCTGGACGTCACCGCCTTCCTCTGCGCCGAGGGCCGGGTGCTCAGCGACGAGCACTTCGTGTTCTTCAACAACCCGCAGGACCCGGACGGCGCCGTCCGGCTGCACCAGACCCGCTCGGTGCCGGGCGAGCCGACCCGGGCGGCCCGGCTGACCCTGGACCTGCACCGGCTGCCGGCCACCGTCGACGAGGTGGTGGTCGCGGTCTCCACCGAGGAGGAGGAACCCCCGGCGCTGCCGCTCGGCTACGTGTACGGGCTCGCCGTAGCCGCCTCGTACGGGCCGGGCGCCGCCGGACCGGCCAAGTGGCCGGGCGCCAACGGCGGCATCCCGGACTCGGCGATGCTCCTGGGCGCGTTCCGACGGGCCGACGGCGGCTGGCACTTCGCACCCTCGGGCCGCGCGGTGACGAACGGTCTGGCCGGGCTGGCCACCGCCTTCGGCGTCGCGGTGGAGTAGCCCGCCGGGGACTTCGGTCCTCAGGGAGAGGTGTCATACCTGAGGAGGAGACGGCCCCCGCCGCACCGCCGGGTCGGCGGGGGTCGGTCGCCTCCTCGGCATACGCATCACATTCGAACAGCTTGGGAGGATGGAACGGTAGGAAGATCCGATTCGTCCCAGGAGTCCACGTGACGTTCCCCGCAACCGCAGTCCTCACCGGCCGGGCGGCCGCCCGCGCCACCGGCCTGAACAAGGTCTACGGGGAGGGCGAGACCCGCGTGGTCGCCCTCGACAACGTCAGCGTCGCGT
>NZ_JBEXKB010000080.1:0-34082 GCF_040609455.1 Kitasatospora sp. NPDC004669
GCATGGCCTGTAGGTCCATGGACTGACCATCACCCCAACGGCCATGGTCAGTCAGCTACTTGGCCGAATAGGTCGAGAATCATGACCGAGCCCTGACTGATCCCGGTGACATGCACATCCGCCGAGAGGACCGGCTGCATCAGGGACCGGGACGGGATACCGGCCTCGCGCAGCAGGTCCTGGACCCCCACTTCCCGCTGCATCGCCCGCAGCGGGAACGCGAGCACGAACACGCCCAGTAGCGTGCCGACGGCCGCCAGCAAGGCGGTGCGTGAGCGCCGCACCACGGCGCCGGCCAGGGCGAAGGACGGGAGGGCGAACACCAGCACGCTCAGCAGGCCCGGGCGGAAGGGCAGCAGGAGGGCCAACCCGTGGGTAGCGGCGAGGTCGAGCGCCATCAGCGCGGGTGCCAGCAGCCAGCACCACCGGGGGGCGGACGGCTGCAGGGCGTGGACACTGACGAAGAACGCGGGTATGACGACCGCGAGCGTCACCACCAAGTGCAGGATCGCGTGGACGGGCCCGCCGTGCCCGGTGGCGAAATGCTGGATGGCGCTGCCGATGGCTATCGAGGTCAACGACGGGAGGGCGCAGGCCGCACCGAGGGTGACGACCTGCCGGCGCGGATTCGAGGTCGGACAAACCGGTGCGCGCCCCTGCGCTGTGACCGCGTACGGATCGTGCGGTTCGACCGCGGCCATCGCTTCCCCCTGGTGCTCGGCGCCTTCGATCCATCACTGGGACGAACTCGCGTGGATCTTGGTTGCGGCAGGCTGGCAGGTGTGCCACAAGGTCTCGAGACTTCCCTGTCTCGTTCCACCGAGCGCCTGGCAGCCGTCCTGCGTCCGAACGTCGTGTCCCATGGTTCCAACTACCGCCCGTGCGGGTCGCCGGCACGAGCGCAGTGACAGATTCGCTGTCCATGAACCGGCGGTGACAAGAACCTTGTCCCGTCGATGACAACAAGCGTGTCGCGTGCGCCGTCCAGCTCCAGGTCACGGGCGTCACTCGGTGACAACAAGCACGTCCCGGCACAGCACGACAGTTGGTCACTTTGCAGGGCTGGTGGCCAAGGAACGACGGGTTCCTGGTCGACGTCAACGGCTGGCGCCACGACGACGAGCGCCTCGGCGGCCGGGGCGGCAGCGGCCAGTGGAACCCGGCGTCCACCCGACGCGACAGCCGGGCCGCAGGCATGCCCGCCACCGGCCCGAACACCCTGAAACGGGCCGCGGATGCGCCGGGACGGCAACGGTGCTGCTCCTCCCTTCGTGCGGAAAGGGTAAGGCAGCCGGTCGAAGCGCCGACCACCTTCGGTGCGCCCCGATGCCGGGCGCCCGTGTCACCGGCTGACGATGGTGATCGTTCCGGCGCCGCCTTCCCGGTGCTGTGCGGCCAGGGCCTCCTGGTAGGTGACGTACTGGCGAACGGTGCCGTCAGGCAGGTTCAGCTGGTAAACGATGGTTTGTGGCGAACCTCCGCCGCAGTTGCAGGCCATGAGTTCGGTCTCCTTTCCGGGTGCTGGGGTTCGGGTCTTCCTGGGGAGGGGCATTGGTCAGTCGAGCCATCGTGAGGCCACACCCGCCAGGTACGAGACGCTGAGCGCGGTCGCCGGTATCCGGAACCACGGGCTGCCCTCCAGGCACGCGGCACAGCCGACCGCGACGGCGGATACCCAGACGCTCGAACACCAGCTGCAGGTGATCAGGTAGGCGGCCTTGGACTCCTCGCCGAAGCGATCGGCGACCCAGATCCTGAGACCGCCCGCGAGGGTGTCCTTGGTCAGGAAACGGGTGACGCGGCAGGTGGTGCCGAGCGCGAGAAGGAACATGGTCAAGCTCATGGGGACAACTCCACTGACCAGGGACGCGGCAGTACGGTTGCGGGCGTCGCGGCGGGTGCGGTGGCTTCGCCGCTACGCGCCCAGCGCGTCCGTCCCCCCGCCGTGCGAGGGCGGGGGGACGGACCTTCGAGGTCGGCCGCTCATCCGCGGACGATGACGTCAGGCCTCACCTGGCTCGGCCACCAGTACCGGTCCGCGATCCACGTCCCGGGCCCGATAGGACCGGTCTGGTCACTGCAGCGGCCTGCAGGGCAGCAGGGTGCCGGTCGACTCCAGCGTCGTGCCGCCGACGGTGGCGGTCGCGGTGAAGGCGCCGGATTGGACCTGAAGCAGGTTCAGGTCGGTGGTGAGGATCGCGATCCCGGACGCGTCCGTCACCGCCGAGCCCACCGGCTGTCCGGCGATGAGGAAGTTCACCGTCACGCCGGCGGCCGCGGGAGTGAGCTGGGCCGTCAGTGTGGCGGTGACGGGGTACGGCTGCCCGTGCGAGGGGTTCGCCAGCTGGTGCTCCCAGTGGCCCCACCAGCAGGACGGCAGAGCCTGCAGGCTCACGGCGGGGCCGCCTACGCCGACGGTGATCGGGACGGGGAGCGAGACGACGTTGGTGCAGGTGCAAGTGGTGTCGGCCGCGGTGACGGTGGCGGTCAGCGACACCGGCCCGGCGGTGGGGAAGGTCACCGACCCGGTGGCGATGCCGAGTGCGTTGGTGGTGGCGGTCACCGGGGTGGCCCCGCCGCCGTTGAAGGTGACCGCCGCACCCGGAACGGGCACGCCGTTGCACAGCACCACCGCGGTCAGGGTGGCCGGCTGGCCGACGACCACCGGGGCCACCGGCGGCAGCAGGAGCACCAGGCAGGTCGGCGGCGTGGTCACCGTGACGGTGACCGGGATGGAGACGACGTTGGTGCAGGTGCAGGTGGTGCCGGCCGCGGTGACGGTGGCGGTCAGCGACACCGGCCCGGCCGTGGGGAAGGTCACCGACCCGGTGGCGATGCCGAGTGCGTTGGTGGTGGCGGTCACCGGGGTGGCCCCGCCGCCGTTGAAGGTGACCGCCGCACCCGGAACGGGCACGCCGTTGCACAGCACCACCGCGGACACGACGGTGGGCTGGCCGGCGACTATCGGGCCGACCAGCGGCTGGATGACGACCACCGAACAGGTCGTCGGCGCCGGCACGGTGACGGTGATCGGCGCGAAGGTGCAGGCCGCACAGGTGCCGGCGGCGGGAGTGAAGCTGACCCCCACCACCTGACCGGCCGTCAGCGCCAGTCCCAGACTGACCGGAACGACCACGCCGTTGACCACCGGGGCGGTGACCGTGACCCCGCCCGGCAGGGTGTAGGTCAGGGTGCCGTTGACGGAAGTCAGGCCGGCGCTGCAGGTCAGGGTGGTCTGGGCGGTCACGAGGCCGCCGACGGCGATCGACAGCGTCGTGGAGATGGTCCCGGCCGGCGCCGCGTTGACGGTGACCGTGCCGCTGTCGGCCCCGACCACCGTGTTGACGGCATTCAGGTAGGTCACCAGGACCAGCTGCGCGCCGGAGCCGACAGCCGTGAACGTCGCCGGTCCGGCGGCGCCGGCGACCACCGGCAGCGACTGCGGGGCGGCGCCGTCATAGAAGAAGACAGCGGTGACGGCCCCCACGGGCGCGCCGGTGGCCGTGGCGGTGAAGGCGGAACACGCCGCCACGGGGGTGGGAACGATGGTTACTGCCATGTGAGCAGCCCCTTGAGTGAGTCGGGAGTGGGGCTGCCCGAACACGGCCGCGCCGGATGGTACGGCCGACGAATTCCACCTGTCAGGGTGCCCGTGCATGGGGACAGTGACCCGTCAAGCGATCACCACCCCGACGCCCCGACAGGGGAATGGGCACCCCACAGTCGGTCACCGCCATTACAACCACACCGGCCGGCCAAGGCCATACCCTCCCGAGCGAATAACCCGTATGAACCAACGTTCGGAACACCACCACACCCAACAGTCGCTCCGACCACAGAACTTGCACCGCGCGGGGCGCACTGCACGACTCCGCACGCCCCGTTCCCGCCACACTGACCGCCTGCCGGACCGGTACGTCAGCGCGGTGAGCGGCGAGCCGTGGCCGGCGCGGGTGAGGTGTCCGGCAGTGGCGACGACGTCCAGGGCGTGCTCGTCATAGCCGGCACTCTCCACCTCCCGGACGGCGGACAGCTTCGTGCCCGGCGGCAGGAAACCGGCAGCCTCCTTGTGGCCAGCCCTGGTCAGGCACCAGATCCCGGCCGGTGGCGCGCTGAAACAGGACGAGCGCCACCATGACGTTCCTCCGGGCCGGACCCGTCGCACGCTGCTTGCGCCTTGGGCTTCCAGGAGCAGCGGTAGAAGGGTTATCGCCACGGCCGCGGCCCCTTGTCCGGGGCTGCTGGCCTGCGGAAACGGGCCCGCCAGCGGGCGGGGCGGTGGAGGTGCGGGCGGAGGTGCCGGTGGAGGCGGTGCGGGGCCCCTTGTCCCTGCCGGGCGAGTCCTCGCCCGGCAGGTGGCCAGCGGCCTGGTCGACGTCGCCGAACTCGGGGTCGGGGTCGGGCGCCGGGTAGGTGGTGGCGGTCATCAAGGTGGCCTTCCGTCAGCAGGAGGCCGGTGCGGGCACGGTGGCCGGCCCCGGCAGCCGGGCGGAGTGCCCGAACGCGGCCGACCTTGCACGGCGCCCCCTTGTCCGCGGTCTGACCGCGCCCCTTGTCCCGCCCCTTGACCAGCACGTTGTCCCGCCCGGAATGCCCCTGTCCTGAGCCTTGTCCTCCCGGTTTGTCCGTGACCGGGATCACGGCCGCCGGACCGTCAGAGGTTCTGCAGGTAGGCGGTGTGGACGGTGAAGGCGGCTTGCTCTGGGGTGTCGTGGAGCATCGCCTCCTGGGTGTGGACATCGCCGATGAAGTAGCCCTCGTACACCGCCACCCACCGGTCGCCGATGCCGGCCAGGCCACGCTCGACCCAGCCGACCTGCTGGCCCTCGCCCGTCACGAGGTAGACGTCCGGCTGCACCGTCCAGCCGGCCAGCGCCCACCAGTCACCGAACCGCCCCGCATCGAGAGCGACGCGCACGTCGCTGGTGGGCAGGCGGCGGTGCATCAGGTCGGCCGGGACGGGAACCTCGGCGGGCCGCTGCGGCGCAGCCGGGGCGGGCGGGGGTGCGGTCTGCTGCTAGGCGAGGCGCTGGTCGACGAGCCCGCGCAGCCGACGGCGATGAACCGGACTCCGCGCGGCCTCCGTAGACAGCCATGTAGGGAGCCGGACCGACCGAGACCGCGGAGCAGCCCATGACCGTCAACCCGAACCGCCGCGACATCCTGAGGTTGGGCGGCGCAGTCGGTGGCGGGGCACTGACCGCCGCCCTCGGCCTCACCATCGCGGCCACTCCGGCCGCAGCCGCCTCGTGGAACAGCGGCGCCTGGATGGCCGGGCTGCCCGACAGCCTCTCGCTGACCCAGCTGACCATCCCGGGCACCCACGACTCCTGCTGCGTCGACCCGACGAACGGCACCGAGTGGGCGCACACCCAGAACTGGGGCGTTACGCAGCAGCTCCAGCGGGGCATCCGCTTCCTCGACATCCGCTTGCAGCGGTTCCCGCTGAACGACCGCGAGACCAAGAACTGGCTCGGCGTCTTCCACGACCGGTTCCCCCAGGGCAGCACGCTGCGTACCGTGCTGGACGAGTGCCGGGCCTTCTTCAAGCAGTCGCCGCGCGAGGCGCTGGTCATGCGGATCAAGAACGAGAACGCGGGCAGCGACCCGATCAACGGGGTGGAGTTCCTGCGCCGCATGCAGTACCACCTGGACAACTTCGGCTACCGCAACCTGTTCTGGACCGCGCCCCGGTGGCCCAGGCTCGGGGAGGCCCGCGGCAAGATCGTGCTGCTCGCCGACTTCGACACCAGCTCCGACTCCTCGTGGGACGTGATGCACTGGGGCAACTCCGACCTGATGAACATTCAGGACCAGTACCAGGACGTCGGCACCGACGGCAAGGCCCGGGCCATCGTCAACCAGTTCGACCAGGCGTGGTGGAACCAGAACTCGCCGAAGATGTACATCAACTTCACCAGCTACGCGGGCGGGAAGTGGCCCAAGCTGAACGCGGACTCGATCATGCCGCCGGTGCTCGACTACCTGTACGCCCGCAGGAACGAGGCCGTCCACTTCGGGATCGTCCCGATGGACTTCCCCGACTTCCACACCAACGTGTTGGACCTCCTGGTGGCCAAGAACTTCATCGGGCGCTGAATCCCGGTCGGCGTGGCCTTCGGCCGCGGCCTGAAGTGACGAGGTCGGGCGGTGCGGGGCCCTACATCAGGTCGCTGATGACCGGGTGATCTGTGGAGAGGGGGCAGGTGAAGATGCGCATGCTCTCTCGTCGGCCGAGTACGACGTCGGTCGGCTCCTGGCGCTGACGCCGATCGCGTGGGCTGCCTTCGAGGAAGCCGACAGGCGCCCAGCTTTGGCGATTCGTTTCTTCGTGGGTAGACGAAAAGACCGCGGGCCGACCGGCCGGGTGATCGTGGAATCAGCGTTCGCGTTCCACGTGATCAGTCCGGCCGCATCGGCCCGCGGCTGGGAAGAGGGGCGGCAGGAGGGCCGCTCACTGGTCCCGGCGGTTCGGGATGTAGATGGCCACGGCGGCAGCGACCAGCGCCCAGGCCCCGAGGACGATGCAGGCGCCTCCCACTGACCACGGCCACTGCTCCGTGGTGGCCGGCGTGTGGCCGATGCGGTTCCATGCCTGCGACACCGTCATGTGCAGGAGGTTGACGGTGAGGTGCCTGGGGCTGTTCAGCAGGGAGGGCAGGACGAAGAGCAGAGTGATCGTGGCCACGATGGTGAGCACGCTGTGCCGGATGGCCGCAGCCAACCCCATGCCCACGAGGGCGGAGACCGGAGCGATCAGCGCGGAGGCCACGAGCAGGCGCATGACCCCCCAGTGCCCGAAGCCGACGGCGACGTGCTGACCGGACAGGATCCCTTGGGCCGCACCGAACGAGGCCAACGCCAGAACCACACCAAGGACGGTCGTCACCACGGCGACCACCGCCAGCTTGGCGGCCATCACCGAACGACGGGCAGGGACGACCGTGAAGGTCGTCCGGATCATCCCGGAAGTGTACTCACTGAGGACGGTCACGGCACCGATGGCGCCGGCGCCGGTGATCAGCAGCGTGGCAGCGCCGGTGGAGAACGACTCGACCGGCGCCCCGTACATCGTCCGCCACGCTCTCCGCTGCGATCAACTCACCGCGGCCGAGGACGATGAGCTGATCGGCGGTGTGCTCCATCTCGGACATCAGGTGGCTGGAGACGAAGACCGTGCGCCCCTCGGCCGCCAGCCCCCGGAACAGGCCGCGCACCCAGTACACGCCCTCCGGGTCCAGTCCGTTGAGCGGCTCGTCGAAGAGCAGAACGGGCGGGTCGCCGAGCAGCGCGGTGGCGATGCCCAGGCGCTGGCGCATGCCGAGGGAGAAGCCGCCGATTCGGCGGTCCGCCGCGTCGGCGATGCCGACCTCGCGCAGCACCTCGTCCACCCGGCTGCGCGGGATCGTGTTGCTGCGGGCCAGTGCCCGCAAGCGGGACCGTGCGGTACGCCCGCCATGTACGTCGGCGGCGTCCAGCAGCGCGCCGACGTGCCGAAGACCACGGGGCAGCGAGCGGAACGGCCGGCCGTCGACGGTGACGGTCCCGTTGGTAGAGGCGTGCAGACCGAGGATCATCCGCAGGGTGGTGCTCCTGCGGGCTCCGTTGGGGCCGAGGAACCCGGTCACCTGCCCCGGATTGACGGTGAAGCTCAGGTTGTTGACCGCCAGCTTCTTGCCGTAACGCTTCGTCAGCTCGTGGACTTCGATCATGTGGCCCATCGTGCCGCCCGCGGTGTTCAGCACATCGAACCTGTGGTGACAGTTGTCCGGCCGGCCTGTCAGCCACGGTTGTACGCCCACGGGCCGATGCCCGCTCGGGACCGCCTGGCTACCATCAGTTCGCTCAACTGTCATGCTTCCGCGGGGTCTTCTACGACTGCCTGACCGGACGGCGCGGCCAGCGGGGGCGCCTGGTGGAGGGTGTCGTCATGACGAAGGCTCTGCCCACCGCGCCGTCCCGCCGAACCTGGCCGCCACCCGGCCGGCCCAGCGGCGGCCGTTCTCACCGGCCGCTGACCTGCACCGACACCCGAAACTCACCGGTTGGCGCCCAAAACTCACCGGCGGACGGCCGCCCGGGGCGGGCGAGCTCACCACAGCCCGGGCGCGAAACTGCCCGCCGCAGGTCAGGCCAGCACGGGCGCAGCAAGGCGTTCGCGGTGCGGGCGGCCTCCAGCTGCTCCTGGGCCTCCCGTTCCAGCCGCTGGGTGTGTTGCTGGTGGCAGGTCCAGCAGCGGCCGCCGGAGCGGCGGGTCCACTGGCCGCCGAGCCCGTATTCCCAGGTGCTCTCCTGTTCGGGGATATCGCCACAGTCGGTGCAGGCCAGGGAGTCCATCAACTCCTGGTGGGCCGCCACGCAGGCATCGTCGCTGTCGTAGGCGATACCGGCCAGCCAGCCCAGCAGCAAAGCACACACCCTGTCCGCCGCCCCGCGGTGGTGCTCGGCACGGCGGGCCAGGACCGCCGCGACACACAACGCGACCGGTGCGGTCGCCTCGTAGATGGTGTTCTGGTGCTGCACCGGCTCCAGGGCGTTGAGAGCTGCCGGGTTTCCTCCGCGGTCACGTCCGAGCCCAAGAGCGGGGCCAGTACCCGGGGAATCCATGCAGCGGTTCCGTATGCGGTGCCCAACAAGGGCCAGGCCGTCCCCCGCAACACCACCCACGGATCCGGCAGAACATCGGGGACAGGTTCGGGAAGACCGGCATGCGCGCCGGAAGTCGTCGTCACCCGCCGCACCCTAGAACCAAGGCCGTGTAGATGGAGCCTTGGGAGGCTACGTCAAGTCGCCTGAAATGGGACGGAGCTCCTGTTAGAACCGTGTCGACCAAGATCACTGTTCGGTGGGAGCTCCGTGGTACGGCGTTGGATCCAGCTCGGGGCTGGGTAGAGCCGAACTCGCGCTCAGGCCGAGCGGATCTCTACGCGCCGTGACTGAGGCTGACTGTTTTTCGGATCAACTGAGCGGGGCGATCAGGTGCCTCTATACGATCACGGAACTACCGTCCGCTGACGTGATCTTGGAGATCTTTCATGCGTATGCGTAAGACCCTGGCCGCGGGCCTCGTGACCGTCGCGAGCGCTGCCGCGATGACCGTCGCGCCCGCGGCGCACGCCGGATACCCATTCCCGTACCAGTGCCAGTACACCAACAACAACGACGACTGGACCTTCAACGGGGGCTTCGGGACCACCCCCGGCGAGACCATCTGCGTCAACAACTATGAGCTTGCCATGCAGAACGACGGCAACCTCGTCATCTACAACAACATCGCCACCCCGATCTGGTCCTCGGGCACCTGGAACCACTCCGGCGCGACCGCCAAGTTCCAGCCCGACGGCAACCTCGTCATCTATGGGTACGGCGGCAGCCCGGCGCTGTGGGCCTCGGGCACCTACGGCAACTCGGGCGCGACCCTCAAGTTCCAGCAGGACGGCAACCTCGTCATCTACGGCGCCGGCCACCAGCCGCTGTGGAACACCGGCACCTGAGACGGCCTCGGGGCTCCGCGCCGCCGCTCAGCGGCGGCGCGGAGCGCTGAACTCGCTGCTCGGCTCGGCGATCACGGCCGGTGGCGCGCTGAAACAAGGCGAGCGCCACCATGACGTTCCTCCGGGCCGGACCCGTCGCACGCTGCTTGCGCCTTGGGCTTCCAGGAGCAGCGGTAGAAGGGTTGTCGCCGTGGCTGCGGCCCCTTGTCCGGGACGGCTGGCCTGCGGAAACGGGCCCGCCCGTGGGCGGGGCGGTGGAGGTGCGGGCGGAGGTGTCGGTGGAGGTGGCGCGGGGCTCCTTGTCCCGGCCGGGCGAGGCCTCGCCCTGGTGGGGCGGGAGGTGGTGGTCGGCGGCCTGGTCGCCGCCGGAATTGTGGTCGGGGTCGGGGTCGGGTGCCGGGAGGGTGGTGGCGGTCATCAAGGTGGCCTTCCGTCAGGACGAGCCCGGGCCTGGCGCGGTGGCCGGCCCCGGCACCCGGGCGCTCGCCCGGACGCGGCCGACACTCCACGCCGACCCCTTGTCCGCGGTCTGACCGCGCCCCTTGTCCCGCCCCTTGACCAGCACGTTGTCCCGCCCGGAATGCCCCAGTCCTGGGCCTTGTCCTCCCGGTTTGTCCGTGACCGGGATCACGGCCGCCGGACCGTCAGAGGTTCTGCAGGTAGGCGGTGTGGACGGTGAAGGCGGCCTGCTCGGGGGTGTCGTGCAGGGCGGCTTCCTGGGTGTTGATGTCGCCCATGGAGTAGCCCTCGTACACCGCCACCCACCGGTCGCCGATGCCGGCCAGGCCACGCTCGACCCAGCCGACCTGCTGGCCCTCGCCCGTCACGAGGTAGACGTCCGGCTGCACCGTCCAGCCGGCCAGCGCCCACCAGTCACCGAACCGCCCCGCATCGAGAGCAACGCGCACGTCGCTCGGGGGCAGGCGGCGGTGCATCAGGTCGGCCGGGACCGGGACCTCGATGGGCGGCTGCTGCGGCGTAGCCGGGGCGGAAGGAGCGGATGCGGGCCGGGGTGCGGTCTGCTGCTGGGCGAGGCGCTTGGTCGACCAGGTCGCGCAGCCGCTCGCCGCCGGGCGGGGTTTCGCCCCAGGGCGCAACGGGCGCGGGCCGGCCCTCAAGAGCGGTGCCGCCAGCCGCCGGAGCCGGTACGGACGCAGCCGCCGACACCGGCCCGGCCGTGGCCGGGGAGCCGCCGAACAAGGCCGCCGTTTCGCCCCGGGGCGAAACGAGGGGCTCCGGGGCGGCCGGGTCGGGGCCGGCGGTCTGGGTGGGGTGGGCGTCGAGCATCCGCTCGGCAAGCTCGCGGTGGCGCACAGCCAGGCCGTCGGCGGCGC
Organism: Kitasatospora sp. NPDC004669; assembly: GCF_040609455.1. Taxonomy (NCBI): domain Bacteria; kingdom Bacillati; phylum Actinomycetota; class Actinomycetes; order Kitasatosporales; family Streptomycetaceae; genus Kitasatospora; species Kitasatospora sp. NPDC004669. The sequence goes on from NZ_JBEXKB010000080.1 coordinate 10,829, forward strand.
GAAGGAGGTCGGCCAGGGCCCGGCGGGCAAGGGCGCTGTCGCCCTTGTGCTCCGCACGCTCCAGCTGGAGGAGAAAGCGCGCGTCGTGTTCGGGCAGCGCCTCGCCGAGCTCCAGCAGCTCGGCGGCCGGGCCGTCGGCGGGAGGCGGAGTTTCGCCCCGGGGGTTTTCGGCGGCCGCCGTGAGCGCCGGCCCCGGCATCCGGGTGCTGAGGTCTGGGCGGGGAGCGGCGTCGGCAGCGGGCGGCGCCGAAGCCGCCCCACGGAGTCCGCCTCCGGGGGCGGCGGCTGGGGAGTCAGAGGGTTTCGAAGACGATGAGTCGGCCGACCTCCTGGTTCTCGGCGTCAAGGCAGTCGTAATGGCTCCCGCCCTCGCCCCAGTCTAGGAAGGCCGCCGCTGTCGCGCCGCTGCGGCCGTCGTGGTCCGACAGCTGCCAGCCGGATCCGAAGGGCTGGTGGGGGGCGGACGTCGCCGGTTCCAGGGCCTGGGGCCAGTAGTCGGCGCAGGCCTCCTCGAACTGCTCGAGTCCAGGGCCCCGTCCGCGTTCTCGTTGCCGGATCTCCTGGTGGGCGAGCTTCATCAGCTCGTCGATCTCTCCGCCGTCGTCGTCACCGCCGTCCAGGCACACCACGCCGCAGTAGGTGCGAACGCCGACGCCGCAGTATTCGACACGCGTGGGCAGCCCGGGGCCGAACCACAGCAGGACGGCGAGCACCAGGGGCTGCTCGCCCGCGGGTGCGTCGGTAACGGCGAACATCGGGTGCCGGCCCGCTGGAACTTCCAGGCCGTCGCCCTCACCTGTCGTCACGTCGCTGACGTTCGCGCCCTTCGCCCGGACGTTCAGGTCTCCCACCCGTTGGATCCACCGGTCGCCGTGCCTGCCACTGTCACCGCCGTCAGCCACCAGGCCGAACAACGCGGGAACGAACTCCACCACTGCACCACCCCTTCTGCGCGAGCACCGTTCGTCTCGCGCGCGGGCCGACTCTCCCACGACGCTCCGACAGAAGGCGTGACGGGGCGGTTCCTCGGGGGCGGGGTGGCCCGGCCGCCAGCCGGGCGGGCTCTTCGGGAGGCCGCGGTCCACCGACCAGCGCCGGATGTCGCTCGCACCCCGACGGCAGCGGCTGCTCCGCACCCCCGCGCCCGCGCCTGGGCACGGACCCAACACCGCCGACCCTGGCCCGACCTGCCCCGGCAACGGCGGCTTCACGGTCCGGCAGCTGACCAACGGACAAGGCCGGGGCCGGCGCACTCGTGCACCAGCCCCGGCCTTGGTAGTAGCGGGGACAGGATTTGAACCTGCGACCTCTGGGTTATGAGCCCAGCGAGCTACCGAGCTGCTCCACCCCGCGTCGGTGACACCACCCTACGCGGGCAACCGTTCCAATACGAAATCGGTTTCTCCCAGCGCTCCGGCTCGCCCTTGCCGACCCCGCCACGGTCCCCACGTACCGCACACTGCCCCAGTGGAGCGGACGCACCCGGCCGTCGTTGGCCAGGACCGCGCACACCCGCATGCGAGCCGGTTCGGTACTCGCGCCGCCTGTGGTCACCGCCGGGTCCAGGTCGGGCACGCGGGCTCGTGCCAGGTCGTCCGGACAGCCATCCCACCGGGCGTGAAGTGCTCGCTGGACCAGGTCCGGCAGCACCCGCCGCCCGGCTGTTCCGGGGCTGGCGGCCTCGCGGGCACAGACGGGAACAGCGGGCGCGGCGGAGCGGCGGCGCCGTCACCGGCGGCGGCGTTGTGGCCAGGGGGATGGTGGCGCAGGCAAGCTGGTCGGCCAGCAGGTTGCTTCCCCGGAAGAGGAACCCCGTGCGTAGGTGCTGCGGAGCTGCGGCCGGCCGCCGAGGAGAACCCGGTCACCGACGTCGACCTGCGGCTGTTCGTCTTCGACTGCCTGGACGAGGACGGCGTCCGCCATGTCGGGCACATCGCCAACCCGGTCCTGGACCAGCCCGACCCGGCGACCCGCCGCCTGATCGACGACGCCGAGGGCTGCCTCTCGGTGCCCGGCGCCGACATGGTCGTGCCGCGTACCGCCCGCACCACTGCCCGCGGCTTCGACAAGGACGGGAACCCGCTGGTCATCGAGGGCAAGGGCTACTTCGCCCGCTGCCTGCAGCACGAGACCGACCACCTCGAAGGGCAGCTCTACCTGGACCGGCTGTCCAAGCGCGACCGCAAGGACGCGCTCCGCCAGACCGCCGAACGCCGCGAGGCCGTCTTCGCCCGCCGCACCCGCCGCGCCGCCGAGCTCGACAGCTGAGCTGACCCGCTCCGGCGGTTTCACCCGACGCCCTCGCCGGCGACCTTCACCAGTGCCTGCGTGCCGATCACCGCCAGCAGCGCCAGCCGTTCGGCGTCCTCGGTGCCGGGTTCGGCCGTGTAGACCATGATCCGCAGATCGCTGCCCGCGACGCTGAGCACGTCGCAGTCCAGCGTCAGCGATCCCACCTGCGGGTGGTCGATGGTCTTGCGCGAGGCCTCCTGGTGTCCCACCGCGCCGGAGTCCCACAGCTTGGCGAACCGCTCGCTGTTGCCGCGCAGATCAGCGATCAGACGCCGCAGCCGCAGATCCGCCGGGTAGCGGCTCGCCGTCGCCCGCAGGTCGGAGACGACCGCGGTCTCCAACGCCCGCCGGGACTCCGGCGTGTGGCGGACCCGGCTGCCCGAGCCGAGGAAGTTCCGCCACGCCCCGTTGCGCTCCTTGCCGTGCCGTTCACCCATCAGCGCGGTGTAGAGCGGATTGGCCAGCAGCAGCGTCCACGCCGCGTCGGAGACCGCGACGGGTGTGCCGGTCAGCCGGTCCAGCATCCGTTGCACGCTGGCCGTGATGTAGGCGGGCACCGTGCCGCGTCCCGGCGCTACCAGCCCGGCGACCCGGAACAGATGCTCACGCTCCTCCGCGTTCAGTCGCAGCGCCCGCCCCAGCGCCTCGACGACCTGCTCCGACGGGTTGGTCGCCCGGCCCTGTTCGAGGCGGGTGACATAGTCGACCGAGATCCCGGCCAGCAGCGCCAGCTCCTCCCGGCGCAGTCCGGCCGCGCGCCGATGGCCGCCCACCGGCAGGCCGGCCGCCTCCGGCGGGACCCGGTCACGCCAGCGCCGCACCGTCCGCCCGAACTCCGTGGTCGCCATGCCACCACTGTGCACCGCCCCACCCGCGGGTGCCTGGTACTGGCAGTCCCAGGAAGACCGGACGCCTGGCTGACGGCATCGCCGCGCAGCATCGTGGAGGCATGACCACAACACTGATCACCGGAGCGAACAAGGGGCTCGGCTTCGAGACCGCCCGTCAACTCATCGCCGCAGGCCACACCGTGTACATCGGCAGCCGGGACCCCGAGCGCGGGCGTCGTGCCGCCGAGCAGTTGGGCGCGCGGCTGGTCGTCATCGACATCACCGACGACGCCTCGGTCGCCGCAGCGGCAAAGACCGTCGAGGCCGACGGCGGCCTGGACGTGCTGGTCAACAACGCCGGCGTGGAGGAGCGGGCCGAGGACAACGGCATCATCGGTGCCGCGGACGTCACCGCCGACCTGATGCGGAGCACGTTCGAAACCAACGTCTTCGGCACGGTACGCGTCACCCACGCGTTCCTCCCGCTGCTGCAGCGCTCCGCCGCCCCCGTCGTCGTCAACCTCAGCAGCGGCCTGGCCTCGCTCACCCGCGTCACCACCGCCGACACCCCCACCTACGCGTACCCCGGCGTCGCCTACCCGGCCTCCAAGGCCGCCGTCAACATGGTCACCGTGCAGTACGCCAAGGCGTTCCCGAACATGCGCATCAACGCCGTCGAGCCCGGCTTCACCAAGACGGACCTCAACGGCAACACCGGCATCCAGACCGTCGAACAGGGTGCCGAGATCATCGTCCGCATGGCCAGCCTCACCCCGGACGGCCCCACCGGCACCTACACCGACGCCGAGGGCCCGCTGCCCTGGTAACCGACCCGCCCACAACGGCCGCCCCGGCCGACGATCATGTCTTCGCCCTGAAGGAGCATGTGCTCAGCCCATCCTGGTCAAGGCCCTGCGCGACACCATCCGGCTTCCCGCCGAAGGCCCACGCGGCTTGGCTGCAGAGGCAGGCGGCGGATCATGGGTAACACGATCAAGGCCGGGTCAGCCCGCACCTTACCACCAGCAAGATCGCGTGCGGGTGCCTGGAGTCGCGAGCCCGCGCCCGCCATTGCTGGCACTGGCCTTATCGTCGCCATGTGACACCGAGACCACCGCGCAAGATTCGCGTCGACGGGCTTGAGTACCGTTGGGTAATCCAGGTCCTCGATCCCGGCCACGTCGCTGTACGCGTCTGGCGCGACAGGCCGGGCCGGCGGCGCCAACTCGTCGTTTCCGTGGAGTTCGACGATTTCTGGCTGTACTTCCGAGAGATCGCGGCCGCGGGTGAGAGGGCAGATCAGCTGTTCAACCTTGAACCTGTCACGCCCGGCCTGACAGCCGCCCTCGTTCGCGCCGGCATCGCAGTTGGGTGGCAGCCGGAGGCGACGGGGGAGCCTGCGCATTTCACCATGGTTGGCGACAGGACGGCGTTCGCCCTTGTTGCGGAGGCGCGTCGGTGAATGCGGCAGCGCGCATCTGGACGGCCGGTCGTAAAGGATCCGTCGGCGACACCGGACCGCACGTCACGCGACCAGACACCGCCGAAGTCCCTTGACCAGGGCAGTTCCTCACACCATGAGGTCTCCCCGCGGCGTAACGCTGCGCCCCGGCGGGCAGCGGCGGCCTGTCGCAGCAGCACATCACCGGTTGCGCAGCGCTGCGCAACCGTCCTTGCGTATGCGCAGCGGTGCCGTGCGCATGCGCATGCGGCGCTGCAACGGATCGCCCGCGCATGCGCAGCCGACCGGCCCGCTGCTGCGTGGCAAGTTCCGCCGGCGGCGTCGGCAGCGGGGCCGACGTGCCGTGTCCGAGGCCTGCGCGGGGCGGAGTGCGATCCCGTTCGCACCTGCCGTGACCTGCGGTGGGGAGTTTGCGTCGCACCCGGTGTGCGGCGAACTCGCCGGTCCTTGCGCGCCCGGGGCCGGGCGCGCTGCGACGCCGGTCGCACCGTCGCAGTCCGGCCGCTGTTCCAGCTGCCGCTGCCCTCCTCGCCCGACCAGGCCGAGCCCGACGACCAGGCGCTCGATGCCGACCAGCTGGCCGTGCTCCACCGGGCACGCGACACCGGGGAGGCTGCCGCCGTGTGGGTGCGCGCTCTCGCCGGCCGCCAGGCAAACGAGCCCCACGCCCTGGTCCTGGAGCATGCGGCCGAGGCGATCGAGCGGGCCAGCCACCAGGAAGCGGTCCCCGGCGGCGACGGCGAGCTGACCGAGGAGCTGCGCTACTCGCTCGCCGCGGGCGTGCTGCTCGGCGCCACCCGCACCGCCACACTGCCCGGCCTCGCGCCGGGCGAGCGGATCCCGCTGGTCGCCGTGTGCGCGCTCGCGGCCGCCATGCCCGGCTGCGTGCTCGGCGACCTGCCGCGCGAGCTCACCCTGCTCGCCGACGAACTGCACGCCGCCACCACCGCCGGCCGCACCGCCCGGGCGGCCACGAACGAAGCGACGGCCGGGTGAGCACGACCAGGCGGCAGGCTCTCGGGCCCGGCCGACCGGCCGTGGTGATCACCACCGCCTAGGGCCGGGAGAATGGGCCGGGTGACCAGCAGTCAGCCACTCGGACGTGGCATCAGCGCCGTAATTCCCAACGCCCACACCGCCGCGACGCCCGGCGAGCGGGCCGCCTCCCAGCTTCTGCACCTGCGCGAGGCGACCGTCCCCGTCCCTGTGCTCGCCGCGGCCGCCGAACTGATCACCCCGCAACTGGAGGACCCGGACCCAGCCACCCGCGAAGCCGCCGGCACCGTCCACGCCCGCCTGCTCACCGCCATCGAAGAGGCCGCACCCGGCCGGTAGCCGGCAGACTGTCCCAGCCCCTGTCCCAGCACCACCGCGAAACGCTCTCACCAGGCAGAACAGGGTGGGACAGTCCCAGGACGGTCCCAGCCCCGTCCCAGCAAAACGCACGAAACGGACACGCTTGGACAGGCGTCCTCCAACATCGGGCTGAGCGCCACCGTCGCCGTCACGGGCCGTGCCGACAGCCGTTGACGGCGGCCGGATCCGGTGGTCACCTCCGTGAGACCTCGTACGCCTCGCGGATGCCCGAGGGAACCCGCCCGCGGTCGTTCACGACCATGCCGTGGGCGCGCGCCCAGCGTCGTACCGCCTCGTCCTCCGGCCGGGGCCCGTCGAGCGCACGGGGCCGGGCGGGCGCGCCACTCAGCACACGGGAATGGACCAGCTGTTGCAGCGGCTCGGTCCCGCTGCCGGACTGCCGGCACAGGAGCGGAAGCTCCTCGAAGATGAGTAGAGGGCGCCGGGACACCCGGCGCCCTCTCTTCGTCTCCCACCTACCAGATCTGGTAGGTGGTTGTGCCTGGGCCCTCCAGGCCCGGCCTTCCTGGGACCCGGGCGGATGTCCCCTCCCGTCCGCCAGCTGCTCGGTGCCGGCCCGCAGTCCGTCGCCCCGTCAGCTCCACAGCCTCCGGCACGCCGCTCCTGACCGCGGCTGTTCGACGGCACTCCCCCACAGCGCGGACCTGGCTTCACGCGCCCGGCCGGAGGGCCACCAGCGGTGTCGAACTGTTCCGGGATCGCCGACCTCACCTGCCGTTAAGCCGGTGAGGCCGGCTGGCAACTACCTGCTTGGGCGGGTACCGAGGCGGGATCGGAAAGGGAAAAGTACGGATCCCTCGGCACGGCCCGGCGATATCGGCGGATCAGGGTGCCGGCGGTGGCGTGACCTGGCAGACGACGAGCTCCAGGCGCGGGACCACGTAGTAGGCGAGCAGACCGCCAGCGACATCCAGGTAGCGCATCGGCTCCCCGCTGCCCTGGTAGGAGATGCCATCCAGGTAGAGCGCTTCGGCGGCGCGGACGAGCTCGGCGGCCCGCTGTTCGACGGCGGCCAGGAAGTCGGCCGGGGCTCCGGCGGTGACGTGCTGCTCGCTGGGGAGGTACTCCCAGCTCCAGGTCACGCGTTCACCGCCGCGTAGGCGGCGCGGTAGAGCTCGGCGACGGTGGTGGCGTGCTCCCGGCACTCCTGGACGCTGCCGGCGTGGTTGGCGAGGTAGTTCGCCCGGTGGTAGGCCTGGGCGGTGGCCGGGTGCCGCTCGATCTCCACGACGGCGGCCCAGTGCGCGACGAACGAGCGGATCGGCTGGACGCTCCCGGCCTCGATGGCCTCGGCCATGGCCCTCGTCTGGCCGTCGATCATCTCGGGAAGGCGGTCCGCGGCGACCACGGCCAGGGCCGCCTTGAGCGCGGCCGGGTTCTGCTCGGGCCGGGGGATCAGCTCGACTCCGTCGTGCACGGGCTGACTCATGGCGACACTCCATCTCTCGTCTGCTGCGAGGCTACTCGCTTCGGAAAGTACGGTCAGCGGCCTCACGCGGCACCGCGGGTGGGCTCCGGCTGCCGGGCGGTGCGCAGCGGGATCGCCCCGGCCCGCGTGGCGCGGACGACGGCGAGAGCGGCACCCCACCGCCCCGGCCACCACCGCCAGCGAGCGGGCAGCCGACCGGGACCGCAGGGGCAAGGGGGGATGCCTGGGTCCCGGCCGTATGGGAGGCCAGCCGCACCGGGGTCACGGCGCGGCTACTCTGCTCGGCAGCCCCGTCTTGGGGACGGTGAGGTTGCCGAGCCGGGAATGCTAGACCCGTTCGTCGGTGGTGAATAGGCCTGCGACCTGGGATCTTTCGGCCACCGCGGCCCAGTGCGCGACGAACGAGCGGATCGGCTGCACCCTGCCCGTGGCGATGACCCGGCCAGACCACACCCCCGCATCTCGGGATAGAGGTGCCGGGCCGTGTGTCATGTGGCGCCACAACTGAGCGTCGGCGACCGGCGAGGCCCACATGGGATCGTGTCGACGCGTCGGGGGCAGGGCGGCGATTTGAAAGTGCTGGTCACAGCCACTCATTGATGACCGCGACTGCGCGCGCCTGACGCTGTGACCCGGCGCACCTTGACGCGGCGAGCCCGCACGCGGTGCGATGCCACGAACACCCCTAGGAGGAGGTTCGCATGACCAGTGCCGGCCGTGAATCCGTCTCCGTCAGGACGGAGATCGCCGCCACGCCGGACGCCGTCTGGGCCGCAGTCTCCGATGTGACGCGAATGGGCGAGTGGAGCCCCGAGTGCACCGGCGCCGCCTGGCGCGGCAGCCCGGCCGCTCCCGTGCTGGGCGCGCGGTTCCAGGGACGCAACCGCAAGGGCGGCATCCGCTGGAGCACCGTCTGCCGAGTCGTCGAGGCCGAACCAGGGCGCGCCTTCGCCTGGGACGTCAGCTTCGGGCTGATCCCGGTCGCCCGCTGGGGATTCCGCCTCACATGGAGCGACACGGACGGCGGCATGACGATCGTGGAGCAGTTCTGGCAGGACCGCCGCGACCGGGTCAGCACCTGGACGACGGAGACCCTGCTGCGCACCGGTGGCCGCGCGGAATGGAACCGCAGGAACATGACGGTGACGCTCGCCGCGCTGAAGCGCTCGCTGGAGGCCAACTCAACGGCAGGCGAACAAGATCGCTGAGGTCACCGTGAATCAGTCGTGAGGGCCTGGACACGGTGGCGACCGTGGTGCTCGTCGGCCCGTACGGCGAGAACCCGGACCTCGATGTCCACACCAGACTGTGGGAGCTGTGCGGACTCGACGGCCCTCCCCTGGGCCAGCGTACAAAGCCCAGCTGCTGCGGGGACGACGGCCTTCCCCCGGAAGATCTGACACTCGTACAGGGCCTGGTGGAGCGCTGCGAGCGGGCAGCTCGTCGATCCCGGCGCTGAACCGCTCCGTCCACTCGGGCCCGAGGCTGTCCAACGGCACTAGCGTCCCCGCCGCGCCACCGCGCGTGGCGGCGGCCCGAAGACCAGGCGCAGCGGCAAGAAGCGGCGTGGCATCGACCTGAGCGAGGTCGTCCCCAAGGACGCCCACGCCGCCCAGGGGCGCTGGTCGGCGGCTGAGGTGCTGCGGCCTGCTGTCAGCTACGGACTGTGGGGCGACGGCGGGTCAGGCTCCGTCGAAGCCGCGGAACGTGCCGGACGCGTCTGCTGCGTCGGCGAACTCGGCGAAGTCCATGTTGGCGATCGTCAGGTTGGCGGAGACGTCGCTATACCAGCGTGGCGGTACCCGAAACGTCCGGCCGGGTTCGTCACAGAGGTCGACGGCCAGGAGGGGATGCTCGTCGTCCGTCATGGTGGTCGTGTCCGCGATGAACAGGTAGCAGAGTTTGTCGTCATCATCGGCGGCTGCATCTGCGTCGACCAGCGCTTGAGCGTTCACGCCGTCGAACGAGCGGTCGCTGACGTATGTCGCATGACGGTTCTCGTCGGAGCCGTCGATCGCGGCCAGCACGGCCTCCCACGCCGCGGCGCTACCGAAGTCGGTACGCAGGACAAGCGAGGTCAGATCCTCGGGTTCGGGCAGGCGCATGCAGGCGATATTCCCATGGGACCGGCCCTGCCTGACAGGTCGAGGTCCGGCCCCCGACGCCCTGCCGGTGTTCCAGTACGGTTCGGCGGGCTGGTAGGTCATCGGTCACCGCCGGCGGAACGGAGCCGGGCGAAGGCCTCGCCGGCCGGGTTCCAGTGCTGGCCGGCGATCGGGGGCAGCGAGAGAGGCCACCGCCTGTTCGCTGGTGCGTAGGACCAGGCTGTGGCGGTAGGTCGCGATCACCTCGGCGACGGCGGCAAGATCGCCGATCGGGGAGGCGTCGAAGGCGGCGGCCAGGGCCTGCTCGAAGGCCTCGCGGTCGCCAGGCAGGCCGTATCGGGACAGCGCGGTGCGCAGCTCGTACAGGGTGGCCGGCCGGAACGCGGAGGACGGGTCGGGTCGGGCGTGGGAGCGGCGCCGGCGCTCCTTCCCCCGGCTGCTGGCGGTCCCGGTCGGCGCAGCGGCCGCCGGGGTGCGCTCGGCGGTGGCGGACCTGCGCCTGGCTGCAAGCGGCATACCCCTGCGGTCTGGCTCGTACTCCATCCCGCGCACGCCATGCCCCTGTCCGAGTGGTTGGTGCCTCTTTCGTCAGGTGATTGCGGCGTAGTGCGGATAGGGATGGTTCGCCGCTGCTCGTCGCGCCGCAGACCAGTGCTCCGCACTGAGCCCGGTCCGGATCGAGGCGCGGCACGAGCGCGGCTGTCGACTGCGAGACAGGCACCAACCCGAGGCTCGCTCAGAGCCTGTCGGCGACGAGGAGACGACGATGAGTGAGCAGCATGTGGCGCTGGTGGGAAGCCTCCGTCCGGCCAAGGCCGACGCGACCCGGGTGCGGGACGCGGACCCGCAGGCGCCGGTGAAAGTGACCGTCACCCTACGCGGGAAGGTGGCCACCGACGGGATTCCGGACCAGCGGCGCCAGGACGCCGACAAGACGAAGGCCGTGCTCGAACGGTACGGCCTCGCCGTCGACGACGTCAGGCTCCAGCCGGGCAGCATCGAGGCGAGCGGTCCGGTGTCCGCCATGAACGCCGCCTTCCACGCGGGCCTCGGCGTCTACCGCAGCGCCGAGCAGGGCGAGTTCCGCGGCCGTGAGGGCGAGCTGAAGATCCCGGCCGAGCTCGACGGCATCGTGACCGGCGTCTTTGGGCTGGACGAGCGACGGGTTGCCCGGCGCGCCTCTGCCAAGGGCTCGGGCTTCAACGGGTCGTTCACGCCGGACGACATCGAGAACCAGTACAACTTCCCGGCTGGCCAGGGGGAGGGGCAGAAGATCAGCATCGGCGAGTTCCCCGGCGGCTACTTTCAGGATGATCTGGAGGCCTTCTGCACCGCGCACAACCGGCCGACGCCCCAGGTCACCGTGGTGCCCCTGGGCTACAATCCGCCGCGGACCTTCCAGGCCCTCAAACAGCTGCCGCCCCAGCAGATGAAGGACGCGTCAGACGGTCTGCCCGAAGTGATGATGGACGTGCAGATCGTCGCCGGTCTCTGCCCGGCGGCCGACATCTCGGTCTACTTCGCCCCGTTCACTCAGAAGGGGTGGCTCGACCTCTTCGACCGGGTCATCGCGGACCGGCCGGTGTGCCTTTCGCTCAGCTGGGGCGTCCCGGAGGACGAACTCGACCTGGCGCAGCTCGCCTTCGCCGAGATCGACAAGCGCCTTGAGGGTGCGGCGGATCTCGGCATCACGATCTGCATTGCCTCCGGCGACGACGGATGCGGGGACGGGGTGGCGGACGGGGCGGCGCATGCCGACTTCCCGAGCGTCAGCGCGTTCGTCCTGAGCGTCGGCGGCACGATGATCGACACCTCCGGACACGAGGTGTCCTGGTGGCAGGCGCCCGGTCACCGGACCAACGCCCCTAACGGTACCGGCTCGAGTGGGGGAGGCGTCAGCACCATCGTTCCGCGCCCGCAGTGGCAGCAACAGGTCCAGGTGGACCCTCTGAACCCGGGCAGCATCAAGGGGCGGGTCGTTCCGGACGTGGCCGCCCTGGCCGGGCCACCCGGGTACGACCTGACGCTCCTGGGCGGGCCCTCGCCCAACGGCGGCACCAGCGCCGCCGCTCCCGTGGTTGCGTCCCTGATCGCCCGCGTCAACGCCTTGCTGCCGAAGGACAAGCAGCAGCGCTTCCTGACACCGATGCTGTACCAGAGCGGCACCAACGGCCATCCGCTCGCCCAGACCGTCTGTCGCGACATCGCGACCGGCCATGACAACGCCTCCCACCCGCCGGCAGTGGGCTACCCGGTGCAGCCCGGGTACGACGCCGTCACCGGCTGGGGCGTATTCGACGGCGTCGCCCTACTGAAGGCACTGCAGAACTCATGAAGAAGTCATCTCTTATTTGAAACGTCAGCGGTAGCGGATGACGGCTGCGGCAATGCTGTCAAATACCGCGAAGTGATCGGCCTTGCGCTCGTAGCGGCGGTGGAGTCGGCGGAAGCCGTTCAGCAAACAGCCGAGTTCACCGAGGGCCAGCGAGCCGAGCTGATCGACCACGTCGCCGACGCGGCAGCCGCACCGGATGAGCCTCGCAGGCTCACTCGCGCCAAAGCCGCCATCGCCGTGATCACCACCGCAGCCTGGGGCGTCATCACAACTCGCCCAGGCCGTCAACGCAAGATGCTCGGTTGGGAGACCCCAGCCGAGCATCTCGCTGAGCTTCTGGCCGAAGCCAGTTGATCACTGTGTTGCAACGACCCCTGGAATTCGCCCTCACCCAGTTCCACCCCTCCCTCGAACGCGTCCTCGGCCCGCGCCTGGACCACCCCGCCGTCACACACCTGCTCGAACAGCACGGCTCCCCGGCCGCCCTGCGCAAAGCCGGCCGACGAAGACTCGTGACCCTGATACGTCCCAAGGCCCCGCGCATGGCCGAACGCCTGGTGGACGAGATCTTCGACGCACTCGACGAACAGACCGTCGTCGTCCCCGGCACCACCACCCTGGAGATGGTGGTGCCCTCCCTGGCCCGCTCGCTCGCCGCCGTCCACGAACAGCGACGCGCCGTCGAAGCCCAGATCGGCGAACTGCTGGAGGCCCACCCTCTTTCCACGGTCCTGACCTCGATGCCCGGAGTCGGGGTCAGGACCGCCGCCACCCTTCTGGTCACCGTCGGCGACGGCACCAGCTTCCCCACGGCCGCCCACCTGGCCTCCTACGCCGGCCTCGCCCCGGCGACCAAGTCCTCCGGGTCCTCCATCCACGGCGAACACGCCCCGAGAACCGGCAACCGGCTCCTCAAACGAGCCATGTTCCTCTCCGCGTTCGCGGCCCTGCACGACCCCGACTCCCGGGCCTACGACGACCGGCAGCGAGACCGCGGCAAGACCCACGCCCAAGCCCTCCTCCGCCTCGCCCGCCAACGCATCAGCGTCCTGTTCGCCATGCTCCGAGACGGCACCCCCTACGAGACCCGAACCCCCGAATCCGCGCCAGCATGACCCGCGCAGCCTTGACGAAGGACATAGAGACACCCCCCGGAACCGCCACGGCCTACGCCGCACCGCTCCGGAGCGCTGCCGGCTGGGCATGACGCAGCGGGATCGCCCCGGCCCGGGTGGCGCGGGCGACGGCGAGCGCTGCGCGGTGGCTGTCGCGCAGCCGACGGGCGCGGGCGGCGTCGGCCAGGACCTGCTCGTCCTCGGCTGGCGGGCGGTGGTCTCGCTCGGGCTCGCGGAGTTTGTTGTAGTGCTGGCACAGGATGGCCTCCCGCTCGGCGGCGGCCTCGTCGAGCGCGGCCTGGCGGGCGGCGGCGGCCTCGCGCATCTGGCGGCGCAGTTCCTGGTAGGCGGTGTGGTCGGCGAGCGGGGACCGAGCCCGGCTGCGCGGTAGGTCCGTCCTCGCGGCGTGCGGGTTGGTCGTTCTGGTCGTCGTCGTGCTGCACCGCAGGGGCGGGGCCGACGCGGAAGTCGATGGCCGTCACGGTTCCAGGCCGCAACTGCTCGAGGGCGAGGATGCGGCGCACGTGCAGGCGCAGCTGGGCGGCCCAGGCCGGGGAGTCGGCGAGCACGCGCAGGCGGCGGGTGGTCGGGTCGTAGCCGGCGAGGCGCCAGTGGGCGGCGGCGTCAGGGTGATGAGGACGGTCGAAAATGGCCAGGGCTGCTGGTCGCTCCAGTTCATTCGATGCTCAACGAAGTGGGGATGGTGGGGAGCGATCAGCGGCATGCTGAGTGCTCATGGGTGTCTGGGCGACTGGACCGGCGACGGTTGGTTCTTGGGTTCAGCCTCGCCGCCCCGGGCATAGAAGGACTCGACGCCGCGCCACGGCGACGGACCACCAAGAGCCCGTGCGAGACGTTCCTGGGAACCATCGAGTGAGCGTCGGGCCGCGTTGACGAATCTCAAGTGCCCCTCGTGCAAGGCGGTATGGAACGGTCGAAGCTCCTCGAGATCAGTCGGTTGGCGACCGTGGAAGAGGATGGTGAAGTCCTCGATGACCTCGCAGAGCCGCTCAGCCTCGTCAGCGGCCTCGCGACTGGCCACCAGACTCAGGGACTGGATTGCTGAATTGAACGGTCCCCACTCGGCCGCAGGTCGGCGCTGTTCGAGGAACGCCTCACGATGCTCCATCTCTATGGCGCCGAACGCTTGCAGAAATCGCTCGTAGGCGGCGGTCCGACTCTCCTGGAGCCACTTCCGGTTCTGGCTGTGCCTTCCGACGACACCGCCCGCGACGACGCCCACGATGGTGGCGGTGACGCCGCCCGCGGTGGATATCAAGAGGTCCCATGGGACAGGCAAGTCACGTCTCCTTCACGGTGGGCTGCTTGGTCGAGCGTCGCTTGTGTGTTCAGACCTGGACGGCCACGTCTGAGCTCACGCCGCTCCTCCGGGCTGGGCGGTTCGAACGGATGTCAGAGATTCTCCACCGATCCTGGTCCGATCGGGCAAGACTTCGTGATGGAGTGTCAGTCCGAGGGTTACTCGATCACCGCCCGGAGCTGGACCCGGCCGACCGCCTTCCCTCCTGCCCGATGCGTGACAGGAGTTCACGCAAGCACGATTAGAGCCATGCTGAGGGCCCCGGCGACCGTCAGATCGCCGGGGCCTGGTGACCGGTGAGGGTCAGCTGAAGTCGGCCGCGGGGCCGACCCAATCCCCCGCGCCGCCCCGCTCCCTCGGGACGAGCAACCCCCGCGTGTGCGGGGGTTGCTCCGTCGCGTCGCGCGTCGAGACCTGGGCGAACACGTCGGCCCCGAGCTCGCGGGGGTCGCTCCTCAGCGCGATCGCCCGCGCGATCGGCGTACCCCCGTTGCGCCTCCTCCGCGACGAGTAGGCCCCGGCCGGCCGTACCGCTGTACGGCCGGCGCTGCTACTCGGTCAGCGGTGGGTTCGGCGGCAGGGCCCCGCTTCGAGGCCCAGCAGCAGGGTCCACTTCACGGACCAAAGTGGGCCTCCTTGGTCGGTTACTTACGGTGGCGTCCGGTTCCCCTTCTCAGAAGGGGAACCGGCGTGTCGGCCTGGGGGAAACCGGGCGCGTCGGCATTGATGATCAGCTCATACGCGTCGGCGTAATTCTCCGTCACGGCGATGGGTTGCCAGTTGGCGCCATCCCACTCGACGACCAGGCGGCCGGAGTCCGTGAAGAGGCTGGCGAGTCTGGCGTCGGGGTCGAGCGAGATGGCGTCCCGCGTACCAGGCGGCTGGTCCAGCCCGGCACGGTCGGTGTACCACTCAGCCACGGATTCATCGTCAGGTCCGAACACCCGGTGTGCCCTCTCGCGAGACGAAAGTCTGGTGCGAGATTAGGCGATTCCGAGCACAGCGCACTGCTGTTTGCCCTGGACCAGCTCACCTGAAGTGGTGAGGTCGAGAGCATCGAGGCTGCCGAACAGGGCGGCCCGGGTGTCGGCGACGACATCGTCGGCGGGGTGGGAGCTGAGTCCAGGCGGGAGGGCAGCCCGAAGCGCGGGGGTCTCGGCGGCCTGGTCCAGGAGCTGCTGGAGGACCCAGTGCCGAGTCAGCAGCTGGACGCCGAAGGTGATGTGCAGAGAGTGCAAGCTGGTCGTGTGGCCGTAATGCACCCAGCCGCGGGGGATGAAGAGGACGTGGCCGGCCTTGAGGTTGACCGTGCGGGCGTCCTTGTCGATCTGATCGCGCTGTTCGGGCGTGATGCCGATAGCTGTCCAGCGGTGGCGGTCCAGCGGGTCTTCGAAGAGGGGTGGGTGGAGCCGCCAGGTCTTTGCGCCCTCGGACTGGGCCAGGAAGACGTGGTGGGTGTCCCAGTGGGGCCCGTACCCGGCGGAGTTAGGCGGGGTGAGGTAGACGTTCGCGGTGACGGGGTGGCCGAGCTCGGCCGCGAGAACCTTGGAGGCGTCCCGGAGAGGCGGCCAGGTGAGGTGGAGTCCGTTGAGGACGAGGGTTGCGGTCGGGTGGTCGGCGTCCGGGGGGTCGGCGATGGGGGCGCCTTGGCGGACGTGGCCGAGTTCGATGGATCGGAGGGTGGGGTCGGCGACGATGCGGCGGGCGTCGTCGCGGTCGAACAGCCCCGCAAGCTGCTGGGCGTCGCGCTGGTAGACAGTGGGTTCGGTGGGCTCGTCCTGGCCCTGTGGGCCGTCCAGCTGACCGTGCTGGCCCTCCACGTCCGCTACACCATCCGCTACGGCGTCAACGACCCCGCCACCGAAAACTCCGAACTGGCTTTGCTGTTCGCCTGCGGCATCGCCACGTTGATCAGCGCCATCGGCGGGGGAAGCGCCATCGGCGCCGCCCTCAAGGCCACCGAATGGGGATGGGCCCACGCGATCGTGGCCTCGGCACCACGGCCTCCTACATGCTCCTGGCCTACGCCACCGACTGGGACGCGAAGACCTGGTGGCACAAGCGGAAGACACGCAACGCCGATCGCGCCGACGAAGTCGTCGAAACGGCCTGACGGCCCTCACCCGGGCCCCCGGGCTCCACCCGGAGCAGGGGGCCTTTCCCCTGCCCGCACCGACCGGAGACCGAGCCCATGCGGCCCGGAACGCGAGCAGCTGCCCTGCCTCACCACCACGGCCTGGCCAAAGCGCACCGAGCGGACCGCCGCCGCCGGCCCCGGAACCCGACCGCACCCAGCGGCCCACGCCGCCGGGACCGGCGCGGCTGCCCGGTCACCCCGACCCCGCAGACCCAACCAGCAAGGAGAGAGCGCCGGTATGACCGACAACCTGCCCCGCCTCACCGCCGCACCCGACCTCGCCCTGGTCACCGTGGACGGCGTCATCACCGAGATGACCGGCCGCTACCCCCGCCAGCTCGTCCTCACCGACGACACCGGCAGCATCGACACCACCGTCCCCGACAGCTGCCTCGGCGGACCCGACGTCAACGACGCCCACCGGCTGGTCGGCACCTACGCCGTCGTGGCCGGCCGCCGAGAGGACACCGGCCACGTCCTGGCCGCCGTCGTCAAGCTCGCCGACCGGGCCACCGCCGCGGACCTGCTCATCCCGGCCACCCTCTCCCATCTCGCCGAGAACGTCGTCCAGCTCCTCGGCACCACCACCAGCACCACGCCCCGGGCCCTGCCACCCGGTCCCCGCACCGGCAACTGACCGAACCAGCCGAGCCCTGCGGTACCCCAGCCGCACGACCAGCCTCGCCCTCGGCCTGCACCGCCCGCCCGGCACCCAGCCCGGCGGGCGGCGCGCATCCAGGCTGCTGCCTGGTCTGCGCAGACGGCCTCGCCCTGGCCGAACTCGAACAGCTCGCCCGCGCCGTCCCGGCCTGACCGCCGCCGCTTCCGCCCGACCCGGCCACCGCGGTGCGCACCGCCCCGCTCCCGGCCAGAACCGCCGCCAACGGGGCGGTCCGGTGCGCGCCGCGGCCGCCCGGCCGACACCACTCGACCCCGGAAGGACAACACCGTGAACCTCTTCCGTCGCTCCCCCGCCGTCCCGCCCGCGCCCCCGCAGCCGCCCGGACCGGACGAATGGACCCCCGAGGGGCTGCTCGTCCGCGTCCGCTTCGCCAACCTGGCCGGCGCCCGCGTGCTGCTCTACGCCCGCTCCCTGAACGACGGACCGGCGTCCTCCGAACACGGCATCCACTGCCTTGGCTGCACCGGCACCTGGACCATGACGACCGGCCCGTCCTCGTACCCCTTGGACTTCTTCGACGGGCGGGAGAAGGCCAACGAGCATGCCGGCCAGTGCCGCGCACTGCCCGGTCCGCTCCCCGGCCGCCCCGACGACGAGACCGCCATCGGCATCCTCACCACCCGTATCGCGGGTGCCCAACGCGACCACGAATTCAGCCTGTACGTCAGCGACTTCACCGGGGACCGCGTGCGCCTCCAGCGCACCGACATCTGGATCCACGAGCAGCTCGCCGCCATTGCGGACCGCCGCCCCGACCTGCTGGCCGTCACCACCGACACCACGTCCAGCGGCACCACCCACGTCTATCACCAGGTCCAGCCGCGCCCGAGCACCCGCACCCGGGCCACCGCAGCCCGCTGAACAGAAGAAGAGGACACCATGCAGATCACCGACACCCAGATCCTGGACGCCGCCGACGCCGTGACGAAGATGATCACCGACCTCGGCCTCACCCCCGACCCCTTCGACAACGTGCTGCGCCGCGACGACGCCTACACCGTCGTCCTGGCCGTGCTGGGCCGCCTGGAGGCGTCCGGCCGCCGCCGTACGAGCGTCGGCGAGCTGTACGCGATGACGCGCCTGGTCCCCAACGGCCAGGTCCTCGGCAGCCACGACCGCCTGATGGTCCTTCTGGAGCAGGCCGCCGACCACGGACGCATCCGCCTCGACCACGGCCAGGTCCACATCGGCGACGTGCCGACCGGCGGCGGCCCCGGCCACGTCTGGATGCGCCAGCTCACCCACGGCGGCGCCCACGTCGAGCTGATCGGCGCCGAACCCTGGCCCACCGGCACCCACTGCCACGACGAGACCAAGGCCTGGTGGTACTGCACCGGCTGCCGCCACGGCCTCGGACAGGCCGGCGCGATGTACGTCTACGCGGTCCGCCAGCAGGTCAGCGACCACGCCGCCGACTGCCCGTTCCTGCCCCCGCTGCCCGAACAGTTCCCGCCGGCGCTGCGCGCCGTGAACTGAGCCCGGCGGAACCCCGGGCCCCGAGCAGCATCCGGGCCCAGGGATTCCGCCCGCCCGGCCTCGTCCCCGGCCCGCCCCGCCCGCCCGGCACCCAGCCCGGCGGGCGGGGCGCATCCGGGGCCGGGACCGGCCGCCCCGGCCCACACCACCCAGCTTCGGAAGGACACCACCATGCGCACCACCACGAAGACCGTCACCTACTACCTGGCCACCGACGCGGACGGGATCATCCCCGACAGCCACAAGGCCTGCGCCCCGCTCGGCTTGGCCGACAAGGTCGGCGCCACGATCGACCACCCCACCCCCTGCCAGCGGCTCTGGTACGACGAGGGCCCTTTCAGCTACTTCCGCACCGTGACCGCGGCGGGCGAGGTCCTGGCCGACGTGCCCAACCTCCAGACCTGGCGGCTGTGGGCCGTCGAGCCACTCGGCACCACCGGCAACTGGGGCGAGCGCCACTACCCGTACCGGCGGCTCGCCCACCGCATCCGAGTTATCCAGGAGGTCGAGTCCTGGCAGGCCCTCGGCCCGCGCGGCCGCGAGGTCCTCGACCTGATCGACCGCCAGCTCCCCAGCCTCGTCCGCACCTGGGCCGTCGCCTTCGCCACCGACCCCGACGGCGTCCACCAGGCATACGAGACCTGGCGGCTGTGCACCCACCACCAGCACACCAGCGGAACGAACGCCCTGACCTGGGCCACCGACACCGCCCGCCGCACCAGCCGCCAGGCCGCCGCCCAGACCGCCGACCGCCTCGCGCGCACCGTCGCCCTCGCCGCCGCCGACCCGTTCGGCCCGGGCGCGGCCCACTACGCCGCGCGGCGCGCCGAGGCCCTCGCCGCCGCCGTGCTGCTGGAGGACCGGCTCACCGACTACGTGCTGACCGCCCTTCGCGGCGGCGCCCTCGACCAGACCCCGACCGCCGCGGCCTGACCGGTTCTCCCCGCCACCGCCTGACCACCCACCATCCCGCACCCGGAAGGAACTCTCGGCATGGCCGACTGGCGAGACCGCATGACCCCCGAAGACCATGCGACGATCGCGGCCCGCGCACCGATCACACCGGGCACACTCGTGGTCCTGATCGGCCCGGCCGGGGCGGGCAAGACCCAGTTCACCCACGGCGTGCCCTCCCGCGAGGTCATCTCCCTCGACGAACTGCGCGCCCTGGTGAACGGGGGCGATGCCGGAGATCAGGCAACAACCGCCGAGGCCGTCCAGCTCCAGGACCTCCTGCTCGACGCCAGGCTGCGCCGGAACCGAACCGTCTATTGCGACTCGACTTCCCTGATGATTGCGTGAGTTCACGCAACAGCGGAGGCATCAGTTGACCGAGTGGCACGTGGTGTGGGTACCCGATCCGGGCCGCTGGGGCGCCCTCCCTGCGGAGGGCGTCCTCGGGGTCCAGGAGCTGCCGGCGGCGGTGGCCCGGATCGGACTGCGGCCCGGTGATCCGGTGTTCGTGGCACCGGACGGAACGGTGGACCCCGACCTCCTGGAGTTCGTCCTGTCCAGCGACTTCCGGCGGCTGGAACGGGAGACGAAGCGGAACTACGCGATGGACATCCGGCCGCTGCTGACGTTCCTGACCTCCCGGGGCGTGCCGTGGCGGAGTGCGAGCCGAAGCGATCTGGCGGACTACCGGGACTGGCGGTGCCGGGCGGTGGAGAACCCGCAGCGCGTCGGCGGGACAAAGTGGAACCGCGAGGCGGCCGCGTTCACCAAGCTGTTCCGGTGGGCGAAGGTCAAGCCGCTGCCGGTGGACGCTGGGCGGCGTGAGGACCGGGCAGCGGACTCGGTCAGCTCGAACGTGCTGTGGCTGACCCCGCGCACTTGGGGGGTGTGGTTGGACATCGGGCTGCGTGGCTTCACCGCCACCGGCGCGCCGACGCCTGCTTGGGAGTCGCGGACCGAGCTGCGCAACACCAGCTTCGTCCAGCTGTTGCTTGGCTCCGGCCTGCGCCGCCAGGAAGGCGGATCGCTGCTCACCTTCGAACTCCCCACCCAGCGGCTGAGGCACGGCCGCTACTGCCACGGGCAGATCGCCGCGGCGGTGACGCGGGCGAAGGTCGGCCGGGTCTTCTACGCGCCGGTGGATGCCGTTGGGCAGGTCGAGGCGTATGTCGCCTCGGAGCGGGCCTGGGCCGTCCAGCGGGCCCAGCAGCAGGGCCGGTACGAGCGGCTGCCGGTGTTGAGACTGATCACCAGGGTGACGCAGGGCCGCAGGCCGGTGGTGGAGTGGGTCGACCGGCGCGGGGCCGCAGGCCGGCAGGAGCTGGGACGACTGGGCTGGCGCGAGCGGCAGTGGCTGTTCGTCGACGGGCCCGAGGGGCCGGAGCCGGCGTGGCTGTGGCTCACCGAGCAGGGTCTGCCGATGGCACCGGATCGGTGGAACGGGGTCTTCACGGAGGCGAACCGGCGCTGTGAGCGGGTCCTGCTCACAGCGCAGGAGCGGACGGTTGGGCGGCAGCTACGTCTCGCGGAGGTGCGGGGCAGGAGTCCGTACGCGTCGCCGCTTGCCGCGCGGCACTCGTTCGCGCTCTACATGCTGGTGCTGCTGAACGCGCTGCTGGAGGCCCGGTTCGGGCTCACGAAGACCGACCGGCGGGACTTCGCAATGCTGTTCGGCGACCCGTGGTGGCTGGTGAAGACCCTGCTGGGGCACGCCGACGTCGAGACGACGAAGCGCCACTACCTCGCCCCGGTCGCGCACCTGGAGCTGGAGTCGGTCCTGGCGGCCGCCCGCACGGACACCGGAGACGACCCGGCGGAGGACCTGGACTCGGTGTTCGCCCGGCTCGCTCGGGAGACCCAGGGAATCCAGGACATCGATGTCCTGCTGGCTGGGCGGGTGGGCCGGTGAGCGGGCGCGGTCGGCGGGCCGTGCCGCCTCCTGCTGGACATCGCGCCGACGTGCCGCTGGGCGCGGAGGGCCTGGTGGTGACGCTCGGTTTCGGCGAGGGCCTCCGGGGCCGGTTCAACTTCGCCGACCTGCCGGTCGCCGAGCCGATGCAGCGGTCCCTGGCCCGGCTGTTCGCCGCCCGCTCGGCCCACTGGAACAGCCACGACACCGCGCGGGCCTACTGGACGGCGCTGTCGACCTTCGCCCGTTTCCTCGCCGACCAGCCGGAACCCGTCGAGGACCTGGACTGCCTGAGCGCCGCGACGCTCAAGCGGTGGCGGGCGCGCAACGTCGCCACCGGCGGCGGCATCACCCTGATGCGCCATATCCGCCCGCTGCTGAAGCTGGACGAGCGCCTGGCCTCCGGGCCCGTCGCCGAGGAACTGCTGCGGCGCCTGCCCACCGCCCGCCCCACCCGCCGCTCCTACAGCGAACAGGAGCACCAGCAGGTGGTCCTGGCCGCGCAGCGCCAGTTCCGCGCCGCGCTGCTGCGCGTGCGGGACAACGCCCGCCTGCTGGAAGCCTGGCAGGGCGACGCGCTGCCGGACGGCAGCCCGCAGTGGCAGATCGGAATGGTCCTCGACGAGCTGGCCCGCACCGGCCACGTCCCGATGACCAGCGGCAGGGTGGTGCGCCACCGCAGGCTGCTGGGCGCCACGTGGGAGAACAGTTGGGGCCGGCTGTACCTGGACCGCTCCGAGCTGACCGCCCTCGCGGTCCTGCTGACCCACCGGTTCGGCTGGAACCTGGCCGTCTACGATCGTCTGCCTGTTCCAGTCACGGCCCCGTCGGCCGGCACGGACACGAAGCCGACCTACCGGATCCAGGTGGAGAAGCGGCGCAAGGGCGGCGGCCGGTGGTTTTCGACGGAGAACGTCACCGACACCGGACCGGGCTCTCCCGGGCGCCTGATCGCCCAGGCATTGGAGGCCACGGCCTTCGCCCGCCGCCTCGCCTCCGAGCTCGCACCGGGAATGGATCGGCTGATGGTGGCGCGCCGGCACTTCCCCAGCCAGGGGCACCACGACCCGGGGCGGCCCGCCCACGTCGGCCCGCTGGCCATCGGGGTCACCGACGGCGACGCACAGAATTGGGCGAAGGCCCACGGCCTGGCGGGGTCGCCGTTCCGGGTCGGCCGCCGCACGGCGGTGATCCGCGAGGGCCGCCCGCTCCAGCACACGCAGGGCACCCACGAGAGCGTGTACGTGCTGCCCGACGAGCAGGTCCGCCACGCCTCCCGGGACGTCTTTGCCGCCGGTGCCCAGGAAGCACTGGCCCAGGCCCGGCAGGCGGTGTTCGGCGGGCACCTCGCCGACGGGCCCGACCCCGGGCACACCGGGACCGCCACGGCGGACTGCGCCGACGAGACCTCCAGCCCCTGGCCGGACCGGACGGGCGGATGCGCGGCCGACTTCCTGCTCTGCCTCGGCTGCCCCAACGCCCACGTCCATCCCGGCCACCACCCGCGCCTGGCCCACCTGCACCAGGAAGTGCGCAGCCTGCGCTCCGTCCTGCCCGAGCAGTCCTGGCGGGCTCACTGGGGCGAGCACGCCAGCCGCCTGGACGACCTGCGCGAGCGGATCGGCCCCGCCGCGTGGCAGACCGCGCGCGCCCGGGTCGACGCCGACGACCGCACCCTGGTCCGCCTGCTACTGAAAGGAACCCTCCAACCGTGACCGCCGCCCGGGACGCCGAGTGAGCTGCTCCGGCTTTCATGGAGTCCCTGATGTCTGGGTTTGTTACGATCCCAGGCGTAAGGAGAACCACGAGCAGTGCCAGCACCACGCAAGT
>NZ_JBEXKB010000081.1:0-34010 GCF_040609455.1 Kitasatospora sp. NPDC004669
CGCCAACCTCCCCTCACCTCCGGCGAGTCGCCGCCCCGGGCGGCCCCGGGTCCGCGATCGCGGACCCGGGGCCTCCCCGCGTGCCGGGCGGTCATGCCGACGCGTGCGTACCCGTCGAACGCACCCGGCGGGAACACCGCTGCGGAACGCCGCGGAGCCCACGTCCTCCGGTGAGGAACGTGGGCTCCGGGATGTCCGGCCGACCGGGTTCAGCCGACGTCGGCCGCCGGTGCGGCGGGGGTGCCGGCCGCACCCGGGCGCTGGCCGCGCTTGTGCAGGGAGGCCAGGTAGGCGTTGTAGGCCTCCAGCTCGGCGTCGCCGCTGCGCTCCTCGGCGCGGTCGCGGCGACGGGCCTGGCGCTGCTCCGAGCCCATCCACTGGTAGACCAGGGCGATCAACACGATCGCGGTCGGGATCTCGCCGAACGCCCAGGTGATGCCACCGGCCAGCTTCTGGTCCTCCAACAGGTCCGTCCCGGGCGGCGCGCCCTGGACGGTGAAGGTGGAGACCAGCGGGTGGCCGGCCATCATCACCGCCACGCCGAAGAAGGCGTGGAACGGCATCCCCATGAACAGCTCGATGATCCGCATCACGTGGCCGGGGCGGTGCGGGCCCGGGTCCACACCCATGATCGGCCAGAAGAAGGTCAGACCGGTGAGCAGGAAGTGGACCATCATGAAGATGTGCCCGAGGCGGTACTGCATCAGGAAGTCGAACAGCGGGGTGAAGTAGACCCCGTACAGGCTCGCGATGAACATCGGGATGGTGAACGCCGGGTGCGAGATCACCCGGACGTACCGGCTGTGCAGCAGCGCCACCAGCAGCTCGCGCGGCCCGCGCGGACGGCCCTTGCCCGCCGGGCGCAGGGCGCGCAGCGCGAGGGTGATCGGGGCGCCGAGCAGCAGCAGGATCGGCGTCAGCATGGACAGCACCATGTGCTGGATCATGTGCGCGCTGAACAGGACCATGCCGTAGTCGTTCAGCCCGGAGCAGGTGACCAGCAGCAGGCTGGCGATGCCGGCCACCCAGCCGACCACCCGGCCGATCGGCCAGCGGTCGCCGCGCCTGTACAGCCGGACCACACCGAACAGGTACAGCCCGAGTGCGACCAGGCCGCCGAGCAGGAACACCCGGTCCGGGGACCAGGTCCACACATTGGAGAGGCTGAACGGGCCTAGTCGGGTCATCCCGCCGTGGTGGTGCATTCCTGACATTCCGTCGCCCATCGGCGGGTCCTGCTTTCCGTCCTCGTGGTCCCTGGTGCGGGTCCGGTTCGCCCGTTTTGCTTGGCATACAGCCTAGGTGGGCCTTACTCCGGCCATGCCGCCGCCCCCTCCGTACGGGTGGATCCCCACCGGGCGGGGCGCCGGGGTGGCGACGTCCGGCGCCTCGCCGCCTGCCCGCCCGGCCCGGGCCCGCCGGCCCGCCTCGCCCTAGACCTGTAGCCGTCGGGCCCGGGCGGTGAGGAACCGCTGCTCGGCGAGGCTCGCCGTGGCCCGCGCCGCCCGGCGGTAGTGCTCGTACGCCCCGGCCTGGTCCCCAGCGCGCTCCAGCAGGTGCGCCCGGACGGACAGCAGCCGGTGGTGCCCGGCCAGCCGCTGGTCCCCGTCCAGGGTGGCCAGCAGGGCGAGGCCGGCCTGCGGGCCGTTCAGCTCGGTGAGGGCGACGGCGCGGTTGAGGGTGACCATCGGATTGGGCGCGATCCGCTCCAGGATCAGGTAGAGGGCGTGCACCTGCGCCCAGTCGGTCTCCTCGGCGGTGGCCGCGTCGGCGTGGGTGGCGGCGATGGCGGCCTGCAACTGGTACGGGCCCAGCTCGGGGCCGGCCAGCGCGGCCCCGGCGAGCGCCGTGCCCTCGTCCAGCAGCTCGCGGTCCCAGGTCGTCCGGTCCTGCTCGGCCAGCGGCACCAGGTCGCCCGCCGCGGTGGTCCGGGCCGTCCGGCGGGCGTGGGTGAGCAGCATCAGCGCCAGCAGCCCGGTCACCCCGCCGTCCTCGGGGAGCTGGGCGTGCACCGTCCGGGCCAGCCGGATCGCCTCCCGGGCGAGGTCGGCGCGCTCCAGCTCGCTGCCCGAGGAGGCGGTGTAGCCCTCGTTGAAGATCAGGTAGAGCACGTGCAGGACGACCCGCAGCCGCTCCTCGCGCTCGGCGCCCTCGGGGAGGGCGAAGGAGCTGCCGGCCGCCCTGATCCGCTGCTTGGCCCGGCTGATCCGGGCCGCCATGGTGGCCTCCGGCACCAGGAAGGCGCGGGCGATCTCGGCGGTGGTCAGGCCGCCGACCGCCCGCAGGGTGAGCGCGGTCTGTGAGGCGGGGGTCAGTGCCGGGTGGCAGCACAGGAACAGCAGCAGCAGGGTGTCGTCGGTGTCCGGCACGTCCTCGGGCACCACCTCGGCGGCCGCGTTCGCGCTCTCGCGTTCGCGACGGGCGTGGTCGCTGCGGATCCGGTCCACCAGCCGCCGGGAGGCGACGGTCACCAGCCAGCCGCGTGGGTTCTCCGGCACCCCCTCGTCGGGCCACTGCACGGTCGCGGCGAGGACGGCCTCCTGCACGGCGTCCTCGCAGCCCTCGAACCGGCCGTACCGGCGGACCAGCGTGCCGAGGACCTGCGGCGTGAGCTCACGCAGCAGGCCCTCGAAGTTCGGTGCTGTCATGCCTCCAAGTGTCCGTCGGAGAACATCACCTGCCGCACCTCGACGCCCAGCCCCTCGATCGCGGCGTCCGGGATCTGCGCCGCGAGTTCGATCGCCCGCTCCTTGTCCTCGCAGTCGACCAGGTAGAAGCCGCCCAGGAACTCCTTCGCCTCCAGGAACGGGCCGTCGGTCACCGCGGGCTGGCCGCCCCGCACGGTGACCACGGCGGCCTGGGACGGGTCGACCAGCGCCTGGGTGACGATCAGCTCGCCGGAGGACTTCAGCGCCTCGATGAACCTGCCGTGCCCGGCGCCGATCGCCGCCTTCTCCTCGTCGGTCAGCGCGTCCAGCACGGCCGGGTTGATGTGCAGGCTGATCAGGAACTTCATCGCGTCACTCCTCGTCGTGGCCGGGCCCCGGCTGGGCCCTTCGACCGCCGGTCGGAGCCGCCGCCGCCTTCTTGACATCATCCGCCGAGAAATCTCCCACGAGTTCTCCGCCGTCGCAGCGCCCACCGATGTCAAGAAGCGCCGACCTGCTCCGACCGCCCGGCGAAATGTTTCCTAGGAGAGGAGTCACCGGGATGGAAGCCACCCGGGCACGACTGGGACTGGCCGTCCTGATGCTGCCGACCCTGCTGGTCGCGATGGACGTGACGGCGCTGCTGCTCGCCCTGCCGAGGCTCAGCGCGGACCTGGGCGCCAGTGGTGTCCAGCAGCTGTGGATCAGCGACAGTTACGGGCTGATGGTGGCCGGCCTGGTCATCACCATGGGCACGCTCGGCGACCGGATCGGCCGCCGACGCCTGCTGCTCACCGGGGCGGCGGCCTTCGCGGTGCTGTCGGTGGTGGCAGCCTTCGCCGTCGACCCGCTGGTGCTGATCGTCGCGCGGGCCCTGCTCGGCGTCGCCGGCGCGACCCTGGCGCCGTCCACGCTGGCGCTGATCACCGACATGTTCCGGGACGGGCGCCGGCGCGGGCAGGCCATCGCCGTCTGGGCGACCTGCCAGTTCGCGGGCGGTGCGCTCGGGCCGGTGCTGGCCGGCTTCCTGTTGCAGCACTTCTGGTGGGGGTCGGTGTTCCTGGCCGCCGTACCGGCGATGGCGGTGCTGCTGATCGCCGGGCCGTTCCTGCTGCCGGAGTTCCGCAGCGAGGCGGCCGGGCGGCCGGACCCGGCCGGGGTCGGGCTGTCGCTGGTGGCGGTGCTGCTGATGCTGTACGGCGTCAAGCAACTGCCGGTCGAGGACGCGCCGTTGGTCCCGCTTCTGGCCCTGCTGGTGGGTACGGGTGTCGGGTACCTGTTCGTACGGCGGCAGCTGCGGTCGGACCGGCCGCTGCTGGACCTGCGCCTGCTGCGCAGCCGCCCGTTCACGGCCGTCCTGGTCTCGCTGGTGCTCGCCGGGGTGGCGATGGCCGGCACCGGCCTGCTGGTGACCCAGTACCTGCAGAGCGTGCTGGGCCACTCGCCGTTCGCCTCCGCCGTGCTGTTCGCCCCGATGGGCCTGGGCGTGGCGGTCGGCACCACGGTCGCGCCCAGGCTGGCCCGCCGGGTGCGGCGGACCACTGCGATCGCGGGCGGGCTGGCGTGCTCGGCGCTGGGCGGTCTGCTGCTGGTCGCCGCCGATGACGGCGCGGGCTCGTTGCCGCTGGTGATGACCGGCATCACGGTGCTCGCCCTGGGCACCGGACCGCTGTTCGCCCTGGGCACCGGGCTGGTGCTCGGCGCGGTGCCGCCCGAGCGGGCGGGCTCGGCGGCCTCGATGTCGGAGACCGGCAACTACTTCGGCGGCTCGCTCGGCTTCGCGCTGCTTGGCACCGTGGCGGCGGCGGTCTACCGCGGCCGGGCGGGCGGCGGCTCCGACTCACTGGCGGGTGCGGTCGAGGCCGCCCGGCACCTGCCCGCCGGGCAGGGCGCCGAACTGCTGCGCGGCGCGCGGGCGGCCTTCACCGCCGGGCTGCACGTCAACGGGCTGATCGCGGCCGCGCTGTTCGCCGGGCTGACCGTGCTGACCCTCGCAATGGACCCGGCGAAGCGGGACGCGCCGGCGGATCCGCTGCCCGACTGCGAACCGGCCCGCCCGTGATCCGCTCGGTGTTCCTGGCCGCCCAGGCCGCCGCCCGGCACATGGGTGAGGGCGGGCGGATCATCAGCATCGGCTCCTGCTTCAACGGGCGCGTCCCCGGCGCGAACTTCGTCCTCCAGGCGACCGCCAAGACCGCGTTGACCGGGCTCACCAAGGGCCTGGCCCGGGAGCTCGGTCCGCGCGGGATCACCGCCACCATCGTCGACCCGGGCCCGATCGACACCGACATGAACCCGGCCGACGGCGACTCCGGCGACTTCCAGCGCGGGCTCACCGCCCTGGAGCGCTACGGAGAGGCCGAGGACATCGCCGCCGCGGTGGCCTTCCTGGCGGGCCCGGGCGGGCGCTACATCACCGGCGCCGCCCTCGCGGTGGACGGCGGCTGCACCGCCTGAGCGCCCGGCCGGGTGCGGGGCGGCGGTCGGGCCCGCCGTCCCGTCAGCTCCGGTCGTGGTCTCCGGTCGCGCCGTCGGTCAGCTCGCGCAGGATGTCCATGTGCCCGGCGTGCCGGGCGGTCTCGGTGGTCATGTGGATCAGCACCCAGCGCAGCGAGACGGTCCGGCCGGACCAGGAGGTGCCGAGGGAGTCCAGCTCCAGCCGGTCGATCGCCTCGTCGGCGGCGGCCCGGGCGCGGGCGTAGAAGGCCAGCACGTCCGCCGTCGACTCGTGCGGCTCGATCCGCAGGTCGGAGGTCTCGTCGGCGTCGATGTCGAACGGCAGCGGGCCGGTCTCCAGCCCGAAGGTCTCGCGGAACCAACCGAGTTCGGCGCCGCCGAGATGCTTGACCAGCCCCAGCAGGTTCGTCCCGGAGGGCGTCAGCGGCCGGCGCAGCTGCTCGTCGTCCAGGCCTTCGACCTTCCACAGCACCGCGTCGCGGTGCCGGTCGAGGGCCGCGTGCAGGCTTTCCTTCTCACCGCCGGTGAACGGCACGATCTTGATCACGGGCGGCACGGTAGCAGACCCCCGCACGGCGCATCGGTCCCTCGGTGTCAGGGCGTTCCGGCTGCACCGCCCGTCCGGCGTCGGTGGCACACGACCGGTGCCGCCACCGACGCCGGACGGGCGGCGTGGTCACAACCGGCCGTGCTCCTTGAGCACCCTCCGGGCCTGGGCGAACAGCATGCCCACGTTGGCCGTCTTGCGGCAGACGACCACGGCGACGACCTCGTCGGTGCTGTCGATCCGCAGGAAGAGGTGCGCCAGGTTGTCGCTGTTGACGAGGATCTCCTGGAAGTAGTGCCGGTCGCTGACGACCCCACGCCGTTCCTTGAAGATGCCCTCGATCATCACCACGTTGCGGCCCTGGAACAGGTCGAGGGTGGCCGCCGCCAGCATGTCGAGGACCTCCGGCGGATGCGATTCCACGGTCTCCACCGACAGCAGCATGCCGGTGGACATGTCGATGACCCCTGCGGCCACGCAGTCCGGAACCTCGGCACGCAGGGTCTTCACCAGGGTCGCGACCCTTTCGGCCATGCTCCGGGACCCTCTTGCTTCCGACCCGCTCAATTGCGCTCCTTCTTCGTGGGTTGTCCTGGAAAGTGCACCGGTGCCGACGCTGTGGTCGACAGCCCGGCTACCGGTGAAGGTGGTTGGCCTCGTCCTTGCCGCCCGTCGCGGTCAGCAGCACGCTGATGCGTTCTGCGGACTCCCGGGCCTCGACCTGCAGTCGCTGCACGTCCATGCCGGCGTCGCCGAGCACCCCGATCAGCGCCATGTCGCCGATGGCCCGGGCGACCAGGTAGCCGTCGGTGAACTGCGACACGGTGTGGTGCAGCCGACCCTTGCTGCTCATGCTGCCGGCGCGGCGGGCGATGCTGAAGGAGGCCGCGGTGAGGGCGGCCAGGCCCTCGGCCCCCGCGGTCTCGTCGGTCTCGTCCGTCTCGGATGTGATCAGCAGCCCGTCGACGGAGGCCACCACGACGTCGGTGACTCCGACGACGCGGTCCCGAAGCACCCGCACCTCTGCGGCCAGCTGGTCATGTCTGTCTGTCACGGTTCTCCAGTTGATTGGTTGCCGGGTGCCGACGAGCCGTCATCGCCCCGGTCCGTTCGTCCACCCGGTGCGCGCCGGGTGCGTCCGCGGTGACTGCTACTGCGCGCTGCCGAACCGCCGGTCCTCCGCGGCGAGTGCCGTTGAGGGCCGCCAGGGGCCGGACACGGGGCGCAGTGGAAGGACGTCGGTGATCCCGCTGGCCCCGGGCCGACGACGCGGCAGTCGGGCCGGGTTCCCCGAGCGGCCCGACTGTCCGGCGGGCTCCGGGTTCCGGTCGCCCTCCGGGGCGGGGAAGGATCCTTCGGCCTCCTCCAGGGCCGAGGGCGCGAGGCCGACCAATCCTTCGTGCAGCAGTCGTGAGGTCTCGACCGTCACGGCGTAGAGGCCCCGCCCGAGCAGGAAGGCGATGTCCCGGCAACTGCGCCTGCCATTGGCCGTTCGCAGGATGTCCCGCCGTTCACCGGCGATTCCGTCGTCCAGGAGCCGGGTTCCGGCGTCGGTTCGTGACAACCGGTCGCGGAACGGTGTAACCGGCTGTCCGCCCAGGGCCCTTATTCGCCGCTCGGTTTCGTGGCTCAGCCATTCCGGTTCGATTCCCTCCGGCGCGGCGAAAAAGGAGGACGGCGGTTCGGGATCGAGGGTGACCCGGTCGATCCGGCCCATTCCCATCGCCAGTGCGCCGTCCAGTGCCGCCATCACGCAGATCAGCTGCAGCTCCGCCGAGCCGACCAGTTCCCGGGCGACCAGTTCGGCGCCGACGCGCCTCCCCGCGGCCCCGGACCGGACCGCGGATGCCCAGTCGGTCTCGGTGACACGGCCGGAGCGCAGGAGGAGGGTCTCGACCCCCGGCGAACCGGGTGAGGTGACCTCGAGGATGACACCGTCCTCAAGGTGGAAGCGGCCGCCCGGATCGCCCGTCACGAGGAGTGTCCCGGAGAGGCGGCCGTGCGGGACCTCCATCAGCACCCGGGGGAAGTCCAGCCCCGAACCGCCCGACCGCAAGGCCGCGGGCAGCGGAAGTACCCTCACGGAGCCGGCCTCCCCCGCGCGGGGACCTGGATTCCAGTGCGTCGGTATACCGATTTCTGACATGTCTCCGCTATCGGCCGTGTTCTCATGGACACCTGCCGCCGACGCCCCCGGAAGTCGGCTCAGGGAATCGCACTGTAGTAGCAGGGACAGGGTTTTCGGCCGGGCGGGCGCATATTGAACGTTTGTCCGTGCGGGGTGACTCCTTTTGCATCACTGATGAAATACCGCAATTCAAGCCTGTCTGATTTTGTCCACGGGTCGGATACCGGACGGCCTGCTCCTCGTGGGCCGGTCCCTCGGCACGGGGTGTTCTCGTTGCGCCGCCCGCCATGGCGACCGTTCTGCGGCCGCTGTGCCGCTGTGCCGCGGCGCGACGGCGTGATCGGGTCCTGCCCGCGGACCGGGGCCCGGCGTCGGGTGGTGGGGCCCGGCCCGGCCCGGCGACCGAGCTGCGGTCCCGCGACGGCATCCGCTCCTCGGTATGTGCGGTACTGCGGTCCGGGCCGCACCGTTCCGTGTCAAAGTGGGGGTAAGGTGCGACGGCGCAGGTGGGAGCGGGAGAAGGTTTCCTGTCATGCCGGTACAGCCTGATCGCCCCAGGCCGACCACGGCACAAGCCGTGATCGTTCGACTGCGGAGCGAGGAGTACACGGACCTGTTCGGGCAGGCTCCGGTGCTCTTCGCTGCGCTGAGCGGTCCGAGACACGTGCTGGAGACGGCGAATCCGGCTTTCTTCGACGCTCTCACGGGTGGCCGGGCGATCACCGGTGTGCCCGTCGGGGAGCTGTTCCCGGAACTGGCCCGGCAGGGCGTGCTCGATCGGCTCGATGAGGTGTATCGCACCGGGGCCGCGTACCGGAACCGACGTGGCCGGCTCGTCCTCGGCGGCCCGGCGGCGCAGCGGGAGGCGTTCTTCGACGTGACCTACGAGCCCCGCCGGGATGCGGTCGGCCGGGTCGACGGCGTGGCGGTGATCGCGGTGGAGACCACCGCGTACCACCACGCGCAGCTGCTGGCGGCCGAGCAGCGCGTCCTACTGGAACAGATCGCCCGCGACGCCCCGCTGAACGAGATCCTCGACGGCATGGCGAAGGCGATCGAGGAGCTGTCCCCGGACATGATCGTCTCGGTGCTGCTCGTCGATCCGGACGGCCTCCACCTGCGCAACGGTGCTGCCCCGCGCCTGCCCGACTTCTACAACGAAGCGATCGACGGGATCGCCATCGGCGACGGCGTCGGCTCGTGCGGCACCGCCGCCTACCGGCAGGAAGCGGTGGTCGTCAGCGACATCGCCACGGATCCCCTGTGGGAGGGGTACCGGGAGATCGCGGAGCGGGCGGATGTCGCGGCGTGCTGGTCGACGCCGATCCACGGCCTGGACGGCCGCCTGTTGGGCACCTTCGCGATCTACCACCGCACCCCCAAGGCACCCGAGGGCAAGGACGTGGCGCTCAGCGCGGCCTTCGCGCGCATCGCCGCCCTGGCGATCGAGCGCCATCACGCGGTGGAGGCACGCCGCACCGCTCAGGAGCGGGAGAAGGCCGCCCGTGAGGACCTGGCGTTCGTCCTGGACGCCAGTACCGCCATCGCGCACGAGCCGTACTACTTCGACTGCCTTGAGTGCATGGCCCGGCTGTCCGTGCCGGCCCTGGCGCCGCTGTGCGCCGTTCACGTGCTCGAGAACGGCCAGGTCCAGCGGATCGCCGTCGCCGCCGCCACCCGAGCCGAGGAGGACCTGCTCGCCTCCCCGGAACTGCGCCCCGAGGTCGACAACGCGGTTGCCCGTGTGCTGGCCTCCGGTACTACCGAGAGCGGCCAGGTCGGCTCTCGCCCGGACGGCTCGTCCGCGCGGCTCGGCATCACCGGCTATGTGTGCGTGCCGCTGGCCGCCCGCGGCCGCACCTTCGGTGTGCTGACCCTCCTGGCCACCGACCGGCCGTTGGACGGCCACGCCGTCGCGCTGGCCGAGGAGCTCGCCCGCCGGGCCGCCTCCACTGCGGACAACGCCCGCCAGTTCAGCGACCGGGTCAGACTCGCCCACGACCTGCAGGCCGGCCTGCTGCCTCCCGAGTTGCCCGAGATCCCCGGCGCGGATCTGGCGGCCTCCTACCGCCCCGCCGGCGAAGGCCTCGATGTCGGGGGCGATTTCTTCGACGTCTTCCCGCTTCCCGACGACCGCTGGGCACTCATGATCGGCGACGTGTGCGGGCGCGGAGCCCGGGCCGCCACCACGACCGGCATGGTCCGCCACAGCGCACGCGCCGCCGCCCATCTCGGGCACGACCCGGCGGCGGTGGTCACCGCCATCAACGACGCTCTGGTGGACACGGCCGACGAGGACTCCTTCGTCTCACTCGTCTACGGCGAACTGCAGCACACCGCAACCCACCTGGCGCTCAACCTGATCCGCGCAGGCCACGTACCCCCGCTCGTCCGACGAGCCGACGGCACGATCGAGGAACTCACCCACCCGGGCCTGCTGCTGGGTATCGGGCCCGACCCCGCCCCGTCTCCCTGCAGCATCGACCTGTACCCGGGCGACAGTCTGCTGCTGGTCACCGACGGCATCACCGAGGCCCGCTCCGCGAGCGGCGAGCTCTTCGGGGAGGAGCGCTTGGCCGACGCCTTCGGCACGTTCCGGACCTCGCCCCCGACCGCCGGGGCGCTCCTCGAATCGGTCTCCGCCGTGGTCGCCGCCTTCGAGGCTGACGCCACGCACGACGACCAGGCCATGCTGGTCCTCACCGCGACCTGAGGTCGTCTTCTGAGGCCTACTCTCGACTCCGACCCGAGTGCCGCCCCCCGGCTACACGGCTTCGCCGCCGGCGCCGTAGCCCCGCCCGGCTCTCCCGATGCGCGCGGGGAACAGCGGAGGAGGTCAGCTCACGGACGCTCCGCCGTCGACGGTGAGCAGGGCGCCGTTGACGTAGGAGGCCGCGTCGGACACGAGGTAGGCCACGGCCTCGGCGACCTCGCCGGGCAGGCCGACCCGTCCGGCGGGGATCATGGCGAGGAAATCGCTGCGGTCCTCGCCGAGAGCGGCCCGCACGCCTTCGGTCTCGGTCACGCCCGGGAGGACGGCGTTGACCCGCACGCCGGCCGGGCCGTACTCGGCCGCCCAGATCCGGGTGAGCTGGTTGACGGCGGACTTGCTCGAACCGTAGGCGGTGGCCCCGGGTATGGCCTTGTCGGCCGCGAGGGAGCTCACGTTGACGATCGAGCCGCCGCCCTTGTCGACCATGCCGGGGACCAACTCGGCGGTCAGGAAGAAGGGCGCCTTGACGTTGACGTCGAAGACCTGGTCGAAGACCTCCTCGGTGGTGTCGGTGGTGCCGACGAACGGATAGACGCCCGCGTTGTTGACCAGGATGTCGATCCCCCCGGTCAACTGCCTCGCCTCGCGGGCCAATCGGCGGGCGGCGGCCACACTGCCCAGGTCGGCCTGAACGAAGTCGGCCTTCCCCCCTGCCGCACGGATCTCCCGCACGGTCTGCTCCCCACGGGCGGCATCGCGGCCGGAGACGACCACATGCGCGCCCCGTTCGGCCAGAACCTGCGCGATCGCCCGGCCGATGCCGCTGGTCGCGCCGGTGACCAGGGCGGTCGAGCCATTCAGCGACGGAGTCATGAGAACTCCTCGCAATCCAGTTGGAAACACCTTTGCAGACCTACAACCACAGGCTTGGAAAGCCCATTCCGACCCGAGTGGCTGACGCGATGGTCTACGGTCCTCCTCCTGAGCGGGTCCTCCTCCTGAGCGCTGAGGCGTGGCGCGCTTGGCCGCGGCGTCAGCCGACGTCCTGCAGCAGCAGGTGTTTCGCGGTGAGGGCACCGTCGAGAACGGCACCGCGAGGAACAGGAGCTCCGCTCCCTCGCCGGCATGGTCGCCGTCCGGCGTGTCGCGCCTCGCCGACCGGCCGTATCGCGCGGGATCCCGCTCACTCCGAGGTGCGGGCACGTGACCGATGGCGTCTGCGTCAGCCGGCACGCAGGCTGGGGGCAGGGACAGCCGGCGCCGGCTGCTGGGGGAGGCTGCGGACCGGGGTGCTTTGCTGTTCCCCGCGCATTTCCCCGGGCCGGGCGCCGCCGAAGTGCGGCGCGTCGGCGACCGGTCCGCGGTGCGGGAGTGGGCGGCGTGGCGGTGAGGGCGTTTCGCGGCATCCGATCCGCGCTCTAGGCGCGTGTGGCGGCTGGGACGAGGGTGTTCTCGTTGGTGTGTCCGGCGGCGAAGTCGTCGATGTTGCGGGCGGTGGCGTCGATGATCTGGCCGACGGCGGTGCGGGTGAAGTAGGCCTGGTGGCTGGTGACCAGGACCTGGGGGAAGGTGACGAGGCGGGCGAGGACGTCGTCGGTGATGCCCTGGATGGAGCGGTCGGTGAAGAAGACGCCGGTCTCCTCCTCGTAGACGTCCAGGCCGACGCCGGACAGCCGGCCGGCGCGCAGGGTCTCGACCAGGGCGGCGCTGTCGATGAGGCCGCCGCGGCTGGAGTTGATGAGGATGGCGTCGTTCTTCATCCGGGCCAGCGCGGCCGCGTCGATCAGGTGGTGGGTGGCCGGGACGAGGGGGACGTGCAGGCTCACCAGGTCGGCGTGGGAGAGGAGTTCGGGCAGTTCGGTGTAGCTCATGCCGAGTTCGGTGCAGGCCGGGTTCTCGGCGATGTCCCAGCCGAGCAGTTCGGTGCCGAAGCCGGCCGCGATCCGGGCGAAGCACTCGCCGATCTTGCCGGTGCCGATGACGCCGACGGTCATCCCGTGGACGTCCCGTCCGAGCAGCCCGTCGAGGCGGAAGTCGAACTCGCGGGAGCGGTTGGCGGCGCGGGTGAGGCGGCGGTTGACGGCGAGGGCGAGGGCCCAAGCGTGTTCGGCGACCGCGTGCGGGCTGTAGTAGGAGACCCGGGCGACGGTGAGACCGAGCTCGGCGGCGGCGTCGAGGTCGATGTTGTTGAAACCGGTGGAGCGCTGGGCGATCAGTTCGGTGCCGCCGGCGGCGAGGACGGCGAGCGTCTCGGCGTCGAGGACGGCGTTGACGCTGCTGCTGACGGCCGGGTAGCCGGCGGCCAGCGGGGCGGTGTCGCGGTTGAGGAACACGTCCAGGCAGCGCAGCCCGTGCCGGCCCGCGAAGGCCCGTTCCAGCAGCGGCCGTTCATCGGCCTGCACTCCGTACGCCAGGATCTCCATGCGCGGTCCTTCCGGTGGGCTCCTGCGGCCCACGCTAACGGGACGGCGGCGGGAACGCCCGTCCGCTGCACGGGGATGCGCGAGGGCCCCCGGACCGACGGGAGCGGTCCGGGGGCCGGTTGCCCGGAGGCGGCCGGTCAGATGACCGTCTCGGCCTCCAGGTAACGGTCCTGGGGGACGGTCTTCAGCTCGGCGACCGCCTCGGCCAGCGGCACCAGGTTGATGTTGGTGCCCTGCAGCGCGGTGATGTGCCCGAAGGCGCCCTTGTGGACGGCCTCGACGGCGTGCCAGCCGAAGCGGGTGGCGAGCACCCGGTCGTAGGCGGTCGGGGTGCCGCCGCGCTGGGTGTGGCCGAGGATCACCGGGCGGGCCTCCTTGCCGAGGCGGTGCTCCAGTTCGCGGGAGAGCTGGGTGGCGATGCCGGTGAAGCGCTCGTGGCCGTAGATGTCCTTGCTGCCCTCCTCCCAGTGCATGGTGCCGGGCTCGGGCTTGGCGCCCTCGGCGCAGACCACGATGGCGAACTTCTTCTGGCGGTCGAAGCGCTCGCGGACGACGGCGGTGAGCTTCTCGATGTGGAACGGACGCTCCGGGACGACGATGGCGTGCGCGCCGGCGGCCATGCCCGCGTTCAGCGCGATCCAGCCGGTGTGTCGGCCCATGACCTCGACGACCATGACCCGCTGGTGGGACTCGGCGGTGGTCTTCAGCCGGTCCAGGGCCTCGGTGGCGACCGAGACGGCGGTGTCGAAGCCGAAGGTCACGTCGGTGGCGGCGATGTCGTTGTCGATGGTCTTCGGCACACCGACGATCGGCAGGCCCGCGTCGCTCATCAGCTTGGCGGCCTTCAGGGTGCCCTCGCCGCCGATCGGGATCACCGCGTCCAGACCGAGGTCGGAGCAGTACTTCTTGGCGCGCTCCACGCCGTCCCGCAGGTGGCTCGGCTGCACCCGGGAGGAACCGAGGATGGTGCCGCCCTGGGCCAGGATGCCGCTCACCGAGTCCAGGGTCAGGGGGCGGTGGTGCCCTTCCAGGAAACCGCGCCAACCGTCCTCGAACCCGATGATCTCGTCGCCGTGGTCGACCACCCCACGGTGCACCACGGAACGGATCACCGCGTTCAGGCCGGGGCAGTCACCGCCGCTGGTCAGCACTCCGATACGCATTAGCTTTGCAACTCCCGAGCAGAACCGAGGAACGGCCGGACTACAGGCTGGGACGACGAGCCGACACCCGTGACGAGGCGCTTCCACGCCGGGACGGCGGGGAGGTGGCCGCGGGGTGAAGGACCGGCCGATCCGGACAGAACGTCCGAAAACGGCCGTGAAGTCGAGCATACGGCCCCTGGTCCGGCCGGGCAGGAGCCGACGCGGGAGCGGCGCCGTCGGCGTTCCCGCGCGGAATTGCAGCCTGCTGCCGAGGAGGGTGTGCAGCCGGCAGCCCCATTGTCGTACGTCCGGGGCCGCCCGTGGGCCGGGTGACCGCGATGCGGTCACCCGGGCGGGGCGTTCGGAGGTACTAGGAGGGGCGCGTCGTGGCGGCGATGCGCTCGGCGCGCAGCGCGTCGTACCAGGTGGTGTCGGCCGGCGGCAGGGCGTTGACGTCCAGCGCCAGCTTGATCAGCATGTCGGCCACGGCGGGGTTGCGGGCCAGCACCGGGCCGTGCAGGTAGGTGCCGAAGACGGTGTCCCGCCAGGCACCCTCGGTG
This sequence comes from Kitasatospora sp. NPDC004669, assembly GCF_040609455.1. Lineage (NCBI taxonomy): Bacteria > Bacillati > Actinomycetota > Actinomycetes > Kitasatosporales > Streptomycetaceae > Kitasatospora > Kitasatospora sp. NPDC004669. The sequence continues at coordinate 14,622 of NZ_JBEXKB010000081.1, forward strand.
CCGTCACCGGTGCCGTTGCCCCGGCCGACGGTGACGGTGGCGAACGGCTGCACGCCCTGGCCGAGGTGGGTGACGCCTTGGTGGTTCTCGAAGCCGGTCAGCTGTGGCAGACCGAGCCGCGGGTCCACGTCGGCCAGCACGTCGCCGACGCAGCGGGCGCCCTCGCCGCGCGTGGTCCAGACGTCGAGCAGGCCGAGGCCCGGCTCGCGCTCGCCGAGGTCGTTGATGAACTCGCGGCCCATGATCTGGAAGCCCGCGCAGACGCCGAAGATGATCGCGCCGTTCTCGGCGGCCCGCACCAGGCCGCTGTCGGCCCGAAGCCGCTCGGCGGCGAGCCGCTGCGGCCGGTCCTCGCCGCCGCCGATCAGGTAGATGTCCCCGCTGGTGGGGATCGCCTGGTCGGAGCGCACGTCGATCCGGGTCACGTTGAGATGGCGCTGGCGGGCCCGGCGCTCCACGACCAGGGCGTTGCCCCGGTCGCCGTAGGTGCTGAGCAGGTCCGGGTAGACCCAGACCACGCGCAGGCTGCTCTCACTCATCCTCGAAGGCCTTCCGTCACGAAAAGACTGGTGTGCGGGCGCGGCATCAGCCGGCCACGACCTTCCGCAGCTGCTGGAAGGCGGTGTAGTTGGCGATGGCCTCGATCCGGCCGGGCGGGGCCATCCGGACGGCCTGCTCCAGCGTGTCCACCACGTGGAACTGCAGCCCGGCGACCTCCAGGCGGACGGCCAGGTCCAGCTTGCGCTGGCCCATCACGAAGATCGGGTGGCCGGCCAGACGCTCGTAGTCGACGTCCCACAGCCAGGAGGTGTCGGTGCCGTCGGCGTCGAGGGCGTTGACGGAGAGGAGCACCGGGGCCGGCGGGCCGTCGATCAGCGAGAAGGTCTCCAGCCAGCCGGCCGGGTTCTTGGCCAGCAGCAGCCTTATGTCCCGGCCCTGGTACTGGACCACGTCGTAGCGGCCGGCGACGGCGGTCACCGAGCGCATCCGCTCCAGCGCGACCTGCGGGGAGACGCCGAACACGGCGGCGACGGCGGCCGAGCTGGTGGCGTTGGCCAGGTTGGCCCGGCCGGGCAGCTGCAGCTGGATGGGCCAGGCGCCGCGCTGCGGGTCGATCACGTGGGTGCCCTGGAGCGCCCAGTGCGGGTTGGGGCGCCGGAAGCCGCAGTCCTGGCAGAACCAGTCGTCGCCGGGGCGCTGCATCACACCGCCGCAGGCGGGGCAGGACCAGGCGTCCTCCTTCCAGGCCTGTCCGGCGGCCACCCAGACCACCTTCTTGCAGGAGGAGGCGGCCCAGGTCACCAGCGGGTCGTCGGCGTTGGCGATGACCACGGCCTCGGTGTCCTGCAGGCCCTCGCGCCACTTCTCCGCCATCATGCGGGTCTCGGCGGCGCGGTCGAGCTGGTCGCGGGAGAGGTTGAGCAGGGCGATCGCCTTGGGGCGGGTGTCGCGGGCAACCGTCGCCAGGTACTTCTCGTCGACCTCGATGACGCCGAAGCGGGCGTCGGTGCCGCCGGCCAGGGCGGAGGTGATGCCGGCCGGCATGTTGGCGCCCAGGGCGTTGGAGACCACCGGGCCGGCGGCGCGCAGCGCCTCGGCGATCAGGCGGGTGGTGGTGGTCTTGCCGTTGGTCGCGCTGACCAGGACGACGTCGAGGTGGTCGGCGAGGGTGGCGAGCAGATCGGGGTCGAGCCTGAGGGCGACCTTGCCGCCGATCACCGAGCCGCTTCCGCGTCCGGCCTTGCGCGACACGGCGGCGGCGACCTTGCCGGCCGTGACCGCGATCTTGGCGCGGGCCGGCAGCGAGGCGTCGCGTGCGCCTGTGGGCTCCGATTCGGTGCCTGCCATGCTCAGTGGTTCCTCCTTGCTGCGGCACCGCCCGGGGCCGGAAACGGGCCGTCGGGCGGCGGGGACGGGGTCAGCCTACCGACTCCGTAGCCCGGCCGGACGAACCGGACCCCGCGCCGTCTGCTGTGACGCGGCCGCGAGGGGCGCTGACGGTCCGTCAAGGAGGGCGGTGTACGGAGGGACCCTTCGTCCCTTCACGACGCTCCGCCGCCGTCGCCGGGTTCCCGGGACGGCCGGTAAGGATGTGGTGAAGAAATGATCAGCGGCCCGGAGCGGGGGTGGGAGCGGGGGCGGTTCCGGCGGCCAGCGTGGCGGTGATCACCAGGGTGCCGTCCTCGGTGCGGAAGTCCAGCGGGGCGGTCAGTCGGCGCATCGCGGCGATCAGCGCGGTGTTGGCGATGTGGGTCACCGCGTACACCGTCCCGATCCCGGCGGCCCGGGCCGCCGCGGTCAGCCGCCGCAGCAGGGCCAGACCCAGTCCGTGCCGCTGCCAGGCGTCCTCGACCAGCACGGCGAGCTCCGCCTCGTCGTCGTCCCACATCAGGTGCCCGAGGGCGAGCAACCGCCCGTCGGGGGCGGTCACCGCGAGGCTGCGGCCGCGCCGGGCGTCCAACAGGTGGTCCAGGTAGCGGTCGGCGTCGCGGACCGGCCCGTGGTAGCGCTGCCGCAGCGCGGCGGGGGAGCAGCGGCCGTGCATCGCGAGGGCCGCCGCCTTGTCGGCCGGGCCGACGGGGCGCAGCAGGAGTTCCGTCCCGTCCGGCAGCGGCAGCCGGGACACCGCTTCGTCGGCCCGGGCGCCCGGGTGGGCCACGGAGTCCGGGCGGGCCGGCAGCGGGCGCGGGCGGGCCTGCCGGTACGGGCCGCCGGTGAGCGCGGGCAGCCGGGTGGCCTGGCCGTCGGGCGCCGCGCACCTGCGGTCGGACCTGCTGTCGGACCTGCGGAAAGGCCGGTGCCAGAGCCGTTCGGAGCCAGTGCGTGATGCCGTCATGGGGCCGACGCTACCGACGGTGCGCTTCCGGCCGGTTACGTGATCGTGAACGCGCTGATGCCCCGGGCGGAGGCGGCCCCACCTCGTCCGCGTCGGCCCGTACGACGGCGTACTGACGGACACACTCACGGATGGCCCAGGATCCGTGATCACGGGAGCCGCTTCGGATAGGGATGGCTCGGCTTCTCGCCGAACCCACCTCGATCCGAAGGGGCTCCCCGATGTCCACCAGGAACTCCGCGCCGGCGACGGCCTGTTGCGCCGTGCTGCTGGCCGTACCGCTCGCCTTCGCCCAGGCGGCCGCCGCCGACGGCACCAACAGCGTCAACGGCCCCAAGACCCCGCAGGAGGCCGCCGCCTGCAAGGCCGTGACCGGCACCCTGCTCGGGGGCTTCGGCGGCATGCTGGGCGACACGCTGTGCGTGGTGCAGCCGTCGAAGGGCTGAGCCCCGTCGCCGTCACTCGGTGATCCGCCGGCGGGCGCCTCCCCGGGCCCCCGTCGCCGCGACCGGCCGCTGCTCAGGCGATCCGGGTCGGGGTGTCCTGGAGGGTGTGGCCGCTGGTGGTGAGCAGGGTGGTGAGGGCCGTCGGGGTGAGGGTGCGCGGGGTGCGGAGGAAGAGTTCGTCGGTGGTGGGGTGGGCGTGGAGCGAGAGCAGGGTGATCTCGTGGTCGGCGAGGGTGGTGTGGGTGTGGGCCAGGGCGGTGGTGCGCACGCGCCACAGGGTGGTCGGGGGAGGGGCGTGCGGGGACCACCAGGCGTGCAGGAGAGCGGCGGCGAGCAGCGCGAGGGCGGAGGTGGCGAGGACGATCGGGCCGTCGGAGCCGTGCAGGACGACCTTCGCGATCAGGTCGGCGGCGGTGACGGAGAGGAAGGCGGCGGCGAGCTCGACGGTGTCACGGCGCCAGCGGCGGGCGCGCTGGAAGGAAGGCTTCGAGTGCTCCATGGCCTCCACCGTGCCCGACCGGTGTTTCCCGATCACGAACCTGTCGTGACCTGGCCGTTAAGGTCCGCCGGGGTGTGTTACGGCTTCAGCTCGCGGGCCGCGGCCTTCACCTCCGCGAGGAGCAGGCGCAAGTCCTCCTCGGTGGTGGCGGCGTTGAGTAGACAGGCGCGGAGCATCTCGTGCCCGCCGAGCAGGGCGCCGGTGACGAAGACCCGGCCGCGCCGCTGGACGGCGACCGGGAGGTCGCGGTTGAGGGTGTCACGGGCGGCGGCGTCCAGGCCCGGGGCGCGGTGGCGGAACGCGACGATGGAGGTCTGCACCTCGGCGAGCAGCTCCAACTCCTCGTCGGCCTCGACGAGTTCGCCGAGGCGCCGGGCGAGCGCGGTGCACCGGGCGATGTCCTGGGTGAGGCCCGTGCGGCCGCGGTGGGCGATGGTGGCCCAGACCTTGAGGGCGCGGAACGGGCGGGTCTGCTCGGTGCCGTACTCGGAGAACCAGCCGAGCGAGCCGGCCGCATCGTCGCGCAGGTAGGACGGGACGAGGCTGAAGGTGCCGCGCAGTTCGTCGGTGTCGCGGACCAGCGCGCAGCCGCAGTCGACCGGGACGCCGAGCCACTTGTGCGGGTCGAGGGCGAGTGAGTCGGCGCGCTCCAGGCCCTCGTAGCGGTGGGCGATGGCGGGGTCGAGCCGGCCGAAGGCGCCGTACGCGCCGTCCACGTGCAGCCAGAGCCGCTGCTCCTCGCACAGGTCGGCGATCGGGCCGAATTCGTCCACCGCGCCGGTGCCGACGGTGCCGGCCGAGGCGACCACCAGGAAGGGCAGCATTCCGGCCGCGCGGTCGCGCTCGACGGCTGCCCGCAGGTCGGCGGTGTCCAGGCGGCCGTCGGGTCCGGTGGCGACGGTGCGCAGGTGCCGGCTGCCGAGGCCGAGGAGTTCGGCGGCCTTGCGGACGCAGGAGTGGGTCTCGCCGGTGGCGTAGCCGACCAGCGGCGGCATGCCCGTGAGGCCGTCCTCGCGGACGTCCCGGCCGGCCAGTCGGGCGGCGCGGTTGCGGGCGGCGGCGAGGCAGACGACGGTCGCCATCGAGGTGCCGGAGGTGAGCAGGCCGCCGCCGGCCGGGTGCGGGAAGCCGACGAGTTCGGCGATCCAGCGGACGACGGCGCGCTCCAGGTGGACGTCGGCGTGGTCGCCTCCGGCCGAGCTGGGGTTCATCGCGGCGGCGGCGAGGGTGGCGAGCACCCCGGCCGGGGCGGGGGCGGAGTTGACCCAGCCGAAGAAGCGGGGGTTGCCGTTGCCCATGGGGTGCGGGAGGACGTCCCGCCCGATCGTGTCCAGCAGCTCGGTGAGCGGGCGCCCCTCGGTGGGCAGCGGGGCGTCGAGCAGGGCCTGTCGGGCGGTCTGGTCCATCGGCTGCCAGACCGGGCGGGCGGGCAGCTCGGCGAGGTAGTCGGAGACCAGCTCGGCGGTGGTGTGGGCGGCGCTGCGGAAGTCCTCGGTGGTCATGGCGTGCTCCAGGGAGGCCGGGGGGCGGGCTGGGCGAGGCGCGGCTTCCTCGGCGCACCCTGATCAGGCGATGATCGGGCGATCCTATGCAAAGGGCCGTGCGGCGCGGGCCCTCATGCTGAGACCAGCGGTCAGTCCAGCGAAGCGGACAGTCCGCTCGCGGAGCGGCAGTAGCCCTGCATCTCCTTGTTGGTGATCTTGGCGCAGAGCCGTCCGGCCGCGCCGCCGTCGGTGTAGTTGACCGTGTAGTAGCTGACCAGCCCCTCCGTGCAGGCCTTGCGCTGCCAGCCGTCGGCGGCGGTGGCGCACTGCTGGGCGGCCCAGTCCTCGCGGTCCAGGTTGTACTTCATGGTGCGCGAGCCGACGCCCCGGCTGCAGTCCACCGCCCCGCCGCTGGCCTTGCCGTTGAGGCACCACTTGAGGGCGTCGGCGTAGACCTCGGGGTGGTTCGGGTAGTCGTGCGAGGACAGGTAGAAGGTCGGGGCGTAGAAGAAGCAGGCGGACTGGAACAGGGCCGGCTGGTCCTTGCAGGGGTACAGCGGGTCCTGGGCGAGCTTGTCGGCGGGCAGGTTCGCCTTGGCCTGCTCGTCCTCCTCGTCCGGGCCGAAGAGCTGCATGAACAGGCCCTCGGAGCAGCGGATCCTGTTCTGGTCGGTGGTGAACTTGTTGCACAGGTCGCGCGCCTTGGCGACGTCCTGCTTGGCGACGAACATCGTGCCGTGGCCGACGCCGTGGATGCAGGGGCCGGTGTTCTTGGGGGCGCAGAGCTTGAGCAGGTCCACCTCGGGCTGGGTGGAGGCGTTGAGCATCTCCTCGACCGCGCCGTGCAGGTAGCCGGCCGCGCAGGTCTCGTGCGGGAAGGAGATGACCTTCTGGAAGTCCTCGTTGAAGCGCTTGACCGCCGCGTGGCCGAGCTCGTGCGCGATCGGGTGGCAGAAGCGCACGGTGTACGGCTTCTCCTTGGTGATCTTGTCGAGGTCGGCGAGGGCGACGCCGGGGTCGGTGGCGTCCATCTCGGCCATCAGCTTGTTGCGCAGCGTCGAGCGGGTCCACACCGCCGGGTCGCCGGTCGGGGTGGCGCTCGCGGTGCCGGTCGCGGCGGGCTGCGCGCCGGGGGCGGTCCCGGTGGCGCCGGCGGCCGGGGCCACGGTGGCCGCCGCGGGCGACCAGTCGGTGACGGCCACCGAGCCGAGGCCCAGGACGCCCAGGAGCAGGGCGGTGAGAATCGCGAATACTCGCGGTTGCATGACGGGATCCCCCGGCGGATCGAGGTGGACGGTTCGCTCCCATCCTGACGGCACGGGGGCGGGAATCCGCGTTTTCGCCCGCCATTCGAGAGGCATCGGCGACGCTACCGCATCGTGCGACGCCCGGGCGGGGCGGGCCGGTTCCCGGTGATCATCCGGACGGCGCAGCGGCCTTCCGGTGGGCCGCCGCACCGTCCGTACCCCGATCCTCAGAGCTCCAGGGCCACCTGGTACTCCGTCAGCCAGGCGTCCAGGTCCAGCGCGAGGTCGACGCCGAGCCGGACCGACTGCGGGTCGGTGTCCTGGGCGAGCGCGTCGGTGAGGCGGCTCCGGTCGAGCAGCCCGAGCGCGGGGGACGTGCGCGCGGCGGCGAGCCGGGCGAGTTCGGCGCGCAGCAGCGCGGGGTAGTGCGGGTCGGCGGTCACCGGGTACGGGCTCTTCACGCGGTCGGCGACCGCGGCCGGCAGTACGTCCCGGACGGCGGCGCGCAGCAGGCTCTTCTCCCGTCCGTCGAAGGTCTTCATCGCCCACGGGGTGTTGAAGACGTACTGCACGAGCCGGTGGTCGCAGAACGGCACCCGCACCTCCAGCCCGTTGGCCATGCTCATCCGGTCCTTGCGGTCGAGCAGGATGCAGACGAAGCGGGTCAGGTTGAGGTACGAGATCTCGCGCATCCGCCGCTCCAACGGGTCCGCGTGCTCCAGGTGCGGGACCTCGGCGATCGCCTCGCGGTAGCGGGCCCTGCGGTAGCCGTCCAGGTCGAGCTTGGTGAGCAGGCCGGCGTCCAGCAGGTGTTCGCGCGGGACGGAGCCCGGGCCGGCGACGGCGGAGAGGCCGGCGGCCCAGGGGAAGTCCTCGGTGGCGACGGTCTTCGGGTCGTGGAACCAGCGGTAGCCGCCGAACAGCTCGTCGGCGGACTCGCCGGACAGCGCCACGGTGGACTCCCGGCGCACGCCCCGGAAGAGCAGCAGCAGCGAGATGTCCATGTCGCCGACGCCGCCCGGCAGGTCGCGGGCGCGCAGCACGGTGGTGCGCCGGGACAGGTCGGTGAGCTCGGTGGCGTCCAGCTCGATCACCGTGTGGTCGGCGCCCACGTGCTGGGCGAGCAGCCTGGCGTACGGGCCGTCCTCGGTCTGCCGCACCTCGTCGGTGTGGAAGTTCCGGCCCTGGCCGGTGAAGTCGACGGAGAAGGAGCGCACCGGGCCGGCGCCGGCCCGGCGCAGCATCCTGGCGGCGAGGGCGGTGACGGCGCTGGAGTCCAGGCCGCCGGAGAGCAGCGAGCAGAGCGGCACGTCCGAGTCCAGCTGGCGGTGGACGATGTCGTCCAGCAGGGCCCGGACGGTGGCGACGGTGGCCTCCAGCGAGTCGGTGTGCTCGCGTGGCTCCAGCGCCCAGTAGCGGCGCACCGAGAGGCCCTCGCGGCGCACCCGCACCAGGTGCCCGGGGCGGACCTCGTGGATGCCCCGGTAGGGGGTGAGGCCGGGGGTGCGGGCGTGGCCGAGCAGTTCGCGCAGCCCGTCCAGGTCGACCACCGGGCGGACCGAGGGGTGCGCCAGGACCGCCTTGACCTCGGAGCCGAAGACCACGCCGTCCGGGGTGGGGTGGTAGTGCAGCGGCTTGACGCCCATCCGGTCGCGGACCAGCAGCAACTCCTCGCGGCGGGCGTCCCAGATCGCGAAGGCGAACATGCCGTTGAGCCGCTCCGCCAGGCCCTCGCCCCACTCCAGGTAGGCGTGCAGCACGACCTCGGTGTCGCTGCGGGTGCGGAAGCGGTGCCCGGCCGCCTCCAGTTCCGCGCGCAGCTCGCGGTGGTTGTAGACCTCGCCGCTGTAGGTGAGGGCGGCCAGCAGCCGGCCGTCGTGCTCGACCGTCATCGGCTGGACGCCGCCCTCGATGTCGATCACCGCGAGCCGGCGGTGGCCCAGTGCGGCGTGCGGCTCGATGCGGACGCCCCCGGCGTCCGGGCCGCGGTAGAGCTGTGTGGCCGTCATCGCGTCGAGGACGTCCCGGTCCTTCTGGTCGGCGGTGAGGTCGCGCTCGAAGGCGACCCATCCGGTGATCCCGCACATCAGCAAGCCTCCGGTCTTCCGCTACGTGTTCGCTGGATCACGCTACGTGTGGACTCGGCATGGCTTCAAGGGGCTGGCGGGAAGGTGACGGAAGGGCGTCCGCATGGTTGCCCGAGCTGAAAGTCGTAAAGTCTGCCCGAATCCGGGCAGGATCTTTGGCTTCGCCGGGCGGTGCGGCCTAGAGTCCTCACTCGTGCCGAGCTCACCCCACCCTCACGAAGACCTCCTCGCCCACCTCACCCGGACCAGCCCGCTCGGGCCCCGGGAGGCGGCGCGGGTCGTGGCGGAGGTGCTGGCGTACTTCTCCGAGAGCACCGAGGAGTACGTCCGTCGCCGTCACGGCGAGCTCCAGGCGCGCGGCCTGACCAATGAGCGGATCTTCGCCCGGCTCGCCGAGGAGTTGCCCGCCCGCCGTGTGGCGGCGCCGGAACTCTCGGCTCGACAGCTGCGCCGGATCGTGTACGGCTGAGCGCCGTTCCCCGCCTTCCTCGGCCGTTCCCGACGTTCTCAAGACCCTCAAGACCCTCAAGACCCTCAAGACCCGACTTATCTCAGGAGGAGTCCACGTATGTGCGGAATCGTGGCCTACATCGGCCCCAAGGACGCCACCCCCTTCCTGCTGGAGGGGCTGGCCCGACTGGAGTACCGCGGCTACGACTCGGCCGGTGTCGCCGTCACCGGGCGCAGCGGCGGGATCAAGCTCCGCAAGGTCAAGGGCCGGGTCGCCGACCTCGCGGCGGCCGTGCCGGCCCGGTTCAAGGGAACCGCCGGCATCGGCCACACCCGCTGGGCCACCCACGGCGTCCCCAGCGACGCCAACGCCCACCCGCACCTGGACAACGCCGAGCGGATCGCCGTCGTCCACAACGGCATCATCGAGAACGCCGACGAGCTGCGCGCCAAGCTGACCGCCGAGGGCGCCGTGTTCCGCTCCGAGACCGACACCGAGGTGCTCTCCCACCTGATCGCCGCCCACGCCGCCGAGGGCGTCGAGCTGGAGGACGCCGTCCGCGCCGCCCTCGGCCGGGTCGTCGGTACCTACGGCATCGCGGTGCTGGACGCCGAGCAGCCGGACCGGATCGTGGTCGCCCGCAACGGCAGCCCGATCGTCCTCGGCATCGGCGAGAAGGAGATGTTCGTCGCCTCCGACGTCTCCGCCCTGGTCCGCTACACCCGCCAGGTCGTGCACCTGGAGGACGGCGAGCTGGCCACCGTCCGGGCCGACGGCTTCCGCACCTTCACCGCGGACGCCCGCACCACCCACCGTCAGCCGTCCACCGTGGACTGGGAGATCGACTCCTACGACACCGCCGGCTACGAGCACTTCCTGCTCAAGGAGATCAACGAGCAGCCCACCTCGGTCGAGCGCACCCTCAGCGGCCGGCTCGACGAGCGCTTCAGCACCGCCCACCTCGGCGGCCTCAACCTGGACGCCCGGGAGCTGCGCGAGATCCGCCGGGTGAAGATCCTCGGCTGCGGATCCGCCTACTACGCGGGCGAGATGGGCGCGCAGCTGATCGAGGAGCTGGCCCGGATCCCCGCGCACAGCGAGCCGGCCTCGGAGTTCCGCTACCGCAACCCGGTGATCGAGGCGGACACCCTCTACGTCGCGGTCAGCCAGTCCGGCGAGACCTACGACACGCTGGCCGCCGTCCAGGAGATCAAGCGCAAGGGCGGCCGGGTGCTCGGCGTCGTCAACACCGTGGGCAGCGCGATCGCCCGCGAGTGCGACGGCGGCATCTACCTGCACGCCGGCCCCGAGGTCTCGGTCGCCTCCACCAAGGCGTTCACCTCCACCGTGGTCGCCTTCGCCCTGCTCGCCCTGCACTTCGGCCGCATCCACGACCTCTCGCCCGCCGACGGCCGGCGCATCGTCTCGGCCCTGCAGGCCCTGCCGGACCAGATCCGCGAGGTCCTCGACCAGAGCGACGCGATCGCCGAACTCGCCGCCGAGTACGCCGACTCCAGCGGCATGATGTTCATCGGCCGGGTCCGCGGCTACCCGGCCGCCCGCGAGGGCGCGCAGAAGCTCAAGGAGATTTCCTACGTTCACGCCGAGGCGTACCCGGCGAGTGAGCTCAAGCACGGCCCGCTGGCCCTGATCAGCCCCGAACTGCCCACCGTGGCACTGGTCCCGGACGACGAGCTGCTCGACAAGAACCTCACCACCCTCGGTGAGATCAAGGCCCGCCACGGCCGCGTCATCGCCGTCGCCCACCGCCGCCCCGAGGAGAAGCTCGCCGACCACTGCATCCTGGTCCCCAAGAGCGAGCCGGAGTTGGACCCGCTGCTCCTCAACATCCCGCTCCAGCTGCTGGCCTACCACGCTGCCGTCGCCCTCGGGCGCGACGTGGACAAGCCGCGCAACCTGGCGAAGAGCGTGACGGTGGAGTAGTCCGCCGTCCGTCAGGACTCCGGGCCCCGGTCGCTGTGCGGACGACCGGGGCCCGGATGCTCTCCGGCCGGCACACTTCAGGGCACCTCGGCACACCTCAGGGCACCTCGGCACACCTCGGCACACCTCAGAAGACCGAGCAGCCGGAGAGCGTGGTGAGGGTGTCGAGGGCGGTGACGGCGGCGACGGAGTTGCCGGCCTGGTCGAGGCGGGGGCCCCAGGCGCAGACGGCGGCACGGCCGGGGAGTACGGCGAGGATGCCGCCGCCGACGCCGCTCTTGCCGGGCAGGCCGACCCGGAAGGCGAACTCGCCGGCGGCGTCGTAGGTGCCGCAGGTGAGGAGGACGGCGTTGACGCGCTTGGCCTCGCTGCGGGACATCAGCCGGGTTCCGTCGGTGCGCACGCCGTAGCGGGCGAGGAAGGAGCCGGCCAGGACGAGGTCGCGGCAGCTCGCGGCGATGGCGCAGTGGGCGTAGTAGTGGTCCAGGACGGTCTCGACGGGGTTCTGCAGGTTGCCGTGGCTGGCGATGAAGTGGGCGAGCGCGGCGTTGCGGTGGCCGTGTTCGGCCTCGGAGGCGGCGATCACCGGGTCGGTGTCCAGCAGCGGGTTGTCGGACTCACGGCGCAGGAACTCCCGTACGGCGCCGGAGGCGTCGCCGGTCAGTGAGTGCAGGCGGTCGGTGACCACCAGGGCGCCCGCGTTGATGAAGGGGTTGCGCGGGATGCCGTGCTCGGTCTCCAGCTGCACCAGGGAGTTGAAGGGGTTGCCGGAGGGCTCGCGGCCGACGCCCCGCCAGAGGCTGTCGCCGCCGTCGTCGCTGTAGGAGAGGGCGAGGGCCAGGGAGAACAGCTTGGAGACGCTCTGGATGGAGAACGACTGCTCCCAGTCGCCGACGCCGTACAGCTCGCCGTCGACGGTGGCCACGGCCATGCCGAAGGCCTCCGGGTCGGCGGTGGCGAGGGCCGGGATGTAGTCGGCGACACGGCCGCGGCCCGTGGTCGCCCGGGCGGCCGCCTCGGCGGCCTCCAGCAGCACCGGCCAGTCCAGGCTCTCCGCGTCGATCACGGCTGTTCCTCCACGTGCACACGCTTGACGATCATGGTCGGAGCGGGTGTCGACCTTTCGGTGGCATCCGGTCCGACCAGTGATTATCCGCGTTCGGGGGCAGTGGCACATCCGTGGTCCGCGCAGGGTGGAGCCGAAGGCCGTCACCAGGCCGCCGGTGCGGGCGGCGGCCGGCTCCAGGGCCTTCGGTCGTTCCGGCGTCCAGTAGCACGCGCGCCGCCGTGCACCCGGCTTCCTGTGCCTACGGCGCGTTGGTCGGGGCCTGGACGGGCGGGCCGGTGAGCAGCGTGCCGGCGTCCGAGTAGGGCCAGCCGTTGGGGGTGCAGCCGTGCAGGCCCTTGATCTGCTGCATCATCACCGGTGCCGGGGCACCCGGGCCCGGGCAGTCGACGTGGCCGTTACCGAGGATGTGGCCGACCTCGTGGTTGACGGCGAGCGCGTGGTACAGCTCGGGCCTGCCCCGGTAGAACTCGGACAGCTCGGTCCAGCGCTTCAGGTTGATCACGACCTGGTGCCCGACCCCGCAGTTGACCCAACCGCCCGTGTCCAGGCCGTACTGGCCGCAGATCCGGTCGGTGGACTGCGGGGTGGCAAGGTAGACCGTGAAGTCCACCGGGTCGGCTGCCACCCGCTGGAAGGACGCGGTGTTCCCGGCGGCCCAGCCGCGCCGGGTGTCGCCCAGGACGGCGTCCACCTCGGCGGCGAACTGCTCGGGGCTCTCGGTGATCCCGTCCTCCACCCGCACCTTGTAGCGGTAGAGGTGCTCCCCGGTGCCGAAGCGGGCGGAGTCGCCGGGCGCGGTGGTGAAGGCCAGCGGCGCGGGCTCGCTGTTCCAGGGGCGCCACCAGAGCAGACCGGCCGTCACCACCGCGACCAGCGCGAGGGCGAGTGCGCCGTGCCAGGGCTTCCAGCGTTTCCAGCGCTTTGGGGCGATGGCGGCCATGCGAAGCAACTCCTGATCCGGGTCAAAAGGGGTGCATCAGGAGGAACGGGCAGGCGGGCGGTCGGGGTTCAGGCGGGGGGCCGGGCGGGTTCGGGCCGGGGTTCAGCCGGCGGTTCGGTCGGCCTCGTCGGACGCGGGGCCCGGCCGGTTCCCGGAACCACTCGAAGGTGCCACCCGCGCGGCGTGTCCCTGGGGATCGGCGTCGGAATCCGGTGTTGTGGTGCGGGTCGACCGGCTGGTCCGGGTTGACCGCCCCTCACGTACTCGATGCGCCATTGGAGGCACGCCATGTCCATCACCACCGTCCTCACCGTCTCCGGCATGAGCTGCGGCCACTGCGAGAAGACGGTGAGCGCCGGGCTGTCCGCCATCCCCGGCGTCACCGCCGTCGTCGCGGACGCGCCGAGCGGTCGGGTCACCGTGGCCTCGGTCCAGCCGCTGGAGGAGACGCTGCTCCGCAGCGCGGTGGACGGGGCCGGGTTCACCTTCGTCGGCCAGGCCTGACCCCGGTGCGACGGGGACTGCCGCTGAGGTGTCGCGGCAGACACCCGTCTGCTTCAGCCGCGTCAGCCCATGCTCTTCGCGCCGTCCAGGGACTCGCGGATGATGTCGGCGTGGCCCGCGTGCTGGGCGGTCTCGGCGACGATGTGCATCAGCACCCGGCGGGCCGACCACTCGGCGCCCGCCTCGAACCACGGGGCGTTCGGCAGCGGCTGAGTGGCGCTCAGGTCGGCCAGGGTGGCCACCAAGTCGTCGGTACGGCCGGCCACCTCGGCGTACTCGGCGAGCACGCCGGCCAGCGTCTCACCCGGCAGCATGCGGAACTCGTCGGCGCGGCGGGCGAAGTCGGCCTCGGTCCAGGCGGTGAAGTCGGGCATCGCGGACGGGCCCTCCACGATGAAGTTCGCCCAGAAGCGCTCGACCGAGGTCACGTGCTTGATGAGCCCGCCCAGGCACAGCTCGCTCGCGGTGCTCCGCAGGCCGGCCTGCTCGTCGGTGAGGTCGCGGGTGGTGAACCGCAGGAAGTGCCGCTGCTTCCCCAGTGCCACCAGGAGGTCGGCGCGCTCGCCGGTGACGGTGGCCTTGGCGGCGGCGGCGGTGGTGGTCGTGGTCGTGGTCATGGCTCTGGCCTTCCGTTCGGTTACTGCTCCCTCGGACAAGAACTACGGTACGGGCCATTGCGGTCACTTCCTGTCCTGAATTCCGGAGAGAATCAGGGCATGGCGAACACCAGCACCCGGACGCTGCGACTGCTCTCCCTGCTCCAGACCCACCGGTACTGGCCCGGTGAGGAACTGGCCGACCGACTCGGCGTCTCCGTCCGCACCCTGCGCCGCGACATCGACCGGCTGCGTGAACTGGGCTATCCCGTCGACGCCCAGCGCGGCGTCGACGGCGGCTACCAGCTGGCGGCGGGCGCCGCACTGCCCCCGCTGGTCATCGACGACGAGGAGGCGGTCGCACTGGCGGTGGGCCTCCAGGCGGCGGCCGAGAGCCCGGTGGAGGGCGTCACCGAAGCCTCCGTACGGGTGCTGGCCAAGGTCGTGCAGGTGATGCCGGCCCGGCTGCGCCGCCGGGTGGAGGCGCTGCGCGCGATGACCGTCCCGGTCGACTGGGGCACCTCCTCCGGCTCCGGCGTCGACCCGGACGTCCTCACCGTGGTCGCCCTGGCCTGCCGCGACGGCGAACGGCTCCGCTTCTCCTACACCGCCGCCTCCGCGCCCCGTACCGAACGCCACGTCGAGCCGCACCGGCTGGTCTGCCTCGACCGACGCTGGTACCTGGTCGCGTACGACCTCGACCGGGCCGACTGGCGCAGCTTCCGCCTCGACCGTCTGACGGCTGCCGAGGGGACCGGCGCCCGCTTCGCCCCACGCGCGCTCCCGGCCGGCGACGCCGCCGAATTCGTCCGCGCGGGCCGCAGCGGGATGCCGCGACCGCATCGGGTGGTGGCGGTGGTCGAGGCGTCGGCGGAGCGCGTCCGAGGGCAGGTCGGGCGGTGGGGCGAGGTGGAGGAGGTCGGGGCCGAGTGCTGCCGGCTGGTGATGACGGCGGACTCGCTGGACTGGCCCGCGATGGCCCTGGGGTCGCTGGGCGCGGAGTTCCGGGTCGTGGAGCCGCCTGAGCTGAGGGAGTTGGTCGGGGAGTGGGCCGCCCGGTTCGGGAGGGCGGTGGGGGCGGATGCGGAGTAGGACGTCGGCTCGGCCGACTTCTGGTGCGGCGGCAGTTCCGGGTCGTCCGGTCAGCCGCGCTGCATCGGCCTGCTTCGGGTCAGGGTTCAGCTGCCCGACCCGTTGAGGAGAGCCGCGCGTTCCGAGCGGAGCCAGGATCGCTCGGCCGTCATCTCGGCCGCATCGCCGCGGGCGAGGAACACGGCCCAGGGCTGGCGGCCCTGTCGGCCGAGCCGTTCGATGCGTTCGGCTTCGCGGGACTGGACGGCGTCGAGGGCGTCGAGCACGGCCGCCGGCTGCGCGCCGTAGGCGGTGCACAGGGCGTTGAGGCGGCTTCGCAGGGTGTGCGCGCCGGTGATCGGTGCTCGTCGCTGCTGTTCGGCGGGGCGCAGGGGTACGGCGTACCAGGCGAGTTGGGCGAGGTCGTCGAGGGCGTGACCGGGTGCGGCGAAGTCCCAGTCGATGAAGCCGGCCAGTCGGTCGCCGTCCCAGATGGAGTTCCACGGGCCGAGGTCGCCGTGCCTGATGACCATGCCGGGCCTCCACTCGTCCTGCCGGCCCTGCCATCGGGCGTCGGCCGGCGGCCGGAAGTCCTGGGCGGCGTCGTGGTAGTCGCGCAGCCAGCGCCCCAGCTCGCTGATGCCGGCGGTCGATCGCAGAGCCGACGGCCAGGGGGAGAACGCGGGTTCGCCGTGGACCAGCGACAGCACCTCTTCGGTGCCGTCGACGCCGAGGACGCGCGGGGCGCGCGCGAAACCCACCGTTTCCAGGTGGGTCAGCAGGGCGTGCACCGCGGGCGTCCACTCGCCGACCGGCCGGCGGATCGTTTCGCCGATCCGCCGCACGGTGGTCACGCTGCCCTGGTCGGTGGCGCCGTCCTCGATCACCGGGCGAGCGTAACCGTGCGCCCATGGCGGTGTCCTATGAATTGACGCCGGGGCCGGTGAATTGACGCCGGGGCCGGTCAGCGCGACGTCCCGGACAACCACTCTCCCCGCGCCGCGCAGGAAGTCGGGCGGGCCGACTTCCTGCGCGTGGGCTCACGGGGCGATGGACTCGACGGTGGCCCTTAGGCGCTGGAGGGCCTCGGTGAGTCGGGTGAGCGGGGGTGTGGCGAGGGCGAGGCGGATGGCGTTGGGGTGGTGGGGGGTGGTGGCGAAGGCGTCGGCGGTGGAGATGAGGATGCCCTCGGCTGCGAGGAGGGCGGCGACGTGGTCGGGGCGTTGATGGGGTTCCAGGGTGAGCCACTGGATGTAGGAGGTGGGGTGGGCGGTGACGGGGAGGCCGGACAGGGCGGTACGGGCGAGCGACTGGCGGGCGGCGGCGTCGGTGCGGCGGTGGTGTTCGAGGTGGGTGACAGTGCCGTCGGCGAGCCAGCCGGTGGCGAGGGCGGTGGTCAGGCCGGGGGCGCCCCAGGCGGCCGCGCGGAGTCGGGTGGTGGCGGCGCGCAGGTGGCGGTCGGGGAGCACGGCGAAGCCGAACCGCAGGCCGGGGGCGACGTTCTTGGACAGGCCGGCGACGTAGCAGGTGCGCTCGGGGGCGAGGGCGTGCAGCGGCGGGGGCGGCGCGGCTTCCAGGAAGGCGTAGGTGCCGTCCTCGATCAGCGTGCAGTCGTGCTCGGCGGCGATCGCGGTGAGCCGCTCGCGCTGGGTGCGGTCCAGCACCCAGCCGAGCGGGTTGTGAACCGTCGGGATCGTGTACACCGCGCGGACCGGGCGGGCGTGGCAGAGCCGGTCGAGCGCGTCGAGGTCCGGACCGGCGGGGGTGACCGGGACGGGGGCCAGGTCGAGGCCGTGGGCGCCGGCGAGCAACTTGATGCCCGGATAGCTGAGCGCGTCCACGGCGAGCACGTCGCCGGGGCGGGTGAGGGTGCGCAGGACGCAGTCCAGCGCCTGCTGCGCCCCGCTGGCGAGCAGGACGTTCTCCGGCGCCGTGTCGACCCCGCGGTCCAGCAGGTAGGTGGCCACCACGGCCCGGTCGTGCCGGTGGCCGCCCGGCGGGTGCTGGCGCAGCAGGGCCTCGGCGTCGCCGGAGGAGGCGAGCGCGCGCAGGGCCTGGCGCAGCAGGTCGCCCTGGCCGGGGGCGAGCGGCTGGTTGAAGGAGAGGTCCGCCACCCGGGGCACCGGGAGGGCGCGCGAGGGTTCGATGCCGTCGTAGCCGGAACGCACCCGGACGAAGGTGCCCCGGCCCTGCTCGCCGACCACCAGTCCGGCGGCGCCCAGTTCGGCGTACACCCGGGTGGCCGTGGCGAGGGCGATCCGGCGTTCGCGGGCGAGCGCCCGGTGGGTGGGCAGCCGGGTGCCGGCCGGGAGGGCGCCGGAGCGGATCGCGGCCGCGTACTCGTCGACGATGGCCTTGTAGGAGGGCGGTCGCATGGGTGGCCTGCCGTTCCGGGGTCCGAGGTGGGCGGCGTGTGGGGCGGAGCGCGCCGGGAGCGCGTCAGGAGTGCGCCTGAGTGTATGCAGGACAATAAGTGGATTGTCCTGGGTCGGTGTTCCTAGCCTGCGACGTGCAGGGAACAAGCCGAAAGGGAGCATCCGGCCATGACCGTCCACAGCGAGCGGGACCAGCACGTCGTCACCCTCACCATCGACCGGGAGAAGAAGCTCAACGCCCTCGACTACCCGACGATCGACGCGCTGCTCGCCGAACTCGACCGGATCGACGCGGACGACACCGTCCGCGCCGTCATCCTCACCGGCGCCGGCCGGCGCGCGTTCAGCGCGGGCGCGGACATCCCGTCCCTGGCCGCCAGCATCGCGGGCGGGGCGGAGCAGGCGCTGCGCGAGTTCGTCCGGCGCGGCCACACGCTGACCCGGCGGATCGAGGAGTTCCCGAAGCCGGTCGTCGTCGCCGTCAACGGGCTTGCGTTCGGAGGGGGTTGCGAGATCACCGAGGCCGCGCCGCTGGCGATCGCGGCCGAGCACGCGACCTTCGCCAAGCCGGAGATCTCGCTCGGCTTCCCGCCGCCCTTCGGCGGCTCGCAGCGGCTGCCGCGCCACGTCGGCCGCAAGCGCGGGCTGGAGATGATCCTCACCGGCGACCCGATCCCGGCCGCCCGGGCCGCCGAGATCGGCCTGGTCAACTCGGTCGTTCCGGCGGACGAACTCCTGGACGCGGCCATGGACTTGGCCGACCGGATCATCCGGTACGCGCCGACCGCCGTGGCGGCCTGCCTGCGAGCCGTCACCCGGGGGATCAACCTGCCCATCGACGAGGGCCTGGCGGTCGAGGCGGCGGCCTTCGCGGCCACCGTGCCGACGGACGGCGTACGCGACGGACTGCGGCGGTTCCTGGACCGTTCGCCGG
The DNA here is from genome assembly GCF_040609455.1 of Kitasatospora sp. NPDC004669. NCBI lineage: Bacteria > Bacillati > Actinomycetota > Actinomycetes > Kitasatosporales > Streptomycetaceae > Kitasatospora > Kitasatospora sp. NPDC004669. The sequence continues at coordinate 33,105 of NZ_JBEXKB010000081.1, forward strand.
CCGCCCGCTGATAATCGCTTGGCCTGGAGCGGCGGGCGGGGCGACCATGGGGGGATGTCCGATCTGCTTGAGCGCGTGACCGCCTTCCACGTCGCCTTCGCCCGTCGCCAGGCGGCCGCGATCGTCGAACTGCCCGAGTTCCCCGGGGTGTTCGCGGTCACGCACGAGGAGTTCGTCCTCTCCCATGAGCACAACCACCTGGTGGTGGCAGGGCCGGGTACCGACCCGGCGGTACTGCCCGAGCTGGCGGTGCGGTGGCTCGGGCAGCGCAGGCAGTACGCCATCACCGTGCTGGACGACGAGCTGGGCGAGCGGGCCGCTCCGGTACTGACCGAGGCGGGGTACGAGTGGGGCGCCGCCGTGGTCCTGGCCCGGGAGACGGTGGGCTGTGAGCTGCCCGAACCGGCCGCGCATCCGGCCGAGTTGGCCGAGCTGCGGGCGGCGGTCCTGCGCCAGCAGTCGGAGTGGTACGAGGACCCGGAGCTCGCCCGCCAGCTCACCGACCGCCGGGCCGCCCGGCTGTGCGGTGCCGAGCAGGTGCACTTCCTGGCCGCCCGGACGCCGGGCGGGGAGGTCGCGGCCTGGAGCGACCTCTACCTCGACCGGGCGGCAGGACTGGCCCAGTTGGAGGACCTGGTCACCGACGCCCGGCACCGTGGCGCGGGCCACGGGGACACCCTGCTCGCCACCGGTCTGGCGCTCGCGGCTGCCGCCGGGATCCCGCAGCTGTTCCTCCTCGCGGACGCCGCCGACTGGCCGCGGGCGTGGTACGGGCGGCGGGGCTTCACCGAGATCGGCCGCATCCACTCCTTCCACCAGGGCTCGGTCATGGTCCTTGACCAAGGCCGGTGAGGTCGTTCGGGTTTCGGTGGCAGGCCGGGCAACGCCACAGGGCGGTGATCAGCG
>NZ_JBEXKB010000082.1:0-33921 GCF_040609455.1 Kitasatospora sp. NPDC004669
GGTGCAGGATCCCGTCGATCACCTGCCGGTGGTCGCGCCACCGGCCGCAACGCCTGTTGCTGACCGGAAGGAACGGCCGCAACCGTTCCCACTCGGCATCCGTCAGATCACCCCGCCCCATGCCCCGAACCAACGAGCAAGACCGGCGATAGTCACATGATCGACCGGAGGAGTCCTAAGCGGGGCGAAGAACGGGATCGATCTCAGTCAGGAGTTCGTGCAGCTGACGGGCCCCCGGGCAACGCGGTCGTCAGCGTGCGACAGTTCCTCGCACAACCGGATCGCGTCGTCCCGGTCGCGGGAGAAGATGCCGAAGACCTCGACGACTGCGGTATGGATCCAATCCCCGTGGTTCGGGTTGGCGGCTGCCAGTGCGGACGCGACTGTCGAAACTCCGGCCCTGTCCCTTCGCCGGAGCAGAGCTTCTGTGGTCACCCTGGTGACAAAGGTGTCACCAGGGTTGAGCACAAGCTCCAGCAGCGGCTCAAGGGCCTCCTGCATCTCGGCGAACCCTGCCGGACCTTGACCGGCATCCGCGCGGTCACGGTAGTCGTGACTTCGCCCGAGCTCGGCGAGCGCCACGACAGCGGCATGCCGCAACTCCCTTTCCACTTGCCTGCCCGCCCCTCCCACGACTTCGGGAAAGTTACCACCGAGCCGCCCTACGGATGATCGGCCGGACAGCTCCTAGCGGGTCAGGGCGGGTTGGCGTGGTTTCACGTTCACCGGTTCGGCCGGTGCCTGGTTGGCGTAGTGCGCCTTTGTCATCCTCGGTTTGAGCAGGGCAGATGCGTCGACCGCCGGGCCGGGCGCAGCGGGATCGCCCGGCCCGGGCGGCGCGGGCGACGGCGAGGGCGGCACGGTGGCGCTCGCGCTGCCGGCGGGCGTGCTCGTCGGCGCCCGTGTACGCGGGTGGTGGGAGCGCCAGCCGATCGCTCCGCGGGGGTGGCAGCAGGCCGGGTGGCCGGCTGTCTTCCCGCTTCGTCGCGCTCTGCCGGCAGTCCCGAGGAACCACTGGGCTCATGTGCGCTCCACGGGCGTCCTCCTTCGAGGAGGCCACCCCTCCACCAGGGGCGGTTGGTGGTGCGAGGCGGGCGTGGGCGGCGATGTTTCGGGCCGCGTTGAGGTCGCGGCCCAGGCGCAGGCCGCAATGCCCGCAGTGGTACTCCCGATCGGCGAGCGTGCGGCGTGGGTCTTTCTCTCCGCAGGCCGAGCAGGTCTTGCTGGACGGGAACCAGCGGTCCAAGACTGCCAGCTTCGACCCGTACCAGGAAGTCCTGTAGGTGAGCTGGTGCCGGACCTCGGCGGGCGCGGCGTCGAGGACGGACCGGTTGAGACCGGCCTTCTGCCGGACCTCCCGACCGGGCCGCTCCACGGTGCCGCGCGCTGACGCGGCCATCCCCGCCACATTCAGGTCCTCCACCGCCACGACCGCGAACCCGGTGGCGAGCTGCTTGGTCAACTGGTGGATGCCGTTGGCGCGCCGGACCGCCACCTCGTGGTGCAGCCGAGCCATCCGCCGCTTCGCCTTCTCCCGCGCGTCGACCCCTTCTCGGTCCGAACCAGGGCGCGCTGTGCCTTGGCCAGGCGCTTGGCGTCGCCACCGTCGTAGGTGTGGCAGAACGAGCGGTCCGGGCAGGTCGCGGCGAGACGTCGGCCGCCAGGAGCAGGCGGCCGTGGCGGTGCGCGGCCACGTGCGGTGGCCGGCGCGAGAGATGGCTGATCAGCCCAGTCGTAGAGCGCCGCCTGACGGTGAACGGGTATCTGGTCAACTCCACGACCGTGGCCTGCCGCCAGTCGTCGCAGGTCCGGCCTCAACGGAGGGTTGGAGTAGTAGACGTCAGTTGCCGCGGGGTTTGGTGCCGGCCGTAGGAGGCACCGGCCATCGTGGTTGATGAGTCCGGCCCCATCACCGAGCGGGTGATCGGGGCCGGCTCGCCGCCGGGTGGGTCACACAACCGCTAGAGCAGCCAGCCGAGGACGGCGAGGAGGTCGCCGAGCAGACCGAGGATCATCGGTGTCGTTCCTTTCGTGGTGGAGAGCATGGTCACCGGCCCCGAATGGATTCGGTGCCGGGGCGTGGCTACGGTCTGCAGCCCCTAGCACGCCTTCCGTAGCTACCCGCGCCAAACGTGAGATCACCCGAAAGGGGGAAGGTTCACTCTATTGGGCCAACTTGTTGTGACCCGGCTCGGCAAGATGCTGATCGTCTGCAAAGGTCCGTTGCCCAGGGGCAGCGATGTTGGGGGCGGAGACAGAAGGAGCAGCGATCGCCACCGACCGCAAGGTCTCGCGCGGGCAGTGGACCGACAGCAGGTCGTCGACGCGAAGCAGTCGGTCGCCGCACCAGGGCCTTCGACTCCGGTGCCGGGCTCAGCTGCAGGTCGACGCCTTCCGGCCCGGAAAGACGATCAGCCCGGAAAGGCGGTCAGAATGACGGGACGGCAGTGGGTGCCGCCGAGGCGTCGCTGAACCCGAGATGTACCAGGATTCCATACGCGACGGTCAGCGCCAGGGGATTGACCAACGCCGTAGTTTGGCCCAGGAATCTCAACGGGCAGGCGCGTAGGACGGATGGCCCCCGGAAAGGTCGAGGTCCGCAGTGGCAGGCACCGGCATCGTAAGGGGGGCGGCCGTCGAGGCCTCCCGCATAAATGGTTCTGGTAGGAAATTTCCCGCGCGGCAGGGGCGGCGCGCGTGATGTCTGTTCCCGTAGCGACTCCCGAGGTGCGGGCCGACTTGGCCACGCCGAGGAATCCTTCCAACCAGAGGCAGGACTAACGGGAGTGACGGCGAGAGAATCGCTCGGCGATCAGGACCCGAGCAGGAAGGGATTCACAAAGGGCCGGAAACACACCAGGATTCGGGCTTGCGATCCGTCCTCCCGGGCTGAGCATCCGGGGTGGCATGTCTCACCACCGGCATTGCAGCCATCGGCCACTCCAGCGATGACAGGACGCCCGCAGCCGCAGGGTCGGGGGCAGCGGACGCGCCCTCCCGGTCCTTGCTCCTCTGATGCCGACGCGCTAGCGGGATGCCCGGTGTGAGGGTTTCTGCCGAGGATCCTCCTGGCGCATTTGTCGGGTTACGAGCAGCTGGCGCACCATCTGCTGCAAGGACACCACAGCTGTCACCGGCGGAAGGCCCGCGACCACGGCCTCAGGCATTGTGCTGGGAGAGTCGACGATACACAGGAGACTGGCGATACCTGCGAACACCAGGATGACCGTCCAGGAATTCGCCACCTTGTGTCCTCCCAGAGCGGCCCGCAGAACGGAGAGGGAAGCGGCCATCCACGGCCCGTAGACGACGACCGGCCAGTACTGGGACAGACCCCTCGGAAGCTGGGAAAGTGCCACGTTCTGCAGAGGATGATAGGAAATTATCCATCCGAGGATGCACACCACAGTGACGATCGTTGCAGTCAGGAATCCGATGACGGATCCCACGATGTCGGAGCGACGGCGCGCCGGGCGTGCGTGACGCTCCCGGCGGTGAGCGATCAACTGGGGGCGGAAGCCCATGGCCGGCCGGCCGAGTTCCCCTTCGAGCGATTCCGCATCCGAAGGGTACGACTGCAGGCCTGGATCGGCCCAGCCATCGACGACCGGATAGGACAGGTCGGCGGACAGCTGCCCGGCGGGCGGCCAGAGGGTGTGGTTGTGTATCACTCCGTCATCGGGGAAGAATCCAGCTGCGTAGTAGGGGTTGAAAGCGGTGTTCGTTGACTCGTGCAAAGCAGCCCTCCTGTTCGCGTCATTGTGGATCTCGGCCGGCGGTCTCAATCAGTCTTGCTCTGATCGGTACAGCCGCATCGAGAATTCAAACTCGAGCCGACGCAGGACACGGAAGAGTTCGGCCAGCTGGCGTGAGCAATGCGTCAGCGCCACGCGTTCGCCGTTCTTTACGAGATAGCCATTTTCCAGATCACCCACAGCATTCCTCCGGCCTGGAACGAATAGCCAGTTATCACCGGCACTACAGATCCTGTCTCGCTCCAGCAACAATGGAACAGGCGGCTTGGCTGTTGGACTCATGCCCCGACAACGATGGGCTAATCACCGAGAAATGTGCGGCATCCGGGTGTCCTGAAATATGCTGATGCTGCCCGCGCTCAGAGCTTTTACTCAGGTCGCCGAGCTCCTCGTTCGGGCGTGCAGCGGTCCTGCGGCTGACACTGGAAGGGGAGCGGTCGAAGCGGGCGCTACCGTCTCCGCTCGCTCGGCTTCCCCACTTTCCAGGCGCGGTGGCCGCGAAGAGTGCCAGATACTCTGCGATTCTCCCCAACATGGCGCGCCGGTGCGCGGAGCCGCAGGCGGCCCGGCTTCGGGCGGACGAACCCGTTGCGACCCTTGCCGTTCAGTCAGCCGATTGACGGAAGCTCAGGTTGTCTGAGCGGCACGGCGGTTGTGTGTCTCATTCGGGTGACCAATGACAGGACTGTTTGATGCCGCGTCATGGCCGTCGGCATGAGCCGTGGTGGCGATCGACGCAGCTGCGCCCACTCGGTGATCAACTGGCGGCCTCCGTGTCGGCCCGCGGGCGACCGGTGGCGGCATTCCGTCGCGACCGCGGAATCCTCGGCTGACCGCGGGTTTCGACCGTCCCGCCCGAAACCTTCCCCGGCGACGGGAACGGGGGCGTTCGAGCCGTCCGTCGGCCGACTCGAACGAAGTTTCCCGCAAGCAGTTGCAGAGGGCCCCGAAGATGAGTCGTGTACGAGAAGTATTCACACTCTGTTATGGACCGGGTACTCTTGGTCAAGCCATGGCCCAGTCATGGATCAGCCGCCCGGACTCTGGCAGGTCCGGACGGCTCCAGGGGTAGTCGACGCGACATCGCTGTCCCAGATCACCCTTCAGGCATCTGGACGCGAAACCGCGTCTGGCAGAAGCGACCGCTCATGATCGCTTCTCATTGTTCGTTCGGCCTTCTTCAACCACCCTGCACCCCTACGGGGAGGTCTTGACATGACCTAGCAGCAACGAGACGGCTCCGTCCGCACCACCGGACCTTCACCGCCTTTGCGCCAGGCACATGCCTCGGCGTCTGAACGCTTTGCTTCCACCGTCACTGAGCACATGCCCAAGTCGACGACGGAATCCATTGTTGCCTCGGCCCATCCGCACACCTGGGATCCTGCGAGAACCTGCGTCCTGACGGGCCGTTGCCTCCTCACACGTCCGTAAGTAGGCAATGCCATTTTGCATCACCGAATCAAAATCTGCCAGCCAGCCCCTGTCCGTGTCCCGGGTCGTCGCTCCATCCGTCTAGGAGGAGGGCGCAGAGTCCTCAATGAGCGAAACCTCCAAGGACCTCCCCGAGCAGGCTCTCGAGCACGAGTGATCACCGCTCAAATGGAGCCGACCGCGGGAAAAGTCGCCTCGACGACTTTGGGACGGCCGGCGCATCGCTCCTCGAACAATCCGGGTGTCGATGGCCGGCCGGCCGGGCCGGGCAGGGTAGTGAGCGAGCGTCGGGCTTTCGGCGGTGCTCCGTGAGTCCGCGATACTCGGGCGCCGTGCACACGGAACCGGCCGTGGGTCCGGGGACTGCTCACGGGCAGGCGCGTGCGACCGGGCAAGCTCGCCTGCCCGCTACCCGGTTCCCAGCGGCGTGGCTCAGTGACAAGGACTTGACCGGTGACCTGATCCGGGTCGTGACGCTGGTGCAGGACTACGGCTGGAAGTCAGGATTGTGCTTCGCCGCTGACGAGACGATCGGGAGACAGCTGGGGCTGTCCCGGGGCGGTGTGAACCGCCTAATCGCCAAGGCAAAGGCCAAGAATCTGGTTCGCGCGTCTCGAAATCCTGCCACCCGAACCATGAACCGGCGTGTTCGGCCACTGGCCGACGATGAGCTGGCCGTGTGCGTCGGCTCATATGCTCGGGCGCATCTGGCCGGTACCCGGTTCAAGGTTTATGCGTTGCTCTCCCTGCGGCAGCGGTTCACCGAATCGACTCCCGTCGCGCGAATCGCACGCGAGTGCCAGATAAAGGAGGACACGGCCCGCGAAGCGGTGGCCGAACTCCTGGTCCAGGGCTGGGTGAGCAGGAGACAGGGCGAGAACAGGGGGTACAGATACGTCGTCCATCCCATGCCCGTCCGCGTACCGAGCGGGCAGAGCGAGTCTCTCCCGGGCGGGCCCGTTCCCGCGCTGCGATCCGCGGACGGGCCCGCGGGCGGCGGTGTCGAGGTCTTCGACTCCGGACCGGATTCCCATCGCGGAGCCTCGCTCGGCGTGCGCCGGGAGGCCCCCGGTTCGGTGACAGCCGACTCCCCCAGTCCGGTGACACCGGGCCCCCCCGATCCGGTGACAGAAACACGATCCCCCCAACATGACGTGCTGAACATGTCGGCCGTCGTGGGTGGTTGTTCGTCCCGCGCACCGGAAACCGTGCGCCCACGCGCGCGAGGATGCGCGGCGGGAGCCAACGGGGGCGGCGCAGGCCCGGCAGGGCACGGCAGACGGCAAGCCGACCAGAAGATGATCCAGTCGATGACCGACGAGCAGACGCGATGGGGACGGCAAGCCGCGTCATCGGCTCTCGGGCGCCTGCCGAGGCAACTGGTTGACCGGCTGACCGAGCGACAGCTCAACCTCCTCGCTCAGCACATTGTCGCAACATTCGCCGACTACAGCACATCCCCTGAGGTCCATGGCGCCGTGATTCTCGAAGCTCTCGAGTCGGCGTGGGAGTTCGCGCGCCGCAGGGAGCCGGTCGGCGCTGTTCCGTGGTCCTCGGTGGTCTCCCCGCTTCCCTGGCTGATCAGGGTCGTCGACCGGGCGAGCGAGACGGTCACAGGGGCCAGACCGGTCCGAATCCCCGAGTGCGCACTCTGCCGCGGGCCCCTGGCCGTCCGCGACGCGGAGGACCCGGAAACCTGCCGATCCTGCGGTCCCGCCGCCGCCGCTGCCGCCTGCCGTCGGCTTCGGGAGCAGTGGGAGCTATCCGATCACCAGTGGGACGCGCCACCCCCAGGGGACCCGCTCACGGCGCGGCCCGCGCCCGTCCACCGACGGAGTACGCCGACGGCCGGTCCGAGCGGACTCTCGGACCGGATGGCGACAGAGGGCGACGAGTCGGAAGGAACCGTCCTTCGCCGACGGCTTGCCGCTCGCCGACTTGAGCGGGAACAAGCCCGTGCCCGGGCCGGCGAGGATCTGGCGGCGGCCCGCACCGCCGTCGTCGGTCAGCGTCGGCAGGGCACCACCGAAGCCGCCCGGCAGGAGGACACCGGTCGAGGAAGCGCCGACCAGGCGCGCGGGCACGACAGCGGGCTCCGTGACGTGCCCCTGGAGGCCGTCGAGGCGTCTGATCCTGCTCCACGGTGGGACGGCCGATCTGATGCGGGGGAGCCCGGTGTGGTCGCCACAGCGCGACCGGGGCCTGCGAGACGCCACCGTGGAACCTCTCGTCATGTCTGCCTGTCCGGTGGTCCGTCAGTTGTCCTCCCGACGCCAAGGGCCGACCGGGCGCGGGGACCTGTGCGGGCGTCCCCGCGCCCGGACCGGAGACCGGAGACCGTCGGGGGAGTCCGTCGTGGTCATCGCCGATCGCAGGCCCGTCGCGGGCGCCGTCCCGGGTGTGCCACGAGTGGTAGGCCGCCTGCGTTCGTCCGGAAGTCAGTGCGTCCACCGTCAACGTTTGGCTTTGCCGAAGACCGGTCAAAACGTAATCGAACCAGCGCAGCGCAGACCGAACGTACGCCGACACTGAGAATCTTGACGCTATCTTCGGATAGTCGCAAGTCTCTAGTGGCGCGCCGACGAAACAACACCTTCGGATGCATTCCTCCACCTGCCTTCCTGGGAACGGTGCCCGCAGAAGACGGAGGTATCGCTGCGCCGATCCATTGGCGCCCGGGAGGGATGGTGGCGGCACTGATGGGGGATGGAAATCATCCGGTACATCCGGCAAGAGGTTCGGCGTGCGGCGATCCGACGGCGCATGGCAAGCGTGATGCATGCCTGGATCGCCGAGGCGGTCTACTCGGAGGAGACCCACGGCGCCTGGGGCGGCGCATCACGGAAAGATCGGATTCCCCCGTTTGCGGGTCTCCTGCGAGAGCTGCCCGCTGCGATGCCGTCCGAACTTGAGGCCGCGGTTTCCGAGGCGATCGAAGACTCGGCTGTTCACGTCGGCGTGAGTATTGCGGAAGCCACTCGTGGTGAGAAGAGTCTGCGATCCGATCGGGGCCATGTCAGCTCTTGACTGGGCATTTCGTCCCGGGCGCCAGGAAAGGCCGGTGCACTCGACCTGGAGGATCACGTCGATGAGGGCCTCAGAAGTCGTCGCGGGCAGGTCGGCCGGCAGTCGAGAGCCGGCATCGTGATTGATCGACGAACCGCGGAGCGAGAACCCTGCGAGCCATCGGACCACGGTGCCGATCACCGCCCATCGGCAACCATTCACCCGGTCGCGAGGCCGGGGTCAGTGTGTCCTGATCGCTGTCACGGATCCCGGCCAGCTCCCACGGGCGGTATTCCGCGATCATTCGGCAGTCCCTTCGGATATGCTGTCCAATTTTCCGAGCGAGCAGTCCAGAATATGAAAATCGCCCGACGGGAGGGGCCTCCGGTCCGGTCGCACAGGCGTTTGCATTGCCGACACGCTCGGCCATACGGGTGAATTGATAGGTCAGGGGATTGCGGCTATTTCGGCTCGATGGGTAACTAGATACATCCGAATCGGGTGGGTCACCCATCCTCTCCGGGGGATAAGCAGCTGCCGCGTCTGCCAGCGCTTCCGGCTTGCGCCTCATCGCTGAGGAGGCGTGTTGCCATCCCCCCGGTTGAGGAATTGGATCCGCGGGCCGGTGCGATTCTTGTCGCACCGGCCCTCAGCGGTTCACCGGGGCGCTTCCGCAGGAGCCGGCAGAGGCTCTCTCCGGGCGGACACATGCGGGCGTGCGTAGGCTGCCGGCAGGGTTCCGCCCTCGGCGGTCGCTCTGATAATCAGCGACCGGACGGCGAAGGTTCACGCAGTCATCCGGGGCTCGGCGGTGAATCGGGACGGTCGATCCGATGGGCCGGCGCCCCTTCCCTGCCTCGCCTGGCTGCTTCTGCACTGCGAAGCCCTGGCACGTGCCGGAGTCGACCCCGGTGCAATCGGGCTGGTCGAAGCCCACGGCGCAAGCAGTCCGCTGGGCGCCCCGTCGAGTCCGCAAGCATCGCGGACGTCCGCGCCCCCGGCCTCTCCTCGTCGGCCGGTCGTTCCCAAGCGGAACGGCTGATTTCGGCCAGGTCGGTGCGGAATTCCATGAGCGAGTCGCCGGCCGCCCCGGACGCCCGCAAGAAAACTTGCCAAAACAGTTCCACCGAAGGCCAGGATCAATGGCCCCGGCGCCCGTATTCGCTGTGAAACCCGGACTTAAATGAGCGAAACAAGTCAAGTTCATTCCGCCAGATCACCGATGGCGCGAACAACTATTCTTAACGTCACACTAGGCGCCTGCATCGCATAAACACGCCCCCTTTTTGGAGCGGATCGCTTCCCGCGGATAATCGATTTCTGATTTACTTCGACCAGTCCGGCGCCCGCTCGGTCGGCTGCTCCAATCCTTCGGTGGGAGAAGAGCCCTGGACGAACCGAGGAGCCTTCCGCGGCGAAACGTGGGCCACGGGCCGTGGAGAACGCATGAACCAGCGTCGAGCGAACAGGGAGTCCCCTGTTCGCTGGAGGGAATGGTCCTCGTGTAGCAGGCGCGGCCTGAGCCGCGAAACCGCGAGCAGTCGTACCGGCAGCCGCTTTCGGCCCGTGAGCCGAGAAGCGCCCCCGCCGTTCACCGAGGAGGAGATTCCACTGACCACCGCAGAGATCAACGGACGGCCGACGGGAGCTCTCGCCGAGGATGTCCTGAGCCACTGGGTCAGGGGCCGTCCGCTGTCCTTCAGGCTTCCCTCTCTCGATCGCGCGGTACCGATCTCCCGGCGGCTGGCAGGGCTGTGGCTGGACGCCGAGGACGTTCGGGCCGACCATGCCCGGGACGCGGCCTTGCTCGTGATCTCCGAACTCGTCACCAACGCCCTCGAGCACTCCAACAGTGCATACATCACCGGTTGGTTGCGCCGGACCGCGGACCGGCTCCTGCTGGAGGTCCGTGATCAGGGAAAGACTTCCACGGTGCCGCGGCTGCACCGCGCCACGCCGGACGAGGACCACGGCAGAGGCCTGGCGCTCGTTGCGGGTTGCTCGCAGGAGTGGGGGATGCGGCTGGGTACGGACGGCAGTTGCACGGTGTGGGCCGCCGTCCCGCTGTCCAGCCGGAGTACTGCCGCGTGGTGACCGTTCAGGGGCGGTCGCCGGCCACGCGCCCCGGTTGCCGGTGCCCGGCCGGTAAACCGTACTCCGGGGCACGACGCGGTGTTCCCGAACACCACCCGCCACCGGTTGTGTCCACCGGCGTGCGGGCGCCCGCGATCCGACCAGGCCGGACGGCACATCGAGCGTCGAGCCTCAATCATCCACTGCGCACATCGTCAGGAGCACCCATGCCCAGCTCAAGCACCGAGAGCCGTGAAGTCCTCAACAGCATCATCAACTCGGTGACTCAGCTCGACCGCGACGCCCTGCGTCGCCTCGATCCCGAACGGCTCAGCGCGCAGTTCGACGCGCGTCTGGAACTCGAGGACTACTTCCACGCGCTTTGGGAGCATTTGAAGGCCTGCGGTGAGCGCCCGGCCATCCGCACGGAATATCAGCCGCTAGCCGCTGTCCTCGATCTGCTCACGGGTCTGAGCGAGAACGTCATGTTCGCGGACTGCGTGAGACAGCAGGATCTGCACCGCTTGCTCCAGCGGTGACAGGCTTGTCCGGAGTCGGGTAAGGGGCTTCGCCCGGAGGGTGCTGCCGTCCGTGGCCGGTCGTCCGGCCCGGCGCAGTGCCGCCGTGGGATCTCGAGGAGTCTCTCGGCGTCGTCGAGCACGCTGCCGCCGAATCCGACGGACACCGGGGGCGGCCCGGCCTCGAGGAACACGAGCAGTTCCACGGGAGGCTGCCGGTGCTCGGGGACCGCGGGCCACCAGTAGCCGGTCCCGACCTCCAGTCCGTCGGATGCGCCACCACGTGGCGACTGAAGCCGTGCCCGGCATGTGCCGGGTCGGTCGGGCAGGCCGAGTTCGGCTTGAAGCCATCGGGCTGCAGGATCGTACGCCCGCACTTCGATGGAAGTGTCTCGGGACGTCGCCAGGGGCCATCGCGATGTTGAGGCTGTGGGCCTCGGGGCCGCCTCCCCGACAAGACGCGCGGTCTCGGGGTCCGGCCCTTGGCCAAGACCGAGTCCGGTTGGAACGGAAGCCCGGTACCGATCGGACCAACGGCCGACTCGGCCCGGCGCAGGGGTGAACCAGCGGGCTGAGGCGAGCCAGGACGACAGGCACGACGCACCCGGCGGGATGGGCGGCTTCACCTGCCGACGCCCTCACGTTGGCGCCGGCACCGATTGATCGGCGCCCACCCGGCGGACGGCCGTGCCTCCCGCCCAGATCTTCGGCGGGAGGCACGGCCGTCCGGCTGAGTGACTGCTCACACTGCCGGCTCTGTCAGGGCGTCACCGTTCCGATCTGGCCCCCGATCCCGCCGAAAACGCAGTGCCCAGCCACTCCGAAGAAATCACCAGGAACCAGTGGGCGGTGGTCGACGCCGACAGCCGGCTCGTCGTCGCTGTCGGCCTTCCTCTGCCCGGCAACCGCAACGACGGTTCCACAACGCGGCTCGACCACCAAGGTTCCACACCCGAGCGGGGCGACAACGAGCACCCGTGCGCCGTGAGACCTCACACCTCGGAATACGGGACGACCTCCAGGGCGTCCGTCAACGCGGCCGCCACGGCGTTCTCGCTGTTCAGCGCAGCGGCGGAATCGCCGATCGCGTTGGACACCGCCGCATGGATGCCGTCGGTCGCCGCGGCGATGATGTCCGCGTGGACCTGGGCCGGCTGGCAGAAGCAGGTGAGCCCCGCTCCGGCCAGGATGACGAGGGTGCGGAGGTTGTCGGTGCGAGCGCCGGCGGTGTCGCCGACGGAGTCGGCGTCGATCGCGGCCGCGTTGCCGGCGATCGCGGCCGTGAGATCGGCGGCACACGCCGACATCTGGAGCCTGGGGGCCACCGCGGCCTGTGCCGCGGGGGCGATGACGAGGGCGGCGCCGGATGCGACGGCGACGGCGAGGATGCCGGTGGCGGGACGAGAACGGGTCATCCGAATCCCCTCCGATAAAGAAGCGTTCATGCTGGCGGGACCCCAGCATGAACGGAACGTAATTCACCGCCGAGGGCGGGCAGCAGGGCGCGCAGACCGGCAGAGTGGTGCGAAGAATTGACGTTCCGGCAATCGAAGGCGAATTCAGTAGTCTTCATACAATTTGGCGCTACTCCATCCGAGTCGCTATCGATGCATCGCGAGGTGGATCACGGTCTCTGAACGGACGACCTCGTCGCCCTCGGTCGGTTCCTTCCGGATCCGATCGAGAACGCCCGTCCACCACCAGGATCGGCCGGGACGCCCCGGCGAACCGTCAGCCTGTTGACCGGGCTCTAATCCGTCCTCCTGACAGGCGTCCGGTCGGAGCGCTCGGGCCGCCGCGAGCGCTTCGACGGACGGCGGTCTGTACAACTTGCTGTGGCAGGCCGGCCTCGGTACCGGGAGCGGGCGTTCGAGGCTGATCCCGTGCCGGTGGCCGATGACCGACAGGCTGGCACCGTCGGGCGCCAGTGAATGCTGAACGATCACCCTTCCCCGAGGAGTCGCGATCGCCAGAAGGGGATCACCGAGCCTTCGGCGCACTTCCACGGTGTGACCGTGCAGATGCCGTGGAACCGCGTAGAGGTTGCCCCGGTAGGACACCATGCTGTTGGCCGAGACCGCGCGAGCCACGCTGATCTTGGCGGGGTACGGGTCGTGGGGAAGGTCGAGCAGGACCGTCGCAGCGGGCACGGCGTACCCGTCATGGCCGCCGCTTGCCGCGGCCCGGCGAGCGTCCATGATCCTGGCCAGCCTGCCGAGGCTCTCCTGCGCCTCCAGCAGGCCGGTGTCCGCGCCGATGGTCTGCCACCACAGGACGAGTGCTTGCCCGATCGCCTGGTCGTCGGCGTCTTGCCGCGCCGGACTGAGATCCGCGACAACACCGTAGTGCTTCGCGACCTTGCCCAGCGCCGTGGTCAATTTGCCACCTCCCGGGCAGGGGATCGGCTGCGTCCGGTCGAAGCGCCAGCGCCAGCCGGTTCCGCCGAACTGGCGCAGGATCCGGTCGACGGAGTCGACCAGGTGGCCGAGATCGATCTGCTCCGCGAGCACTGCGCTCCAGCGCTGGGAGTGGGTCAGGCGTCCCACCAGGATGCAAGCATGAGTGCTGCCCCAGTCCGCAGGGGGGTCGGAGAGGACGAACCAGCGGAAGTGCACTTCCTCCGCGTTGTCCGGCCGGCCGGGGCGGGTGCGGGGGGGACGCTGGCACAGCGGGCACCGGGGACGCAGCTGATGGGTCCGCAGAGCGCGGGTGAAGGTCGAGTAGCCGCCGGTGTAGCCGAGATCGACGAGTTCGGCGAACAGCATCGATGCCTGGAAGTGGGCATCGTCCTGCAACCGCCGGCGACAGTAGGGGATGAACCGCTCGAACTCGTCCCTGCCGGAGCTGCGGACTCCGACTGTGCGCTTCCCGCTCAGATAGGAGCTCACGGTCTTGCGGTCGCGGCCGAGGAGACGGGCGATTGCGGCGATGGACAACCCTCGGGATCGGAGGGCGCAGATGTTGATGTATTCCTCTCCGGTCAGCATTCCACTCCTAGCAGGCTTCGCTATGGCTTACGGCTCCCTCATGGGACCCATGGGAAGCCAGGAAATATACACGAAGCCCAGGAGTGGGAGAAGAAAGGTTTCTGCAAGACATCGCCGATTGCTGTGCAATTTGAGCGAGCGAATCGCCCGGCAGTCAATTGGCAAAGGCCCCATGTATGCCATGTCAAGTCGCACGCGGAGATCAGCCAAACAGTGGCCGGATCTCGGCCGTTGAGTGCTTAACAATTTTCGCAGCGCGCAATGGAGGGCGACTGGCATAGACCTCTGCGGTGCTGGAGCGCTCGCGGTTCTCCCCGGAATTTCAGGCCGAGCAGGCCAAGCATGCGTCCGGCCGCCCGTCGCACAACTGTGCTCGGCGTGCCGGGGTTCGCATGGGCGCGGATCCCCGGTCGCCCCGCCGGTGCCGCCGACCGGCGAAACGGTCGCTGGCATATGCCGGTGTACATGCTCGCCCGCGCGCCCCCCGTCTGCTCCCATGCCAGGCGCTGACCAGGCCCGGCGTCAGCAACGGTTGACACTTCGTGGGGGGCGGACGGGACCTGGTCGTCGTCACGGACGGGACCTGGTCGTCGTCGCGGCCGGCGGCCCAGGTCTTGCCCTCGGAGCCGGTGGTGCGGTGGGCCTCGTCGACGACGACCTGGTCCCAGGCCGCCGCGCGACGGAACTGATTCCTTCCGACGGGACCGGCGTCGGCGGCCCGTACCCGCGTCGAAGGGGCGACCGCCGTTCGGTGAGGAAGCCCCATTCCCGGCGCCAGGGCCGTCCGCGGGACGGCCCGCGCTCCCAGCCGACATGTGCCGCCAATAGGGTGATGTGGCGTCAAGTGCCTTGCCTGCCTGTCACCTTAATGGGTTACTAGAAGCGTCCAATCCGGTGGGTTGCCCATCCTCTCCGGGGGAGTGGGGCGTCGGCCTGCCGTACGGCCGGTCACTACCAATGGCGCCGTGGGCTCTCCTGGCAGGGGCGTGAACGATCCGCCCGCCATCGCGACCGGCGACAGTCATCCAGGACCGTCCCGCCCTCACGTCCGGAAAGCGGCCCGGCCACACCCGTGGACCGGCCCGTCGGCGCCCGGTTCACCGCCTCGGCCGTCCGTTTCACCCTCGCCGGGGCCTGGTCCGACCCGCACCGTGTGGGGCTTGTGACTCTTCCTGGGCACGCACGGTTCGCGGTTCACCTCACCTCGTTCAAGGAGGCAGTCGTGCCCATCTCCCCCAACCAGGGATCGTCCGGCGGCGGACAGAGCGTCGTCATCACCGGCAGCAACCTCGGTGGGGCCACGGCCGTGCACTTCGGCTCCAAGCTGGCCACCATCACCGCCAACACGGTCACCTCGGTCACCGTCACCTCACCCTCCGGCAGCGGGGTGGTCCAGGTGACCGTGACCACCCCGGGCGGCACCAGTAACCCGCTGAGCTTCTACTACGTCGGCGCGCCGTTCAAGGCCGCGCTCAGCGACAGTTCCGGGCCGCTGGCGGGCGGCAACGTCATCACCATCACCGGCACCGGGCTGTCGACCGCCACCGCCGTGCACTTCGGGCCCAACACCGCCACGCCGACCGTCGTCAGCGACGGTGTGATCACCGTCGCCGTGCCAGCGGGCGCGGCGGTCGGATCGGTCGGGGTGAGCGTGACCACCGCGGGCGGAACCAACAACGGCTTCACCTACACCTATGTGGACGTGCCCACCGTGACTGCGTTCACCCCCGGCTCGGGCCCGGCCTCCGGCGGCACCGCGGTCACCATCACCGGCACCTCCCTGAGCAGCACCCAGTCGGTCACCTTCGGCGGCCAGTCCGCCCCCTTCGTCGTCATCAGCGACACCACCGTCACCGCCGTCGCGCCGCCCACCCTCGACGGCGCCCCCGGGCCGGCCAACATCACGGTCACCAACGCGGCCGGCAGCGCGACCGCCGCGACCCCGTACCAGTACCTCGCGGGCCCGGGGATCTGAGCCAGGAGGCAGGCACTGACCACCTGAGCCGCATGGCCAACGAGGCCGTCTGCCCGGGCGGGACCGTCATCGGTCTCGCCCGGGCAGATCCCGTCTCGCCGCGACCGGTGCCCGGTACCTCGGCCGCCCCCCGGAAGGAAGGGGCGGCCTCCTGATCGCGCGAACCGCCCAGGCCGGGGACCGCCGTCGGCCACGTGGGGGCGCGACTTCGAAACCTCACTTCCACGAGAGCCGAGACGGTGTCCACTCGGGTCGGAGCGTCGATCGTGCCCAGCCGTCGGGCCCCGGCCGGACGCTTCGCGTGGTGCATCCCGGCCGGGATGGGTAATTCCGAACAGCAGAAGGTGGGGAATTTGTTCATCCGGGGCCGCGCCATCTCTTGGTCTGCAGGTGGGGAAGTCGCGATCTTGCCGGGTGGGGAATAAGCATGCAAATTCCGCACGGACAGGTCTGTTTTCGCTGATCAGCGTCGGTTGCGCGCTGCGGCACAGGCCATTTTCCGTATTGCGGGAGATGGCCGGACGTTGGGCCAAGCGGGTGAAAGCGGGTCGGAAGGCTTGTCACCGATTTCATGGCTCTGGATTACTTTTCTGTATCCAACCGGCGGGCCGCCCATCCCTCCCCGGGGGAACGTGCAGCCGGCGCCCGCTGTGCTTCAGGTGGCGGTGACGTACGGCTCGCGATGGGCACCCCCGTGGAGGACCTGGATCCATCTGCCGGCGCCGTCTCGGCGGTTGCCGGCAGATGCGGCGGCTTACATACGCCAGGAGGCGTCATGCAAGCAATCCGAAGGTTCCGAAGCGTGCTGGCCCGTACGGCGACCGGGTGGTCTGCGGGCTCCTCTCCCTCGTACCGTCGAAAGAGGATTTCAGCGGTGTGGTGCTGGGGGCTTCTGCTGGGGTGGTACGTACCCGCGGTGTTGGCGGGCAGCCAGCCCGCACGCGAACCGTCGGCGACGGGAAGCGTGATCGCAGCCGCCCACGACCACGTTTCCGAGCGGGACTCCGGCAGGATGCGCTCGGCCGAGTCCGTCCGTGGAAAACACAGGCGGCGCCGAGGGCGGATCGGCCGAGGACGGCGTTTCGGCCGCACGGACGAGCGCCGACGACAGTGACCCGGGGCAAACGGCGGTGAGCTCCTTCACGGGGACGAACAGGCCGCCCTTTCGCGTCGGCCCACGTGGGTCAACGGCACCACCGGGCCACATGCCATGACATCAGACCATCTCGTACCTCAACTGCCTACGAGCCGGACAACGAGATCGCCGGTCGGTCCAGCGTCGTCGTGCCGGTCACTCGGGCCCGGCCTCGGGGCCCGCCGGTGAGGGTTCCCCGGAACGGATCCGACGACCTCTCAGCCGGCTCTGACCGGAGATGCGCCCGCGTCGCTCGCGGACGTCTCGGACGCCGGCCGACGGTCGCCACCGTACCCGGGACCGCCCACGCCCAGGACATCCACCACCGGTGGGACCCAGGCGAGCGCACTCTCCCGCGTCTGGCCGCCCGGACTCCGGTGACCGGCGGTCCGCGCTCGACACGGCGGTCGGGAGTCGGCACAAGCCCCAGCCTGGGCGGGGCTGTCCCGTCGCCCAGCGGATCACCACCCCTGACGAGCCCCGGTCGATGTTCCCTCCGTCGACCGGGGCTCCCCGCCTTGGCGCCCGTCGCATCCCCGGGCCGATAGCCGAGGCTTCAAGCGCCTTGCGCCCGCACGACATTCGTCAACTCGGAGACTGTACGACCCATAGGGGTAAGTCATGGTTGATCACAACATTCCGGTGATTGATTCGGTCAGTCCGGTGTCGGGGGCGGCGGGGTCGGTGGTGACGCTGACGGGCAGTGGGTTCTCGGGGGCGACGGCGGTGCGGTTCGGTGCCGTTGTCGCCTCGTCGTTCAAGACGGTGTCGGACACGCAGATCACCGCGACGGTGCCGGCGGGCTCCGGCACGGTGCAGGTGACCGTGGTGGCGTGCTGGTGGGGAGGGAGCAGTAACGGTGTCGCGTTCACGTACGCGGTTGCTGCTCCGGTGATCGGTTCGGTCAGTCCGGTGTCGGGGGCGGCGGGGTCGGTGGTGACGCTGACGGGCAGTGGGTTCTCGGGGGTGACGGCGGTGCGGTTCGGCGCGGTTGTCGCCTCGTCGTTCAAGACGGTGTCGGACACGCAGATCACTGCGACGGTGCCGGTGGGCTCGGGCACGGTGCAGGTGACGGTGACGACGCCGGGAGGGAGCAGTAACGGTGTCGCGTTCACGTACGCGGTTGCTGCTCCGGTGATCGGTTCGGTCAGTCCGGTGTCGGGGGCGGCGGGGTCGGTGGTGACGCTGACGGGCAGTGGGTTCTCGGGGGTGACGGCGGTGCGGTTCGGCGCGGTTGTCGCCTCGTTGTTCACGGTGGTGTCGGACACGCAGATCACTGCGACGGTGCCGGTGGGCTCGGGCACGGTGCAGGTGACGGTGACGACGCCGGGAGGGACCAGTAACGGTGTCGCGTTCAGCTACGTTCCCGTTCCCCAGCTGGTGAGTGTGGTTCCTGCGGCGGGGCCGACCTCGGGTGGGACCACGGTCACGGTGGCGGGGAGCGGGCTGGGCGCCGCCACCGCGGTCACCTTCGGGTCCGCGCCGGCAGCCTTCACCGTCGTGTCGGACAGCGACCTGGTCGCCACGGCGCCGGCGGGCTCGGGCACGGTGCAGGTGACGGTGACCACCCCCGGCGGCACCAGCAACAGCCTCGCCTACACCTACACCGCCCCACCGGTGGTGACCACGATCGTCCCGACCCAGGGACCGGCGTCCGGCGGCAATACGGTGACGCTGACGGGCAGCGGGTTCACGGGGGTGACGGCGGTGCGGTTCGGTGCCGTTGCCGCCTCGTCGTTCACGGTGGTGTCGGCGACGCAGATCACCGCGACGGTGCCGACCGGAGGGCCCGGGCCGTCCGGCGTCACCGTCACCACGGCCGGTGGCACCAGCCTCCCCGTGCCCTACTACTACCTGAGCAACCCCCAGCTCACCGCCGTGGTCCCCGACGAAGGGCCTGTTCTCGGCGGAACCATCGTCACCGTCACGGGAAACAATCTGCTGGGGGTGACGGCGGTGCGGTTCGGCGCGGTTGCCGCCTCGTCGTTCACGGTGGTGTCGGCGACGCAGATCACTGCGACGGTGCCGGTGGGCTCGGGCACGGTGCAGGTGACGGTGACGACGCCGGGAGGGACCAGTAACGGTGTCGCGTTCAGCTACGTTCCCGTTCCCCAGCTGGTGAGTGTGGTTCCTGCGGCGGGGCCGACCTCGGGTGGGACCACGGTCACGGTGGCGGGGAGCGGGCTGGGCGCCGCCACCGCGGTCACCTTCGGGTCCGCCCCGGCAGCCTTCACCGTCGTGTCGGACAGCGACCTGGTCGCCACGGCGCCGGCGGGCTCGGGCACGGTGCAGGTGACGGTGACCACCCCCGGCGGCACCAGCAACAGCCTCGCCTACACCTACACCGCCCCACCGGTGATCTAGGGTCGCCACCACTTCCGAGAGCGGTGCGGACATCGGGATCCCGCCCCCGACCGAGCGTCCGACAAACAGTGAGCTCCGACAGCGCGGCTGCTGTCGGAGCTCACTGTTCTCATCCCGCCGGGTCGTGTCTCGCACGGACCGGCGGTCGGCCGCCGTCCTACACGTAGGTGTAGGCGGCGCCGATGCTGGTGCCGGCGGGCGTGGTCACCGTGACGGGGACGGTCCCGGTTCCGGGCGGGGAGACGGCCAGGATGGCGCCGTCTCCCAGTACGGTGAAGTTCGTGGCGGGGATGGCGCCGAACATGACCGCCGTCGCGCCGGACAGGCCGTGGCCCACGATAAGAACGGGCATGCCACCCGTGGTCAGGCCGATCGGTGGCACGAGCGCGAGGATGGTCGGCGGGGTCGGCGCCTGGTAGGTGTAGCTGAGGTTGTTGCTGGTGCCGGCGGTCGTGATCACCGTGACGGGGACGGTCCCGACCCCGGGCGGGGCGACGGCCGTGATGGCGCCGTCGAACTGGACGGTGAAGCTGAGCGCGGGGGTGGCGCCGAACAGGACCGCCGTGGCTCCGGTCAGTCCGGTGCCGACCAGGAGCACGGGGTTACCCCCGGTCGACGGACCCTGCGAGGGGACGAGCGCGAGGAGAATCGGGGACATAGGATTCCTCTTTTCCGACTCTGAACGCCGGACAAGACCATTGTGGCCAGGTCGACGAGGCGTTTTCCTCACGGTAGGTTCGGGCGACATCGGGTGGCAATAGGGAATTCGCTAAAGGTGGGAGCATAAGCCCCATCGGGGGCGCGCAATCTCTTCGACGCCTCGCCGAGTGGGGCCTGAAACGACCCGAAGACTTGCTCCTGGGCATTTTAGGTGAGCGCGAACGAGTGCCTTCCTGAGCGCCGGTCGAAGGGTTTGCGAGGATCCGGTCAGGAATCGTGGTGAGAGCGCCTGGAAACTGGGGAGATCGTATGTGAAAACCGGCCCTGACTTGCCCTCTGACCTGCACTTATGTCGGTGGCATGGCGTGAAGGGGAGAGCATGGCGAAGTCTTCGTATTTATCCTTGCCGGCGATTCCCGGCCGGGATTTGTTAAGATCACATCAAGGCTTCCTGGGTGCCCCTGCGATCTGCCGACTGCGACGCGGGTGCGCTCCTGGAGGGCGTCATGCACTGTCGGGCCCCCTGGGTTAAAACGCCTTCCCTGTGGGTATTTAGGGTGTGCGCCGTCAACCCGGCTGCTCGGTCCTCCTCGAAGAATTCTTCAGCGTTTTTGAAGGGGTAAGGTGAGTGTCACGTCCCACTGTCTGCTCGTCTTCCTCGAGGGCGGCCCGAGTGACATTCCTGAGATTCAGGAAGTGAAATCCGGAAGCATTGTGAATCGATTGAAGATTCCTCGCGGAAACGGCTATGAGCACTTCGAGATCACGCAGGACTTCAAAGACGTCGGGGGCGTACTGATGCCCGTCTACCGGTGGTCGTACCGGACCGCCATCGCCGAGTAGCGCCCGTCCCCGTCTCCCTCGGCATCCGACGCCGGTGCCGGGCCCCAGGAGCCGCGCACCGACGCGGCGCCGTCCCGCATCACCCCATCCCCACACCCCGAGGTGAGCAATGATCAGCAACCTTTCCGCACCGGTACGTAATGAGCGTCCGCCCCGCACTCCTGGGCGCGCGTCGTGAGCGGGCTCTCCAGCGCGCGCCCACGAGGCGGCAGCACCGGCGAGCGGGACACCATGGTCACCGGCATGGGGTTCTGCCTGCCGGGCGAGGAGCAGCCGCTGTTCACCGCGGGCGAAGTCTGGAACGTGGCCGCCAACGGCCGCTCGTGCCTGAAGCATCACGGCGTCTACTACGGCTCCGTCGATCTGCCGGACAGGGCCTTCACGGAGCGCCTGCCGGGACTGCCGGGCATCTTCTCCCAGCACTACACCAACGCGCACCGCTACGGGCTGGTGTCCCTCGTGGAAGCCTGCGCGGACGCCCAACTGAGCATCCGGGACGGTGACCTCACCGACGCCGCCGTCCTGGTCGGGCGCGGGGGCATCGATGCCAACGTCTCCAGCTACCTCGAAGTCCTGCACGCCGACGCACGCACCACCACCCCGCAGCAGGCGATGGAGCTGTTCGTCAGGGCTCAGCAGGGACTCACCCCTTCCGACGTGGCACTGGTCCAAGGGGCGCTGATGCGCACGACCGGCCCCTGCTTCACCGTCTCGTGCGGCTGCGCCTCCTCCGCCGTCCAGATCGGCAACGCCCGCCGCATGATCGCGGACGGTGACATCGACCTCGCCGTCGTCACCGGCGTCGACGTGTTCGGTGTGGATGTGATCCAGAACGTCCAGCGTCTGCTGCACGGTGCCCAGCGCGCCTACGATTCCGTCCGCGTCGACGGCATGCCCGAACTCCTCCCGGCCTTCGACCGGATCATGAGGCCCTACGACCGGCGGGCCGACTGCGTGAACCACGGGGAGGGATCGGTGACCCTGGTGCTGGAAAGCCGTGACCGCGCCCAGCGACGCGGGGCGTACACCTACGGCCAGGTGCTGTCGCACGGTATGACCCGCGACGGCCTGTCCAATCCGCTCGCGAGCGACGAGAACGGCGCGTCACTGGTCGCCGCCATCCGCAAGTGCCTCGGCGACCGGTGGGACATCGGCCAGGTCCCCTACATCCACGGCGGAAGCGACGGCGACGTCGTCGTGACCGCGTTCGAGGCGAACGCAGCCAGGCAGCTCTACGGCGACGCCGTCGAAGACCTCCTGATGACCTCCCAGGAAGCCTGCTTCGGCCACAACGGCGCCCCGGCGGGAGCCCTGGGCGTCGCCCTGACCCTCCTGATGCTGGAGCAGGGAGAGGTGTGCCCCACCGCGAACTGCGAGGAGCCGGCCGACAACATCTGCTTCGATCCCGTCCCCGGCCTCCACACCCGGCACCTGGAGTTCGACTACGCACTGACATGCAACTACCAGATCGGAGGTGTCAAGAGCGCGATCCTGCTGGGAAGTTCGGACGTCGACTGACCCCCCGGCCTCCGGCGCCACACCGCCGGACGGCGAGCGCTCCCCACCCCCGTTCGCGCAAGCGCGTAGGAGACCACGTGATAGGCCACGCAGAGAACCCGAGAGCCGCTGATACCCACATCGCCATCGTCGGCATGGGATGCCGACTTCCCCGCGACATCGACTCGCCCGCCGCGCTGTGGCGGCTGCTCGAAGCCGGCCAGGACGCGGTCGGCGAACCGCCGATAAGCCGGGCGGGGCACGTGGCTGCCGCCCCGGCCCACGCCACCGGGCCGATGCCGCTGTGGGGGGGCTACCTTCGCGACGTCGCCGGTTTCGACGCCGACTTCTTCGGGGTCTCGGGCAAGGAGGCCGACGTCCTGGACCCCCAGCACCGGCTGCTCCTGGAAGTGACGTGGGAGGCGCTCGAACACGCCGGACTCCCCCCGGAGCGACTGGCGGGAACCTCGACGGGACTGTTCTCGGGCCTGAGCTACACCGACTACATGGAGGCCCTCTCCGGCCAGCCCCGTGAACTCGAGGGCGCGATCCTGACCAACGGGCACTGCGTCGCCCCGGGGCGCATCTCCTACCTGCTGGGCCTCCAGGGCCCTTGCGTGGCACTGGACACCGCGTGCTCGTCCTCGCTCGTGGCGGTCCACCTGGCCTGTCAAGCCCTGCGGAACGACGAGTGCGATCTCGCGCTGGCCGGCGGCGTCACCCTCATGCTCGGCGCCAGGACGACGATGTCCTTCGCCCGTATGGGGATGCTCTCGCCCACCGGTCGCTGCCGGACCTTCGACGCGGCCGCGGACGGCTTCGTACGCGGCGAAGGCTGCGGCGTCGTCGTCCTCAAACGCCTCGAAGACGCGCTACGGGACGACGACCGCATCCTGGCCCTGGTCCGAGGCTCGGCCGTCAACCAGGACGGCCGCTCCGACGTCCTGGCCGCGCCCTCCGCCGAGGCCCAGCAGGCCCTCTACCACCAGGCCCTCTCCCGATCCGGAACCGACCCGCGCGACGTGGGCCTGGTGGAAACGCACGGCACCGGCACACCCGTCGGCGACCCCGTCGAGTTCTCCAGCCTGGCCGCGGTCTACGGCGTGGGGCAGGGGCGCTGCGCGCTGGGTTCGGTGAAGACGAACGTGGGCCACCTGGAACCGGCGGCCGGCGTCATCGGCCTGATCAAGACAGTGCTCTGCCTCCAGCGCGGGCTCGTCCCGCCCAACCTGCACTTCACCCGGTGGAACCCGGCCATCAGCGCCGAAGGCACCCGCCTGTTCGTCCCCACCGCCCTGTCCGCCTGGCCCACCCGGACGGCCTCGCGACTGGCCGCGGTGTCCTCCTTCGGCTTCTCCGGGACCAACGCCCACGTGATCCTCGAACAGGCCCCCGCCCGCCGCCGCACCGTCGTCCTCTCCGGCGGTCCCACCGCCGGCACCCCCACACGCGCGGCCGCCGTCCCCACCGACGCCCCGCCATCGTGGGCGCGGGTCACCTCACCCCACGTCTTCCTCCTGGCCGCCGGCTCCCCGGACGCACTGCCCACCGCCGCCGCACGCCTGGCCCACTGGCTGGAGACCGACGGAGCCGCCACCCCCCTGTACGACATCGCCCACACCCTCGCCCTGCGCCGCTCCCCCGGGCACGGCCGGCTCGCCGTGGTGGCCGACTCCCGCCGTGACCTGACGCACGCCCTGCGTTCCTTCGAAGCCGGTCGAGCCCACCCCGGCGTCGTACGCGGCCACGTGGGCGCGGGCGTCAGCCGCCGTCCCGTCTGGGTGTTCTCCGGTCAGGGCTCGCAGTGGCAGGGCATGGGGCACGGCCTGCTCCACCACGAGCCGGCCTTCGCCGAGACCCTGGCCGAAGCCGATGCGCTGATCACCGCCGAAACCGGGTTCTCCGTTCTGCGAGCCGTCCGCGACCGCGAACACATCAGCGGCTGCGGCCACGTGCAACCCGCGTTGTTCGCCCTGCAGGTCGCCCTGGCCGCCGTCTGGCGCGACCACGGGGTCGAACCGGCCGCCGTCATCGGCCATTCCATGGGCGAGGTCGCGGCCGCCGTCACCGCCGGAGCACTCACCCTGGCCGACGGTGCCCGCGTCATCTGCCGACGATCCGCTCTCCTCACCCGCATCGCCGGATCGGGCGCCATGGCGAGCGTCGGCCTCGACAGCGCGACCGTCCAGAACGACCTCGCCGCCATCGGCGACGACACGGTGTCCGTGGCCGTCGTCGCCGCGCCCGGTTCGACCGTCGTCGCCGGCACCGTGGCCGCCATCCGGCACCTGACCACCACCTGGCAGGCCCGCGGAGTCGTGGCCCGCATGATCGACGTCGACGTCGCCTCGCACTGCCCCCAGGTCGACCCGCTGCTCGCGGACCTCGCCACCGCGCTCGCCGAGCTCACCCCCAGCCGACCGACCATCCCCTTCTACACCACCGTCCTGGACGACCCCCGCGACACCCCGATCTTCGACGCCGCCTACTGGTGCGCCAACCTACGCCGCCCCGTACGCTTCAGCGCCGCCGTGGCCGCAGCCGCCGCCGACCGCCACCAGGTGTACCTGGAGATCTCGCCCCACGCCGTCGTCACCCGCCCCCTCGCCCAGAGCCTGACCGGCCTGCTCCACGAACCCGTGATCCTGCCGACACTGCGCAAGGGGGAAGACGACCGCACCACCTTCCGCACACAGCTCGCCGCCCTGCACTGCGCGGGAGTCGGCGTGGACTGGTCCCGCCTCTACGCCGCGGGCCGCCTGACCGACGTACCTGCGCTGACCTTCAACCGTCGACCCCACTGGACCGACATCACCCCGCCCCGGGCGGCCTCCCAGCGCACCGAAGGCGCACCCGCCGCCCTGCCGGGCACACACACCCAGGTGCCCGGCGACCAACCCCGCCACACCTGGCACGCCGACACCGGCACCGACGTCCTGCCCTGGATGGCCGACCACCGTGTCCACGGCCGACCGGTCCTGCCCGGCGCCGCCTACTGCGCCCTGGCCCTGACCACGGCCGGCGAGGTCTTCCACGGCGCCGCGCACGACGTCGAAGCAACCGACATCCACTTCCGCGAGCTGATGCACCTCGACGCCCGCACGCCCATCGGCACGACCGTCACCCTGACCGGCGCCGACCGCGCCGACTGCGAAGTCTTCGGTCAGGACGAGGACGGAACCTGGGTACGGCAGGCCACCGCGGTTCTGCGTCGCGTGGACGCCGCCCCCCGGACATCGGCGTCCTCCGTGGCTGCGCTGACCGCCGACCACCCCGTCGTCCTGGATCCGCACGCCCTCTACGCGAGTCTGCGCGCGCGAGGCCTGGAGCACGGCCCGGCCTTCAGCGGCGTCACCGAGCTGCACACTTCCGCCCAGGGCGACAGCTTCTGGGCTCGCGTGACGCTGCCGGACGCGGCACGGACCGCCCACCACGGCCTACGGATCCACCCGGTCCTCCTGGACCTGTGCGCCCAACTCGTCGTCGCCGGCCTGATCCGCGAACCGGGCCACGGCCTGGTGCTGCCCGTCCACATGCACGCCGTGCGCATCCTCGCAGCCCCCGAAGGCGCCCACTACGCGCACGCCCGGCTCACCCACAACGCCACGGACAGCATCGTCGGAGACGTGCGGCTGCTGGACGAGGCGGGAAACCCCCTCGTCGAGATCGACGCACTGCGCTTCGTACGCCACGGCGCGCGGGCCGACGAAACCGTCGACCGGTGGTTCCTCGAAACCCGCTGGCAGCCCGTGGAGCGCCGGGAGAACCCCGGACCGGCCGGCCCGGGACCCTGGCTCGTCATCGGCGAGGCGGACGGATCCGCCCGGGCACTGGCAGGCGCCCTCGAGCGCGCCGGAGCACGCACCGAAGTCCTCGACACTGCCGTCGACGGCGCCACCCTCCAGCCGCTCAAGCAGGCCGTCGCCCGACACTGGGACTCAACACCCGCACCATGCGCCGTGGTCCTCCTGTCCGCGCCGTCCGCGCCCGAGGACGACGCCGCCGCGATCGCACTGCACCGTACCCGCCGCCTGCTCGCCGCCGCACAGAGCGCGATCGCGCGCAGCGCGCCCACACGCCTGTTCGCCGTCACCCGATCCGCCCACGATCCAGAGCCAGGGCAACCCTCCGACCCCGCCCAGAGCGCCCTGCGCGGACTCGTGCGCGTCCTGACACACGAACACCCGGAGCTGCGGGCGACCCTCATCGACACCGACCCAGCCGACGTCGACCTGCACCGACTCGCGGCCGAACTCCTCACCGACCCCCCCGAGGACGAGATCACCCTGCGCGGTGACACCCGCCACATCGCCAGGCTCGCCTACACCCCTCTGTCCGAAACCGAACGCGCCACCGCCGTCACCCGCACCGTGCGCTACGGCGCCGACCGCTTCCAGCTCCACGCAGGGCGGCTCGGCGACCTCGACGCCCTGCGCCTGACCACCACTCCACGACGTGCTCCCGGCCCCGGTGAGGTCGAACTGCGCCTCCACGCCGCAGGCGTGAACTTCCGCGACGTGCTCACCGCCATGGGCATGCTGGCGACCGACGACGAAGCGGGCTACCGCATCGGCTTCGAAGCCACCGGCGTGATCACCGCCGTCGGACCGGGCGTCAGGCACCTGCGCGCCGGCGACAGCGTCCTCGCCGTCGACGTGCGGGGCGGCCTCTTCACCACCTTCACCACCGTGCCCGTCGCTGCCGTCGCCCCCATCCCGGCGGGCCTGCCCGCCGATACGGCCGCCGGGCTGCCCGTCGCCTACCTCACCGCCTGGTACGCACTGCGCCACGTCGCCAGGCTCACCAGCGGGGAGCGTGTCCTGGTCCACAGCGCCACCGGCGGGACAGGACTGGCCGCGATCGCGGTCGCACGGCGCCTGGGCGCTGAAGTGCTCGCCACCGCCGGCAGCGAGGACAAGCGCCGATACCTGCGCGCGATGGGCATCCGGCACATCATGGACTCCCGCTCACTGGACTTCGCCGAGCAGACCCGCGCCGCCACCGCCGGAGAAGGTGTCGACGTGGTCCTCAACTCCCTCTCCGGACCTGCCATCAGGGCCGGACTCGAAACGCTGCGCCCCTTCGGCAGGTTCGTCGAGCTGGGTGTACGCGACATCCTCGCCGACACCCCGCTGGGTCTCGCACCGCTACGGCACAACATCACCATGAGCACGGTCGACCTCGTCGAGCTCCAGCACGCCCGCGCGGACACCTTCGCCGAGCTGCTGGGTGAGGTCCTGGCCGAATTCGACCAAGGCAACCTGGCCCCGTTGCCGTGCGGGACCTTTCCGCTCGCGCAGGCCGCCGACGCCTTTCGCCTCATGGCCGGTGCCGGGCACATCGGCAAACTGGTCCTGACGGTACCCGGCGAAGGCCAGACCACCGCCGTACTGCGCGACCCGCCCTCGCCGGTGCGAGCGGACGGCGCCTACCTCATCACCGGAGGCCTGCGCGGCGTCGGCCTCGCCACGGCCCACTGGCTGGCAGGCCAAGGCGCCGCCCACCTCGTACTCAACGGACGCACACCGCCCTCGGCCGACACCGAACGGGTCCTCGACGGACTGCGCGAACAGGGGGCCCGCATCAGCGTCGTGCTCGGCGACATCGCGCAGGCCGGCATCGCCGAGCAACTGGTGGCCGAAGCCACCGCCGACGGCGGGACACTGCGCGGCGTCATCCACGCCGCGATGGTCCTCGACGACGCCGCGGTGTCCAACATCACCGACGACCAGCTGGAACGCGTCTGGCGTCCCAAAGTCACCGGCGCCTGGCGTCTCCACCAGGCCACCACGGGACTGCCACTCGACTGGTTCGTCCTCTATTCCTCCATGGCCTCCCTGCTCGGCAACCCGGGCCAGGGCGCCTACTCGGCCGCCAACGCATGGCTCGACGCGTTCGCCACCTGGCGCACCGCCCTGGACCTGCCCACGTTGGCCGTGAACTGGGGCCCCTGGGGCGAAACCGGGGTCGCCACCGACTTCGCGACCCGCGGCTACCAGACCATTCCCACCGCCGACGGACTCAAGGCCCTCGCGGCGCTCCTGACCCACAGCCGCGTACGCACCGGCGTCATCCCCGGCCCGCCGGACACCTGGATCCCCTCGGCCGGCCGAACGTCATCGCTGTTCGCCCACCTCACGCCCGAGGCGCCCGACACCTCCGTGCAGCCGGTCGGCCAGGATGCGGCACGCGACATCCGACGCGAGCTGCGGGCCGCGGAACCCGGCCTCGCCCGCCGCACGATCCTCGAGGACTACCTGGCCGAACACATCCGCACCGTCCTGCGGCTGGGGGCCAGCACCCTGGATCCGCAGACCCCGCTGAATGCACTCGGGTTCGATTCCCTGCTCCGCATCGAACTGCGAACCCGACTGGAAGCCTCGCTCGACGTCAGGCTCGCCGGTGACTTCGTCGCGGGCCACCCCACTCTGGCGGCTCTCGCCGACGGCCTCGCACAGCACATCGGCATCGGTCTGACCACCGACGCCCCACCGGATTCCCCCGGTGACGCCGTGCCCCGAGCCGTGGACCTCATCGCTCCCCGCTCGCCGAAGTCGCACCAGCCGCCGGACTCCACAGCCGACACCGGGCCGCTGAGGAAGAACTCATGAGCCCACTGCGGGCCGTCGGCGCACCAAGCCACTGCCGGACCGCGAAGCACGGGATTCCGCCTTCGCCGGGGGAGGGAACCAGGGGACGACCATGACCTCGACAGACCTGCCACGCCTGGACGCGGATGACATGCAGCGGCGACGCCTCACCATGTTCGTGTTGCCGGAGCCCCACTGCGTGCGGCCCGTGCGCCACGCCGTGAAGGCCATTCTCATTCACTGGGAGATGGCACACCTCACCGACGACGCCGAACTCCTGACCACCGAGCTTCTGACGAACGCGATCCAACACACCGATAGCGAGCAGCCGATCAGGGTGACGATCGCGCTCGAGCAGCGGTGGCTCGCGATCGGTATTCGGGACCGCTCCGCGAGCGCTCCCCAGGCGCACCAGGCAACCTCCTGTCAAGAAGGCGGACGCGGGCTGCTTCTGGTGGAGAGCATTGCCGGCGCGTGGGCGTACCGTTTCCATCTCGACGGAACCAAGACGGTTTCCTGCCGACTGCCGTTGTGAGGCTGCGCGCCGTCTCCCGCGCCCACCACCGCCGGCCGCACGGCAACCCCGTGCGCTGTCGCGCGACGGGGGGACGGAACCCCACCGGCGGCGCCAGTTCCGAAGACGGCGAGGAGATCGGGTGGGCCCGGTGATTCGGGCTTCCGGCGTCACCGAACCTGCCGCATGAACGATTCGGTGCCAATCCTCACGTGCGCGCGATTCGAGCGTCCTTTAATATGCAGTTCTCGCAACGCTCTGCAGAATCCCCGGAATGCGAGGTGGTTATGTTGTGAAGTCAGGAGTAAATTCCGGGCGGGGCGGCGGTGAACTCCCGTATCTCGAGCGAGGAAGCAGTGAAC
The DNA here is from genome assembly GCF_040609455.1 of Kitasatospora sp. NPDC004669. NCBI lineage: Bacteria > Bacillati > Actinomycetota > Actinomycetes > Kitasatosporales > Streptomycetaceae > Kitasatospora > Kitasatospora sp. NPDC004669. The sequence continues at coordinate 29,714 of NZ_JBEXKB010000082.1, forward strand.
CCCCGCTCTCTGAAATTCCCATGGGAATATCCAAAAAGAAACGTTTCCGCCCCTTGAGCGGTTCTGTTGCGTGCTATATTTTTTCGACCGTGCCTGGCGGCCGCCACTAATTCAAGGAGCTTTGCGGCGGCGAAGTCTGATAGCTAGGGGGTTCGGATGCTCAGCGCAGAGGAACACAAAGAGGTTCTCGCCTTGCGCCAGCAGGGCTGGTCCATCTCTGCGATCGCCCGATTCCTGGGCCGTGACCGCAAGACTGTCAGGGCCTACCTCAACGGAGAGCGGACCGTAGGGGTCCGAGCGGTGACCCGTGACGAGTTCCTGCAGTTCGTCCCGTACTGCCAGCAGCGCCTCGACGACGATCCGCACCTGCAGGCGAAGGTGCTCCACAGCGAGATCGTCGAGCTGGGCTACAACCGCGCCTACTCGACCTTCACCCGCGCCCTGCGCAGGCACCTGACGCGGCCGCGCTGCGGACCGTGCCACCGTGGGAGGGCCGGCCCCGGCTGCGGCACCCTGGAAGACGTGCAGTTCGACTGGGTACGGCTCCCGACCGCGCCGGTCGGATGGGACGGCGGGCGCGAGACCTACCTGCTCATGGGTTCGCTCACGCGATCCGGCCGCTGGCGGGCCGCCTTGGCCGACACCGACGACCTCCCGCACTACGTGGAAGCCCTGGACCAGGTGCTGCGTCGCCTCGGCGGCACCGGCGAGCGCTGGCTGTTCGACCGGACCCCGCCGGTCTGCTCCACGGCCGGCAAGGTGACCGCCGTCTTCCACGAGATCGCGATCCACTACGGTGCCTCCATCGCGATCCGCCCGCAGATGGGAGCGCCCGGCCCCGTCGTCCGCGCCCACCGCTCCGTCGTCCTTCACTGGTGGAACACCGCGGCCGACGAACTCGGCGTGCAGGCGGCCCAGGACAGCCTCGACCGCCTGACCGAGCGCTCGGACGGTCGGCATCGACGGGTGAGTTGCAACGCCCGAGCCCTGCTGCCGCTGCCCTCGAAGCCGTTCCCGGCTCGCATCGGCGTTCAGCGCAGGGTCGATCCTCACGGACTCGTGTCGTTCGAGGGCAACTTCTACCTGCTCCCCCCGGGTCTCGCTGGTAACGAGGTGGGGATCCGCCGACGGCTGGACGAACCCCACCTGTCGATCACCACCACTCGCGGGGCGGTCATCGCCCGCTTCCCGAGGGCTCCGAGGGGGGCCGGCCGGACGGTCACCGAGCACAGTGGCCCGATCACCTTGGAACGGCCCAACCGGACCCCCGGCGCCGGGGCGCGCGCCTAGGCCTGTCCGGCGGCGGGAAGAACGCGTCGTCCCCGGTGCCGGGCCGCGATGGACGAGGACCGAGCCCTTTCCCGGCGCGACGACCAGCAGTGGGAGACACGGGTGTTCAGCTGCTCCCACACCGGCACGATCGGCGCCTTGACCAGGTGGTGCACACCGTCGAGCAGGCCGATGTAGTCGCGTTCGGACACGCGGCGACGCTCACCCCTGCGCCCGCTGTGGCGCGAATCCCATGTCCGGGCCCGCTTCCACGGCGACGCGAGTGGGCGGCGCCTCGACGCTTCGTCCGGCCATGCCGGTGGGGTCCGGCATCCGCGATGGGCGTGTGCGGACATCTCGTTGCGCTGGGCCTTTTGGGTGACTATTCGTCAATGTTGTTGCTTCATATCCATTCTTTCGGGTTAATGATGATGTCTGAACCGGCGGGCCGCCCATCCCCGTGCCGGGAAGCTCAGCTGGCGGCCCGTCCGTTGTTCCAGCCCCCTCCGCTCGGACACCGGGGCTGATCGGTTCGAGCCAGCCCGGTGTCAGCTCGCCGGCACTTGCCGATGCCACCGGTCCGGACATCCCGTAGTCGCGACGGAGTCGGTACCCGCGGCTCGGATTCTCCCGTCCTTCGGACTCGCTGCCGGGCGCAGTGCGCCGGGTCGGGGCAGTGGCCGGACAGCCGACAGGACCGGGGCCGGGCGGCATGGCCGAAGGTCCACCCGGCCGCCATCACCGTTCTCACACAGGAGACACATCGTGAACGCAACCGTGCACGCGGCGTCGTTGGCGCCGAACCTCACGCTTCCCTGGCCGCTGCCGCCCGTGCTGTTCGCGGACAGCCCCAACGCGGGGCCCGTGGGCGGCGGCAACACCGTCACCCTCACCGGTCTGGGCCTCAACGCCGCCACCCAGGTTCTCTTCGGAGAGACTCCGGCCACCATCGTGGCCGGTGACGTCCTCGGCTTCAGCCTCGTCGTCGTGGCCCCGCCCGGGAAGGGCACGGTGGCGGTGACCGTCACCACCCCGAACGGCACCAGCAACCCTGTGGCCTACACCTATGTGGTGGTTTCGCCGCCGCCCGTGCCCAACCCCACAGCCATCACGCCCGTCTCCGGCCCGATCGCCGGCGGTACCGTGTTCGTCATCGTCGGTACCGGGCTCGCCGGGGCGAGCGTGACCTTCGGCGGCACCCCGGCCACCGTGCTGGCCAGTACCGCGAACGTGATCGCGGGCCTGACCCCGGCGCACGCCGCGGGCAACGTCGCCGTGGTGGTGACCACCGCCGGTGGATCGGCGAGTGTTTTGGGCGGCTTCACCTACCTCGCGCCCGCGCCGCCGGTCGTGACTGCGGCCATCACTCCGGTGGTCAGTATCCCGGCGGGTGGTGGCGCGTTCACCATCGGGGGTACCGGCCTCACGGGTGCGACCGTGACCTTCGGGTCGACCGTGGCGTCGCTGACCACCAACACCGACACCGTCATCACCGGCGTCATCCCGGTCGGTACCCCGAGTACCACCGTCACCGTCACGGTGACCACCCCGGGTGGCTCGGTGTCCGCTGGAACCATGACCTACACCGCCTGATCAACCCGGCGGCGCTGCCGGCCTTCGGATGACAATCCGGGGGCCGGCTACCCGCCTTGGTGCGCTGATCCTCTTCAGGGTGGGCACTGGTCGGGTGGCGGCCTGACGCTCGGGGTGAGGGCTGAACGGACGACGCTCCCGGGCGGTTGAGCGAGTCCGTCCGGGCCCGGCCCGCACTCTTGAGCAGTCCCTTCTCACGCGCCGTATCCAACACGTCGGTCCCCACGACCACGACCAGGTCATGAGGACCGACGTCACGCGAGGGACCGAATTGACCAACAGTGGCACTTGCGGGGGCCCTCCCTCGGGGAGGGGTCCGGCTCCGCCCCGGGCCTCGCCCTCGGAGCGCAGCACTCGGCGGCCTCGGCCGTGCCCCGGGTGTCGGGGTGGCCGGGCCGCCGGAGTCTGCCGGTGGCGGGGCATCGCGGTCGCCGCCCCGGGCCCCGCTAGGTGAGGTGGAGCGTGATGTCCGTCTCCGTGGGGTTGACATTGGTGCCGGTCACGAAACCGCGGGCGTCCCTGTAGACGCCGGTGCCGCCGGTGATCGCGAGCGTGAACTCGGTGGGGAAGCTCTGGATCACTGGGGCGAGCCCCTGGATGGCGATGTCGCCCTTGGGCAGGTGGAGGGTGATCTCGCACTCTCGCTCGTCCGGCGAAAGGCTGGTGACCGTGCACACGAAGCCGTCGCTGCCGACCTTTCGGCCGTTCTGGAAGAGCTCGTCGTTGCCGACCTGCCGGTCACCGAGGCTCAGCCCAGGCCCGTCCACCGGGATGGTGGCCGCCTGTCGCAGGAGGGCGACGAGCTTGATGACCTTGCCCTTGCCATCGCCACCGCCACCGAGGGTGTCGGGGGTCGGGGCGGCGGCATGTGCGAGTGGCGCGCAGGCGAGGACAACGGCCAGAGCGGTCCCCGCGACCGGCCCCAGTGTCTTGAAACGGCGCATTGTGTGTCTCCTGGTGAGGATTGATCGATCCACATAAGCGATGTTTCAACGCTTATGTCTTCCTGCTTATCCCATCGGTTTTGCTGCGGATCACGACCCGCCGGGTGTGCGCGGATTCCGACCCGATCGGGTCCATCGGGCGGGCGTGACCCCGGCACGGCGCAGTGAGGGTGGATCACGACCACGCCGCCGGGCCGGTCGGGTGTGTCGTGCCGCCGGTGCAACGGACGGATCGGATCGCCGGAGGCCGCTCTGCGGCTGCCGGCGGGGCCGTTCCAGGCCAACGCGAACGAGACGCTGCAGGGCTTGTCCACGTACTGATCTGAGCGCTCCAACAAGTACGGAGTTATGTGCACCACTCACTGCCGGGGCGATCATGTCTGGAACTGCTATAGCGTGCTC
>NZ_JBEXKB010000083.1:0-32843 GCF_040609455.1 Kitasatospora sp. NPDC004669
TTCTTTCGTGTTTCCAGCTTATCAGATGTTTTCCGCTCCGTTTACCGGAGTTTCATTCATCGGATTCGCTTTCCGCTTTGCCGCCCCGGTCTCCCGCAGCGACTCCGGAACTGTACGGGGGCCGACCCACCACATGCAAATCGCCCCGCCCTGCTGTCGCAGGACGGGACGATCCGCAGTTCGAACATCGTCAGGCGCGGCCCATCTCCTCGGCGATGGCCGCCGCGAAGGCGTCGATGTCGGCCTCCGTCGTGTCGTAAGCACACATCCACCGGACCTCGCCGGTGTGCTCGTTCCAGAAGTAGAAGCGGTAACGCTTCTGCAGCCGCTCGCTCACCTCGCGCGGGAGGATCGCGAACACCGCGTTCGCCTGGACCGGGCGGACGACCTCGACGCCGTCGATCTTCCGGACCGCCGCCTCCAGCCGGCTGGCCATCGCGTTGGCGTGACCGGCGTTGCGCAGGTAGAGGTCGCCGGAGAGCAGCGCCTCGAACTGGACGGAGAGGAAGCGCATCTTCGAGGCGAGCTGCATCGAGGTCTTGCGCAGGTACTTGATGTTGCGGACCCGCTCCGGGTTGAGCACCACCACGACCTCACCGAACAGCAGGCCGTTCTTCGTCCCGCCGAAGGAGATCACGTCGACGCCCGCGTCCGTGGTGAAGGCGCGCAGCGGCTGGCCGAGCGAGGCGGCCGCGTTGGCCAGGCGGGAGCCGTCGACGTGGACGAGCATGCCGAGCTGGTGGGCGTGCTCGGTGATCGCGCGGATCTCGTCGGCGGTGTAGAGGGTGCCGAGCTCGGTGCTCTGGGTGATGGAGACCGCGAGCGGCTGCGCGCGGTGCTCGTCGCCGAAGCCCCAGGCCTGCTGGTCGAGCAGCTCAGGGGTGAGCTTGCCATCCGGGGTCGGGACGAGGTGGAGCTTGATGCCGCCCATCTTCTCCGGGGCGCCGCCCTCGTCCACGTGGATGTGGGCGGTGTCGGCGCAGACCACGGCGCCCCAGCGCGGCAGCAGCGACTGAAGGGCGACCACGTTGGCGCCGGTGCCGTTGAAGACGGGGTACGCCTCGGCCTTGTCGCCGAAGTGGCGGCGGAAAACGTCCTGCAGGTGCGCCGTGTAGTCGTCCTCGCCGTAGGCGACCTGGTGGCCACCGTTGGCGAGGGCGATCGCGGCGAGGATCTCGGGGTGCACGCCGGCGTAGTTGTCGCTGGCGAAGCCACGGACGGCGGGGTCGTGTCGCCGTACCGCGTCCGTACGGGTGAGGTCGGTCATCGGGCTGTCAGCCACAGGTGCTGTCCGTTCAGTTCTGCTGCGGGGCGGTCCCAGAGGCCCGCCAGGTGGCCGGCGAGGTCGGCGGTGTCGGTGAAGCCGGCGAACTTCGCCTCCGGCTTCTCGGCCCGCATCTCGGGACTGACCAACGCCTTGATCACCAGGATGGCAGCCGCCGCGGTGGGCTCCCCGTCCGGGGAGGTGGTCTCCTTCTTGAAGGAGTCGGCCATGGCGAGGGTCCAGGCCTCCGTGGCCGCCTTGGCGGCCGCGTAGGCGGCGCCGCCCGCAGTGGGCTTGTGGGCGGCCGCGGCGGAGATCATCGCGTAGCGGCCGGCCTGGCTGCGGACCAGCGCGGGCTGGAAGGCCAGCGAGGTGTGCTGGAGGGTGCGCACGACGGTGTCGTGCAGGAAGTCCCAGTCGTCCAGGCGCGTGTCGAAGAAGGTCTTGCTGCCGCGCCAGCCGCCGACCAGGTGGAACAGGCCGTCGACGTGGCCGTGCTCGGCCTCCAGGTGGTCGGCCCAGTCGTGGACCTCCTGCGGGTCGAGCAGGTCGATCACCTGGCCGCTGACCTTGGCGCCGCGCACCGCGATGCGGGTGGCGTCCAGGGCGGACTCCAGCCGCTGGGCGTCGATGTCGGCACCGATCACGGTGGCGCCGTCAGCGGCCAGGCGGCGCAGCACCGCCTGGCCGGCCGGGCCACTGGCCCCGGCGACGGCGATGACCTTGCCGGCGAGCTTGGTGTCGGGGGTGGTGGTCACGCGGCAACTCCCTGGATACCGGCGCCGGTGATGCCGGCGGTGGCGGCGATGACGCCGCCGAGCTTCTTGGACAGGGCCTCGTAGAACATGCTCAGCGGGAACTCGTCCGGGAGCACGGCGTCGCACAGCGCCTTGTTGAGGGCCTTGCCGTCGGTGATGTCGAGCGGCAGCGCCTCGGGGCCCTTGGCCCAGGTGGAGGCCGGGTGCGGGGTGAGGTAGCGGGAGACCAGCTCGTAGGCGGCGATCCAGTGGGCCGGCTTGGGCCGGTCGATGCCGTCGCGGTACAGGGTCTCGATCTCGCCGCAGAGCGCGTTGGTGACCTGCTGGGCGCGGTCCCAGTCGATGCTCAGGCGGTTGTCGCGCCAGCGCAGCGCGTCGTGCTTGTGCAGGTACGCGAAGAGCAGCTGGCCGCCGAGGCCGTCGTAGTTGCGGACGCGGTCACCGCTGACCGGGAAGCGGAACAGGCGGTCGAACAGGATCGCGTACTGGACGTCGCGGGCGTGCGCGTTGCCCTCGCCCTCCAGCTTCACCGCCTCCTTGAAGGTGGTGAGGTCGCAGCGGAGCTCCTCAAGGCCGTACATCCAGAACGGGCTGCGCTGCTTGATCATGAAGGGGTCGAACGGCAGGTCGCCGTGGCTGTGGGTGCGGTCGTGGACGAGGTCCCACAGGACGAAGGTCTCCTGCGCGCGCTGCTGGTCCTTGAGCAGGCCCTCGGCGTCGGCCGGGATCTCCAGGCCGAGCTGCTGGACGGCACTGGTGGAGACGGCGCGGAAGCGGGCGGCCTCGCGGTCGCAGAAGATGCCGCCCCAGGTGAAACGTTCCGGCGCCTTGCGGACGGCGACCGTCTCGGGGAAGAGGACGGCGGAGTTGGTGTCGTAGCCGGCCGTGAAGTCCGTGAAGGTGATCGGCACGAACATCGGGTTGTCGAAGCGGGTGCGCTCCAGCTCCGCGAGCCAGTCGGGCCACACGACCTGCAGCAGGACCGCTTCCAGGTTGCGGTTCGGGTTGCCGTTCTGGGTGTACATCGGGAAGACGACCAGGTGCTCCAGGCCGTCCTCGCGCTGGTCGGCGGGCTGGAAGGCGAGCAGCGAGTCCAGGAAGTCGGGCTGCCGGTAGCCGGTGTCGGCCCACTTGGCAAGGTCGGCGTCGACGGCGGCCAGGTAGGCGGCGTCGTGCGGGAAGTTCGGGGCGAGCTCCTCGATGGTGGCACGGACGGTGGCCACCAGCGGGTCGACGGCGTGCCGCTGAACGGCGGACAGGTCGATCGAGCCGTCCTTGGACTGCAGCGGGCGCAGCGTCTCGACGGCCTCCTTCAGACGCAGCCACGCCGGGTGAGCGGCGAGGGTCGAGACCGGGGCGTCGGCCGCCGCAGCGAGCCTTGGCGAAAGATTCTGCATCGTGGACTCACTTCGACAGGAGTTATTTCAACGGGGACACCATAAGTACGAAAGGTTCTCCCGTTCAAGGGGGCCAGGACAGGCAAAACTCCCGCGCGACGCCGCCGTGGCTCGAAAACCTGCGCCGGGACCCCGCTTGTCCGACATGTGGACGGTGATCTGGATGTCCTGGACAGATGCGCTGTTCTGATGCGAACCTCCCGGCATGTTCCCGGCGGTGATCACGGTGGCCGAACGCCACGACGGCCCGTTCCGGCTGCCCTCCCGTCGGCAGACCGGCTGTCGCTGCCGCACGCGCGGCCGCGGCGGCCGCTGTCACCGCTGTTGTTGATCCGGCCGCTGGTGTCGATCCGGCCGCACTGCTGCCCCCGGTCGCACGGCCGACCTGGCCACACGGCTGCCCCGGCCGCATTGCTGATCCGGCCGCACTGCTGATCCGGCGGTGACCGACCGGCCACCGCCGACCCGGCTGGCGCCTGTCCAGCCCACGGGCGCCGTGGCCCCGGACCCGTACGCCGACCATGCCGCGTGTGTTCCGACGCCGCCACCGGGGGAGGTGACCCGCCGGGACGCGGCCCACCCGGCCCGGCCCGCGCCGCCTCGCCCTCCCGCCTTCCCCCGTCCCCGTCCTGCCCGGCCCTTCCTCTGGAGCGCTGCCATGACCCTCCGCAAGCCGTCCGCCGTACTGCCCCTCGCCGCGCTGGTGGTCGCCGCCGCCGCGCTGACCGCGTGCGCCCCGCAGGACGCCAAGTCCGACGGGCCCGCCGCCTCGGGCACGGCCGGTGCGTCGGCGGGCTGCGCGCCGGGGGCGCTGGCGACGCGTACGGCCGGGAAGCTGACCGTCGGCACCGACAAGCCGGCCTACGACCCGTGGTTCGCCGAGGACAAGCCGGAGAACGGCAAGGGCTTCGAGTCGGCGGTGGCGTACGCCGTGGCGGAGAAGCTGGGCTACCCGAAGGACAAGGTCGGCTGGGTGGTCGCGCCGTTCGGCAAGGCGACCGCGCCGGGCGCCAAGGACTTCGACTTCGACATCAACCAGGTGTCCATCAGCGACGAGCGCAAGCAGGCGGTGGACTTCTCCTCCGGCTACTACAACGTGCGCCAGGCCGTCATCGCGCTGAAGAACTCCAAGGCGGCGAACGCCAAGAGCATCGCCGACCTGAAGGGCGCCAAGCTGGGCGCGCAGGTCGGCACCACGAGCCTGGACACCATCACCGACACCATCAAGCCGAGCACCCAGCCGGCCGTGTTCGACTCCAACGACCTGGCGAAGGCCGCGCTGAAGAACGGTCAGGTCGAGGCGCTGGTGGTGGACCTGCCGACGGCCTTCTACATCACCGGCGCCGAGGTGCCGGAGGCCCAGGTGGTGGGGCAGTTCGAGGCGGCCGCGCAGGGTGAGCAGTTCGGCCTGGTGCTGGACAAGGGCTCCAAGCTGACCGGCTGCGTGTCCCAGGCGGTGGACGCGCTGCGGGCGGACGGGACGCTGGCGAAGCTGGAGAAGCAGTGGCTGTCGGACGCCGTCTCGGCGCCGGTGCTGAAGTGAGCGGGGACGCGGGGCCGGCCGGACCGGTCACCGCCATCGAGGCCCCGGCGGAGAAGGAGGAGAAGAAGGAGGGGTACCGCCCGTCCGAGCGGCGGCTGGCGCACGAGGCGTACCGGCACGGACGGGCCCGGCGCTCGGCGCTGATCGCCACCGCCTCGACCCTGGTGACGGCGGTCGCGCTGTACCTGCTGGTGGTCAACTCCCCCGGCTGGGAGGTGACTCGGCGGACCTTCTTCAACCTGGGCTACGCCCGGCAGGCGCTGCCAGAGGTGCTCAAGGGGTTGCGGCTCAACCTGGAGCTGATGCTCGGCTGCGGGGTGCTGATCCTGGTCTTCGGCCTGCTGCTCGCGGTGCTGCGGACGCTGCGCGGGCCGGTGTTCCTGCCGGTGCGGCTGTTGGCCACGGCGTACGTGGACTTCTTCCTCGGGCTGCCGATGATCATCTGCCTGCTGGTGATGATCACCGGGGTGCCGGCGCTGCGGCTCAGTGGGGTGACCACCGATCCGCTGCTGCTCGGCGGGGCGGCGCTGGTGCTGACGTACTCGGCGTACGTGTCGGAGGTGTTCCGCTCGGGCATCGAGTCGGTGCACCCGAGCCAGCGGGCGGCGGCGCGGTCGCTGGGGCTGACCAATGCCCAGGCGATGCGGTACGTGGTGCTGCCCCAGGCGGTGCGGCGGGTGGTGCCGCCGCTGCTCAACAACCTGGTCAGCCTGCAGAAGGACACCGGTCTCGTCTCGATCGGCGGGGCGATCGACGCGGTGTACGCGGCGAAGATCATCGCGGCACGCTCGTTCAACTTCACGCCGTACCTGGTGGCGGGGCTGGTGTTCATCGTGCTGACCGTTCCGCTGACCCGGTTCGCCGACTGGCTGACCACCCGGATGAACCGTCGGCAGTTGCAGGGAGGGGTCACGTGAGCGAGCGCAGCGAGCGAGCCGTCAAGAGGTGCGAGTCCCGCGAAGCGGCCGCCGAGTGCAGCGAGGTGGGCATATGAGCGAGCGAAGCGAGGTGGGCACATGAGCGGGCCTGAAGTGCTCCGGCTGGAGTCGGTGCGCAAGACCTTCGGCGGCCAGGTAGTGCTGCGCGAGGTGGACCTCGCCGTGCCCGAGCACTCGGTGACGGCGCTGATCGGGGCATCCGGCTCCGGGAAGTCCACGCTCATGCGGTGCGTCAACCTCTTGGAGGGGATCGACGACGGGGCGATCTTCCTGGACGGCGAGGAGATCACCGACCCGCGCGCGGACGAGGACTCCGTACGGCGCCGGATCGGGGTGGTGTTCCAGTCGTACAACCTGTTCCCGCACATGACGGTACTGGAGAACATCACGCTCGCGCCGCGCCGGGTGCACCGGGTCGGACGGGCGGACGCCGAAGCGAAGGCGCTGGAACTGCTGGACCGGCTCGGGCTGGCGGCGAAGGCGAAGGAGTACCCGGACCGGCTCTCCGGCGGACAGCAGCAGCGCGTCGCCATCGTGCGGGCGCTGGCGACCGGGCCCCGGTTGCTGTTGCTCGACGAGATCACCGCGGCGCTCGACCCGGTGCTGGTCGGGGAGGTGCTGTCGGTGGTGCGGGACCTCAAGGAGCAGGGGATGACGATGGTCCTCTCCACCCATGAGATGGGCTTCGCCCGGGAGGTCGCCGACCAGGTCTGCTTCCTGGACGGCGGGGTGGTCCTCGAACAGGGGCCTCCGGAGCAGGTGTTCCGCGATCCTCGGGAGGAGCGGACCCGGCAGTTCCTCAGCCGGGTGGTCGCCTCGGGGCGGCTCCGGGGCTGAGCCGCCCGGTGGGGCTGGGCGGGTGGCGTGGGGAGGGCCGCGCCACAGTGGGCACCACTATGCGCCCCCGTACGCGCCCTGGCCGTGCCGGGGGCGAAGCGGTGATCGTGGACGGAACGACCGTCGCTGCGGACGGGTGTCGGTGGGCGGATGACGGCGAACAGCTGACGGACAACGGATGACGGCTGACAGATTTCGTCAGCCGCCAGCTGTCAGCCGTCAGCTGTCATCTGTTCGCCGCCCGCTGTTCGCCGCCCGCGCCCCGGGAGGCTGCCGTTGCACGGCCCCACCCTGGTCAACTGGCTCCTCGCCCTCCTCACCGCCACCGCCGGCGTCTACTGCCTGACCCGTCTGCGGCATTCCCCCTGCGCCTCCGGCCCCGGCCACACCGGCCGCCGGCTCGCCCGGGAGTCCGACGCCGCCGAGGCCCTGATGGGGCTCGGCATGGCGGCGATGGCCGTCACCGGCGCCACCGTCCCGGCCGCCGTCTGGGCCGGCCTGTTCGGCGCGCCCGCCGCCGCCTTCCTGTTCGCCGCTCTCCACGCCCCCACCGGCCGGGCCCACCGGCTGCACCACGCGGTCGGCGCGCTCGCCATGACGTACATGGCCCTCGCGATGACGGCCTCCCCCGGCGGACACCACCACGCCGCCACCCTAGGCACACCCCCGCTGACCGGCGCCCTGTTGCTCTACTTCGGCGGCTACGCCCTCTGGGCCGGCGCCCGGCTGCTGCGCACCCCTGCCGGCACCCTCGCGCTCGGCACCACCGGCCTGCCGCAGGCCTGCCGACTCGCCATGGGCATCGGCATGTTCGCCATGCTCCTGACGATGTGACGTCCGCGCAACCGCCCTCCCCCGCGAATGAAGCGCCGCACCCTCGCGTGGCGTTGGTCACTGGCCGGCCGAAAGCCGTTCCACCGGGCATCGACAGCGCATAGGTTGGCAGGGAGCGCGTTGTCGCGTTCCGTGCGTACTCGGGGAGCCCATGGGATGACTGCCCTGATCGGCCTGCTGCTGCTCGGACTGCTGCTCTCGACCGTCGCGCCCCGACGGCTGGCCCGAGCCCGCTGGGTGGAGCGTGAACCCGTGCTGGCGCTGCTGGTGTGGCAGTGCCTGGTAGTGGCCGTGCTGCTGTGCTGCGCACTGAGTCTGGTCCTCGCCGCCTCCGCCGCCCTACCCGAACTGCGCGCCCTGGTGTTCACGGGCGCCCCGCACGGTGTGGAGGCCGCGTACGGCCTGCAGGACGCCGAGGGCTGGGGCCGGCTGTGCGCCGTGGTGCTGGCGGCGGGCGCGCTCCAGACGGTGCTGGCGATCACCCGCGAGGCCCGTACGGCCAAGGCCCTGCGCGACCGTCGGCACGCCCAACTGGCGACCCGCGCACCGGAGTTGCCCGAGGCGATCGCGGCCGCCCGGAGCCGCCGGGAGCGGCTGGTGGTGCTGGAGAACGTCCGCCCCGAGGCCTGGTCGCTGCCCGGCCCGAACTCCCGCCTGGTGGTCACCACCGGCGCCCTCCAGCAGCTCACCGACCGGGAGTTGGCGGCCGTGCTGAGCCATGAGCGCGGGCACGTCCGGGCCCGGCACCACCTGCTGCAACAGTTCGCCCAGGCGCTCGCCTCCGGCTTCCCCGGTGTCGGCGTGTTCAGCACCTTCCGGGACCAAGTGGCGGAACTGATCGAGCTGGCCGCCGACGACCGGGCCGCACGCCGCCACGGCCGGCACACCACCGCCCTCGCGCTGGCCGAACTCAACCTGGACCGCGGGGTGTTCGGCTCCTGCCCGCCCGGCCTGGCGCAGTCCCCGAAGCGGGTCGACCGGTTGCTCGCGGGCCGTCCGCGACTCTCCGTGCCGCGTCGACTGCGGCTCACTCTGCTCGCCCTCGCCGCGCCCGCCACGGCCGTCCTGCTGGCCGTCGCCCCGGGGCTCAACTCACTACTCTGAGCTAAGCAGTTGACGCCAGGTCAGTCGGCGTCCGACTCCCCGCAGGCCGGTCCGGACACCCCGCCGAGGGTCAGCCGGAGCACTTCGCGGTGGAGCGGCCGGGCCTGCTCGTAGCGTTCCCGCCCAGCCTCGGTCAGGGCGAGCATGACGCCCCGCCGGTCGCTCTCACACATGGCCCGGGTGACCAGTCCACCCTTCTCCAGCCGAGCCATCAGCCGGGACAGCGCACTCTGGCTCAGATGAACGGTGGGTGCCAGCTCGGCCACCCGCAACGCGGGGCGGCCGTCCACCTCACACCCCTCCACAAGACGCTCCAGTACCTCGAACTCGCTCATGCCCAGCCCGTACTTGTCGCCCAGCTCGCGGTCGAGCATGCAGGCGGCGGCGGCATGGCGGGCCAGCAGCTCGCGCCATGCCGCGACGAGACCGGCCTCTGCCGGGGAGTCGAGCGCCGGGGAATCGAGTTCAGCCACGCCGCCACCCTAGCACGTGCATCGTCAATTTATGCGTTCACATCTAATTCATTTGCATTGAATGCATGCGCATGTACTGTCCTCTCCATGACCACCGCGACCGTCACGTCACCCGACGCCCCGTCAACCAGCGGGCTGAACTGGACTCCCCGCCTCTGGGGCACCCTGATCGTGCTCTGCGCCGCCATGTTCCTGGACGCCCTGGACGTCTCGATGGTGGGCGTCGCCCTCCCCTCCATCGGCTCCGAGCTGCACCTCTCGACCTCCGCCCTGCAATGGGTGGTCTCCGGCTACGTGCTCGGCTACGGCGGCCTCCTCCTGCTCGGCGGACGCGCCGCCGACCTGCTCGGCCGCCGCCGGGTCTTCCTGATCGCCCTGTCCGCCTTCGCCGCCGCCTCGCTGATCGGCGGCCTGGTCGACGACGGCGGCCTGCTGATCGCGGCCCGCTTCCTCAAGGGTGTCAGCGCCGCCTTCACCGCCCCGGCCGGCCTGTCGATCATCACCACGACCTTCGCCGAGGGCCCCGCCCGCAACCGGGCGCTGTCGATCTACACCACCTGCGGCGCCAGCGGCTTCTCGCTCGGCCTGGTGCTCAGCGGCCTGCTCACCTCGGTCGGCTGGCGCTGGACCTTCCTGATGCCCGTCCCGGTCGCGCTGCTCGCCCTGGCGTTCGCCGTCCGCCTGCTCCCCCGCCCGGTCGAGGAGCCCGCCAAGGGCGGCTACGACGCGCTCGGCGCGATCACCGGCACCGCGACCGTCCTGCTGCTGGTGTTCACCGTCACCGAGGCCCAGGGCGCCGGCTGGCTGAGCCTGCGCACCCTCGGCTCGCTGGCCGTGGTGATCGCGCTGGCCGCCGTCTTCCTGCTGATCGAGAGCCGCACCGCCCATCCGCTGGTCCGGCTCGGCATCTTCCGCAACGGTTCGGTCGCCCGGGCCAACGTGGTCGCATTCGCGATGACCGGCGCCTACGGCGGCTTCCAGTTCGTCGTCACGCTCTACCTGCAGCACCTGCTCGGCTGGTCGGCCCTGCAGATGGCCCTCGGACTGCTCCCGGCCGGCGCGTTCATCGCGCTCTCGGCGCCGTTCATGGGCCCGATCGTGGACCGCTTCGGCACCGGCCGACTGCTGCCGATCGGTGTGCTGGCCCTGGTCGCCGCCTTCGCCCTGTTCCTGCGCCTGGACGAGCACAGCTCCTACCCGGTGCTGATGCTGCCCTCGATGCTGCTGCTCGGCGTGGGCTTCGCGCTGGCCTTCCCGTCGGTGAACATCGCCGCCACCGACGGCGTGGCAGACGAGGAGCAGGGCCTGGCCTCGGGCCTGGTGAACACCGCGATCCAGGTCGGCACCGCGGTGGTGCTGGCCGGGGCGACCGCGATGATCACGGCCGGCAGTGCCGGCGGTGACAGCCCGCAGGCCCAGCTGGACGGCTACCGGCCGGCGCTGGTCTTCGTCACCGCGGTCGCACTGGTCGGCCTGCTCGTCGCCGCGGTGGGCGCGCTGGTGGACCGGCGACGGAATTCAACTCCCGCGTCGGTGCCGGATTATGATTATCCGCCTGTCGGGTCGACCACGGCCCGGGCCGAAGTCCTGACCGAGCACTGACCCGCACCGGCCTCACCCACGACCGACCCCTGGTCGTCAGCCGTCGGCGCCGGCTCCACCAAACCCCCGTATTGGTGGAGCCGGCCGTCTTCGTATCCGGCCGCGCGGGCGGCGCCCGTCAGGGCACGGTTCCACGGCGCGGCTGCCGGCTCCGTAAGTATATTGACTCGGAGCCAACGAACGTTCGGAGCAGACACGATGGCACCTCGCGGGGATTCGGTCAATGAGGAGATGCGGCAGCGCTCCCGCCGACGCATCATGCGGGCCACCGTCGAGCTGGTTGACCAGCACGGTTACGCGGGCACCACGCTGACCGACATCGCCGAGCGGGCCGGACTCGCCCGCGGCCTGGTCTCGTACTACTTCGACGGCAAACGGCTGCTGATGCAGTCCGCGACACACCGGATGATGCACCGGACGCTGTCGGGCGCCCTGGCCGAGCTGCCGCCGGACGCCTCCCCCGAGGCTCGGCTGGCCCGCGCCATCGACGCCGTGCTCGGACTCGCGCTGGAACACCCGCGGGTGATGCGCTCCCACCTGGCACTGATCCTCGACCCGGACACCGGCGCCTTCGTCCAGGACCCGGAACAGCAGCAACTCGGCGCCATCCTCCAAGGGTTGCTGCAGGACTGGGGCGCGCCGGATCCGGTCGCCGAGCACGCGGTGCTACGCAGCGCGCTCATGGGCGGCTGCATCGGCGTACTGCTGCCGGGCGCGGAGATCCCGTTGGCGCCGATCCGGTCGGACCTGTTCCGCCGCTACGACCTGGCCTGGGAACTCGGGTGCCCGCCGCAGCCGCTGCCGCCGGAACGCGAACGGCCGCCGGCCCGCGGTTGACGGCGGGTGGGCGGCTGGGCCGGCCCCTCAGGGGGTCGGCCGATCGGTCTGCTGCGGAGGATCGGAGCGTTTTGGACGATGCGCCTGCCAGGCAGGACCGGTCCGCTGCGGTGGGGCCGCCGAGGCCCCGCCCGTCCGGGACTCAGCGTTCCTTCAGGATCGAGGCCAGCAGGTCTATGGTGCGCTCGGGCGTGAGACTGTCCACGCAGAGCCGCTCCATGACCTGGATGTAGGCGTCGACGTCGTCCCGCTTGTCCAGGTAGAGCGCGCTGGTGAGCTGCTCCAGGTAGACCACGTCCGCGAGGTCCTGCTCCGGGAAGCGCAGGATGGTGAACGCACCGGACTCCCCGGCGTGCGCACCGAAGCGGAACGGCATGACCTGGATCACCACGTTGGCCTGCTCGGCGACGTCGATCAGGTACTGCACCTGACCGCGCATCACCTTGGGTCCGCCGACCGGCCGGCGCAGCGCGGCCTCGTCGATCACCGCCCACAGACGCGGGTTGGCGCCCTCGGTCAGCAACTTCTGGCGGCGCAGGCGGAGGCTGACCCGCCGCTCGACCTCCTCCTCGCTGATGACCGGCCGACTCTGGCCGAAAACCGCCCGTGCGTACTCCTCGGACTGCAGCAGTCCGGGGATGAACTGCACCTCGTAGGTGCGGATCAGCTGGGCGGCCTCCTCCAGGCCGACGTAGGTCTGGAACCAGCCCGGCAGCACGTCGTTGAAGCTGTGCCACCAGCCGGATTTGTTGGCCTCGCGGACCAGGCCGAGCAGGGCCTCCCGCTCCAGGCCGTCGTCCACGCCGTACAGGCTGAGCAGGTCGGCGACGTCGCGCTCCTTGAAGCTGACGCGGCCGAGCTCCATACGGCTGATCTTGGACTCGGAGGCGCGGATCGCGTAGCCCGCGTCCTCACGGGTGATGCCGCGCGCCTCGCGCAAGCGGCGGAGCTGCGAGCCGAGGAGGATCCGGCGGACCATCGAGCCGCCGCCCGGCTGAACTGTGGTCATGCGGTCGAAACCTCCACCTAGGGCAAACAGCGCACAGTCTGCCATCAGTTGAGCGCTCACGGTGCCGATACTGACGGATGTTCCTATCAGTTCTACACTCCGCACACCAGGATGCACGTGCATCCGGCGCTTGCATATGCCAATAGTGCGACTGCACGTGAATCGACTCTTGCATCTGCAGTGAGCGCACACCACCATGGTGCACGTGCACCTGCACATCCCTGGCAATCCCGCGGGCTCCGCGTCGACCCCACGCGCGACTCCGTGCACCGACCCGGCGACGTCCCCCGCGCCATCGGGCGTTCGAGTGCGCGCGCGCCTGGTCGAGGGGGCGGCCGAGCGGCCGAGCGAGTCGGAGGTGACCGGCATGACCCCGGCGGGTCCAGCCGTGTCCGCCCCCTTATGGGAGGAGCTCTTCATGAGCACCGGTACGGCTTTGGCGGTTGACCCCCATGTGGTCACCTGTACGCTCGCTCCTCGCTTCGAAGCCGTCAGAACCGCGCGCGACTTCGCCCGGACCACTCTTCAGTGCTGGAGCCTGATGGAGCTGTTCGACGATGTCGCGCTGGTGGCCTCGGAACTCGTGACCAACGCGCTCCGGCATGCGATCGGCGCACGGCCCGACCCGTCGGGCGGCGCCCTGGGCGAGTACGACTTTCCCACACGGCCGGCCCCGGACGGGCGGCTGCCGATCCGAATGAGCCTGGTGCACCGCGCACCCCAGGTGGTCTGCGCGGTGAGCGATCCGAGCAACATCGGACCGGTCGCCCGGGAAGCGGACTTCGTCGCCGAATCCGGCCGCGGGCTGCACCTGGTGGAGTCGTTCAGTCGCTCCTGGGGCTGGCACCCGCTGGGCAGCGGCAAGGTGGTCTGGGCCATGTTCGAGGCGGAGCCGGCCGAGGGCGGCGGACTCGACGGACATATCGAAATCGGTGGACGGCACCGGCGCTCGGCCTAGCGCCGCACGGCGCGCGGCCGGCCGAGGGACAACCCGGGAGGACGGCACCCCGGGCCCTTCAGCCAGGCCTTCGGGCCCTGCGGCGTCGGCCCGCCTCCGATCCCGGTTCCGGTTACCGGCGTCGAACGCGCCGACCCCGGCCCGGTGTGCCCCGGCCCAGGCCCTGCACGAAGCGGCGCCGCATGATCCGGCGCCCTATGACCTCGCCCCGTGCGACCTCGCGCCACCGCATGACCTGCGGGAGGGCCCGCGAGGAAAAGACAAAGGCCGTCGTGGTGTCAGCACCCACGACGGCCCCCCGATGGTGAAGCGGCGACCGGTCAGACCGCCAGGTGGTCGAACTCCCCGTCCTTGGCCCCCAGCAGCAGGGCGGCGATCTCCGCCCGGGTGTAGATGAGCGCCGGACCGTCCGGGAAGCGCGAGTTGCGCATCGCCACGTCGCCGCCCGGCAGGGCCGCGAACTCGACGCAGTTGCCCTGGGAGTTGCTGTGTCGGCTCTTCTGCCAGACCACCCCCTTGAGGTCGGCGGCGGCCATCCCGTTGAAGGTGTGGTTCGAGCCGTGCATGTCCTGCGAGTCGTGCATAGAAGTCTCCCGAAGAGCTCCGGAGTTGTCGTCCAGCGCGGCGCCCCGGCACCGCCGAACGAACGGACCGGCCCCGTACCGGCCCGGCACAACGCCTCACTTGACGCGATGATAGCCGCAGTGCACGTGCATCAGCACGGGACATTGCAGGTGCACGAGGCTTTTTACCAGCCGCCTCGAACTCTTCACGGCCCCTTCTCCTGGCGGTACGTAAGCGGACATAGTCGACTGAATCGACGGGTTGTCGATAACCGGCCGTGAGCGGCCCCCCGCTGAATGTTGATCTTCGAACGCCGGGAGTCGCACCTCTGTGACGCTCCGTCAGGCCACTCTCCGGCTGTGAGACATCTCACGCGCCACAGGTGCAACTGGACACCCCGTGCGGCACGTCAGGGCAACTGCCGACATCCACGCGGGGATTGGGCGAGGAATGTCCGGATTGTAGGCAAATCGCCCGGACCGGCGCGGCGGAGACACGGCCTCCGCACCGCGACCACCCGAAACCCGTACGGCAGCCGACTGCAGGCCTGACGGGCAGATGTCCTACGATCTCCGGCATGAGCACCGCAGCCATCCCGGGCGCGCCACTGCCCGTCCGTACTCCAGGCTCCCGTGCGCGGGGGCGCCACCGTCGCCCCGAGCGCCCCGAGATCCCCACCGGTTCGCCGGCCCTGGTGCTCGCCGTGCCCGCGACCGCCGGGCCCGAGTCCCGTTCGGTCGTCGAGGAACTGCTGTCGATCGTCCGCAGCGAGCACACCGGCGTCCAGGCCGCCGTCGGCTACCTCCCGGCGGACGGCGCCGAGGGCGCGGATGGGGACGGGGACGACCGCACCGTCGCCGAGCTGCTGGCCGTGGCCGCCGAGGCCGGCCTGCCCACGCCCGTCGTGGTGCCGCTGGTACCGGGGCCGCACGGCTTCCTGACCGAACTTCACGCCCTCGCCGCCGAGCACGGCGCGACCGTCACCGACACGCTGGGCCCGCACCCACTGCTGGCCGAGGCCGTGCACGTGCGACTGTCCGAGGCCGGGCTGGCCCGGGCCGACCGGGCCCGGCTGTTCGCCATCGCGACTGCCGCGGACGGCGTGGTCCTGACCACCGTCGGCGGCGAGGACGCGGCCGCCGCGGCCGGGATCACCGGCGTGCTGCTGGCCGCCCGACTGGCCGTCCCGGTCGTCGCCGCGGCGCTCGACGTGCCCGGCTCGGTGGCCGCGGCCGTCAACCACCTCAAGGAGACCGGAGCCCAGCGCCCCGCGCTGGCCCCGCTGGTGATCGGGCCCGAGGCCGACTCGGAGCTGCTCGCCACGGCCGCCGAGGAGACCGGCTGCCCGTCGGCGGCGCCGCTGGGCGCCTACCCGACCGTCGGCCAGCTGATCGCCTCCACCTACCTGGCCGCGCTGCCGGCGCCGTCGGCGGAGGAGCTGGCCCGGGCCGAGGCGGAGGCCGCGGCCGCCGCCGGGGCCGAGGAGGGCTCGCGCGGCGCCCACGCGGCCACCCAGGGGCCCCTGGAGGCCTAGCAGGCGGCCAGTGACGACCGTCGCGCACTCGCGCGCGCCGAAGGGCCCGGAACGGCTTCGTTCCGGGCCCTTCGGCATGCCCGCTTCTCCCGCCCTCACCCCGCGCCTGCCGCTTGTCCCGGTACGGGAATTACGGGAATTAGGAGAACAATGGTGCGACATGTCCGTTATGTCACCTTTTGGGCGGGAATGCCGGGCGCGCATTCCGGCACTCGAATCACGACCACTCCCCCGCCGAGCCGGGCGTGCTGTCGCACGCTTCCACGCTCCGTCACCTCACCCCTGAGGCGAAGACAATTGCGGGAATCCACAGCCACATTGCCGGAAAATGATCATTTATGATCATGATTCGTGTCCGATTTGGCAATTTCCACTAAACCGTGATGCGCATCACAGATATTTGCAGTTTGAACTTAAGTCTGCTTAACGTGCTCCCCGTTCGTGACCACACGAACCCAGTTCATCCGCAACGCCGAGTCCTGCCGTCGGATGTCCTGGCAGCGCGAAAACGCACCACGGCAGGAGCGGGGGAACCACAGGTAAGTCGCCCCGGGCAGTTCCTCGGAACGGTCCAGGGCTAGGGGTGAAGCCGCGCCCACAGCGCGGCCGGGCAACTCCGGCCCGAATCCGACAGCTCACCTCGCAGGCGTGGGAGAGGACCGCGTCTTCATGCTGCCCACCAACGGCACCCGCCTGCCCAGCCGTACCCGTCGCGTGATCGCCACCCTCGGCGTCGCGGGCGTCGGCCTCACCGTCCCCTGCCTCACCACCGGCACCGCCAACGCCGCCTCCGTCGCCACCTGGGAGAAGGTCGCCCAGTGCGAGAGCAGCGGCAACTGGGCCATCAACACCGGCAACGGCTTCTACGGCGGCCTGCAGTTCACCTCCAGCACCTGGGCCGCCTTCGGCGGTGCCGCGTACGCCCCGGAGGCCAACCTCGCCACCGAGGACCAGCAGATCGCCGTCGCCGAGAAGGTCCTCGCCTCGCAGGGCCCCGGCGCCTGGCCCGTCTGCTCGATCCAGGCCGGTCTGACCAAGGGCGGTGCCCCGGCCGCCGTCGGCACCTCCGCCGCCACGGCCGCCAAGCCCGCCGCCAAGCCCACGCAGAGCCAGGCCCCGGCCGCGAAGCCCGCCAAGCCGGCCGCGCCCGCCCAGGAGCAGACCCAGTCCTCCACCGACTCCGCCAACGGCGACCGGGCGCAGAAGCCTCAGGCCCAGGCCCAGAGCGGCGACTACACCGTCGTCGCGGGCGACTGGCTTTCCTCGATCGCCGGCAAGCACAACGTCCAGGGCGGTTGGCAGCGGCTGTACGACCTCAACCGCAGCACCCTGACCGAGGGCCCGGACACCATCTACCCCGGCCAGCGCCTGACCTTCGGTGACGGCGACCAGGCCCAGGCCGACAAGTCCTCCTCCACCGGATCCGGCTCGGACTTCAGCTGGTTCAACCGCTCCCAGAAGGCCGGCCAGGCCGCGAACGGCGGTGCCGTGAACGCCAAGCCGACCGCCCAGACCCAGGCCGCGAAGCCGGCCACTCAGGCCCCGACCCAGGCCGCGAAGCCGGCCACTCAGGCCCCGGCCGCGAAGCCGGCCACTCAGGCCCCGACCCAGGCCGCGAAGCCGGCCACTCAGGCCCCGGCCCAGGCCGCCACCGGCAGCATGGCCGCCGCGGTGTCCTTCGCCGAGTCCAAGGTCGGCCAGGCCTACGTCTACGGCGGCACCGGCAACGGCGGCTGGGACTGCTCCGGCCTGACCCAGGCCGCGCTGCGCGCCGCGGGCGTCAACATCCCGCGCATCGCCGCCGACCAGGCCGCCGCCAGCACCCACGTCTCGCTGGACAGCCTGAAGCCGGGCGACCTGCTCTTCTGGTCGAACAACGGTCAGGACTCCGGCGTCTACCACGTCGCGATCTACATCGGCGGCGGCAAGTACGTCGAGGCGGCCAACCCGAGCGCGGGCGTCCGCGAGCAGACCATCGCCAACTGGGCCCCGGACTTCGCCGGCCGGGTCTGAGCAACGGCGAACCGGCAGCCGCCGGCCGGCAGCTGACGTGTAGCGGATGACGGCGGACGGATGACAGACGGCGGATGACGGATTCCGACATCCGTCATCCCTCCGCCGTCACCCGCCACCCCCGGGGAGAGTCCGGTCACTCCTCCCCGGGGGTTCGCGTATTCGCATGGTGAAAGCCCGCCCCGACGGGCATGCTGCTGCTCTGCACCCGAGGAGGAGTCACCATGGCCCAGGTCACCATCACACTCGATGCGAACCTCGCGATCGACGCGATGCTGCTCTCCGGCACCAAGAACCCGCAGGACGCCGTCGAACTGGTCGTGCGCGACTACCTGGCCCGCGGCCGCCGCACCGAGACCCGGACCGGCGACGCGGCCGACGGCCACCGACTCACCGCCGACCGCCCGGCCGCCCAGGAAGGCTGACCGGCCGAAGCGAGCGGGCGGACGCCGAAGGGCCCCGGAGAGCAACTGCCCTCCGGGGCCCTTCAATTGACCGTCCGGTACCGGTGCTCAGCGCGCGCAGGCCCCGGTGGACCCGCGCATCACCAGCTCCGGCTGGAACATGAACTCCCCGCGCTGGGCGGCGTTCCCGCTGACCTCCTCCAGCAGCGCGTCCACCGCAGCCGTGGCCATCGCCTCGACCGGCTGGCGGATCGTGGTCAACGGCGGTTCGGTGAAGGCGATCAGCGGCGAGTCGTCGAAGCCGACCACCGAGACGTCCTGCGGCACCGACAGCCCGCGCTGCCGCACCGCCCGGATCGCCCCGAGCGCCATCATGTCGCTCCCGCAGACGATCGCCGTGCAGCCCTTGTCGAGCAGCGCGCCGGCCGCCGCGTGCCCGCCCTCCACGCTGAACAGCGTGTGGTGGACGAGTTCCTCGGCCTCCTCCCGGCTGCGCCCGAGCACCTCGCGCATCGCGGCGGTGAAGCCCTCGATCTTGCGCAGCACCGGCACGTACCGCCGTTGCCCGACCGCCAGCCCGATCCGCTCGTGCCCGAGTTCGGCCAGGTGCTGGACGGCCATCCACATCGCGGCCCGGTCGTCCGGCGAGATGAACGGCGCGTCGATCCGCTCGCTGTACCCGTTGATCAGCACGAACGGCACCCCGCGCCCGGCCAGCCGGGCGTACCGGTCATGGTCGGCGGTGGAGTCGGCATGCAGCCCGGAGACGAAGACGATGCCCGCCACGCCCCGGTCGACCAGCATCTCCACCAGTTCGTCCTCGGTGGACCCACCCGGCGTCTGGGTGCACAGCACCGGCGTGTAGCCGTGCCGGCTGAGCACCTGCTCGATCACCTGCGCCAGCGCGGGGAAGATCGGGTTGCTCAGCTCCGGCGTGATCAGCCCGATCAGCCCGGCGCTTCGCTGGCGCAGCCGGGTCGGCCGCTCGTAGCCGAGCACGTCCAGCGCGGCCAGCACGGTCTGCCGGGTCGCGGCGGAGACGTTCGCCTTGCCGTTGAGTACGCGGGAGACGGTGGCTTCGCTGACCCCCGCCTGCGCCGCGATGTCTGAGAGTCGCGCCGTAGTCACGGGCCCAGAGCCTATTGCACCCATGTCAGACCGCCCACCAGCCGGTGCTGTCCGGAGCGAGCACCGTCTCGCCGCCGTCCACCACGAGTTCGGTCGAGCCGAGCAGCAGTCGACCGGGCGCCGCTATCCGCACCGGCTCGCCAGTGGTGTTCACGGTACAGACGAAGGACCCGCGCCGGAAGGCCAGGGTGCCCTCGGGCGCCTCCAGCCACTCGACGTCCGTCCCCGCGCCCAGGTCGGGCTGCGACCGGCGGACGGCCAGCGCGCTGCGGTAGAGCTCCAGGGTGGACGTCGGGTCACCGGTCTGCGCCTCGACGCTCAGTGCGGCCCACTCGGCCGGCTGCGGCAGCCAGGACGGCCCGCCCGCCACCGGTCCGAAGCCGTACGGGGCCTCGGCGCCGGACCACGGGATCGGGACGCGGCAGCCGTCGCGGTAGCCGTCCTGACCGGCCTGACGGAAGAAGGACGGGTCCTGGCGGACCTCGTCCGGCAGGTCCGTGACGTCCGGCAGGCCGAGCTCCTCGCCCTGGTAGACGTACGCGGAGCCGGGCAGCGCGAGCATCAGCAGGGTGGCGGCGCGGGCCCTGCGCAGACCCAGCGAACGGTCACCGGGGGTGCGGATCTGGGTGCCGAGGCCGGGCTCGTTGGCGAAGCGGGTGGCGTGCCGGGTGACGTCGTGGTTGGACAGCACCCAGGTGGTGGGGGCGTCGACCGGGCGCATCGAGTCGAGCGACAGGTCGATCACCTCGCGCAGCGCGGCCGCGTCCCAATCGGTGCCCAGATACTGGAAGTTGAAGGCCTGGTGCAGCTCATCGGGGCGGACGTAGTTGGCGGTGCGCTGGACGGTCGGGGTCCAGGCCTCGGCGACGCCGATGCGCTGGCCCGGGTACTCGTCGAGGATCCTGCGCCAGCTGCGGTAGATCTCGTGCACGCCGTCCTGGTCGAAGAACGGCATGACGTCGTTGCCGAGCAGCTTGAGCTGGTCGGCGCCGCCGATGTCGGGCAGGCCTGGGGCCTTGACCAGGCCGTGGGCGACGTCAATGCGGAAGCCGTCCACGCCCATGTCGAGCCAGAACCGCAGGATCGAGCGGAACTCGTCGGCGACGGCCGGGTTGTCCCAGTTGAAGTCGGGCTGCTCGGGGGCGAACAGGTGCAGGTACCAGTCGCCGGAGGTGCCGTCCGGGTTCTCGGTGCGGGTCCAGGCCGGGCCGCCGAAGATGGACTCCCAGTCGTTGGGCGGCAGTTCGCCGTTCTCGCCCTTGCCGGCGCGGAAGTGGTAGCGCTCGCGCAGCGGGGACGCGGGGCCGTCGCGCAGGGCGCGCTGGAACCACTCGTGCTGGTCCGAGGAGTGGTTGGGGACGAGGTCGACGATGATCCGCAGCCCCAGCTCGTGGGCGTCCCGGATCAGGGCGTCGGCGTCCAGCAGGGTCCCGAACATCGGGTCCACGGCGCGGTAGTCGGCGACGTCGTAACCCGCGTCCGCCTGCGGCGAGGCGTAGAACGGGGAGAGCCAGACGGCGTCCACGCCGAGGTCGCACAGGTACGGCAGGCGGCTGCGGATGCCCGGCAGGTCGCCCATGCCGTCCCCGTTGGAGTCGGCGAAGCTGCGCGGGTACACCTGGTAGATGACCGCGTCCCGCCACCAGCCTCTGGACGCGCTGACGTTCGCCTCGTGAGCGGTGTCGGCGGCAGGCCGGGAGGTGTCGGCCAGGTTCTGGGTCATGGACGGTATCCCTTGGGGACTAGAGGAGCGGGGAGCGCTGTGTCTTCGAGGAGCGCAAGGGCCTCGCGAAGTGCCGGGACTTCGTGGAGCGTTACGACTTGGAGGCGCCGGCGGTCAGGCCGGTGACCAGGTGGCGCTGCACCAGGTAGAAGAAGGCCGCCGACGGGATCGCGATCAGCACGGCGGTCGCGGCCATCAGGTTCCACTGGGCGTCGTGCTCGCTGACGAAGGTCTGCAGGCCGACGGCCAGCGTGTACTTGTCGGAGCTGAGCATGAAGGTGGAGGCGAACGGCACCTCGGCCCAGTAGGTGAGGAAGGAGTAGAAGGCGGCCACCGCCAGGCCCGGGCGGGCGAGCGGCAGCACCAGCCGCCAGAAGGTGCCGAACGGGCTGAGCCCGTCGACCCGGCCGGCCTCGTCGATCTCCACCGGGATGGTGTCGAAGTAGCCCTTCAGCAGCCAGGCGCAGTACGGCACGGTGGTGGTCGAGTAGACCAGGATCAGGCCGGTGTAGCTGTCCAGCAGGCCGAGTTCGGAGAGCATCGTGTACATCGGCACGATCAGCACGGCGATCGGGAACATCTGGGTGACCAGCAGCGACCACATCAGCGGCTTGTGCCCGGGGAACTTCATCCGGGAGACGGCGTAGCCGGTGGTGGCGGCGAGCATGACGCCGAACACGGTGGTGATGCCGGAGACCAGCAGGGCGTTGCCGAACCAGGTGAAGAAGTCGGTGTCGCCCAGCACGTGCTGGTAGTTCGACAGCGTGAGCTTGTCGAAGATCTGGCCGGGGTGGAGGTAGTCGGTCTTGTCCGGCCCGAGCGAGATGAAGAGGATCCACGCGACCGGGAACAGCGCGATCAGGCTGGCGACGATCAATGCGCCGTGGGACAGCGCCTTGGACAGCGGGCTGCTCTCGCCGCGCAGGCGGGCCTTGACGGGCCGGGCGGTGGGCGCCGCGGTCGCCGCGGCGGCGGGGCGTTCGGTGGTGGTGCTCATCGGGGTTACCTGCCTTCGTGGGTCAACTGGGTCCGGGGCCTCAGCCGTTGGCCTGCTCGTTGCGGGCGAGCCAGCGCCGGTAGAAGGCGGTGAAGACGATCAGGATGGACAGCAGGATCACGCCGTAGGCGGCGGACTGCGCGAAATCCTGGGGAATCTGACCGAAGGCGAGGCGGTAGGCCCAGGTGACCAGCAGCTGGGCGTCGGGGGCGCCCTTGCCGAAGAGCAGGAAGATGACGTTGAACTGGTTGAAGGTCCAGATCACGCCCAGCAGCACCACGGTGGAGGAGACGGTGCGCAGCCCGGGCAGGGTGACGTAACGGAACTGCTGCCAGCGGGTGGCGCCGTCCATCTCGGCGGCCTCGTACAGCTCGGCCGGGATCGACTGCAGGCCGCCGAGCAGCGAGATCATCATGAACGGCACGCCGGCCCAGGTGTTCACCAGGATCGCGGCCGCCTTCTGCGCCCACGGGTCGGTGAGCCAGCCGGGCTCGGGCAGGTGGAGGGCGGAGAGCGCGCTGTTGATGACGCCGCCGTCGGAGAGCATCAGGCGCCAGGAGAAGACGGTGACGAAGGTCGGCACGGCCCAGGGCAGGATGAGCAGCATCCGGTAGGCGGCGCGCCCGCGCAGCTTCTTGTTGAGCAGCAGGGCGAGGCCGAGGCCGAGGGTGTAGTGCAGGCAGACGCAGACGGCCGTCCAGGCGATGGTCCAGACGAAGTGCGACCAGAAGCGGTCGTACGAGCCGGGGCCCCACAGGATGTCGGCGTAGTTGTGGAAGCCGACGAAGTTGTAGCTCGCCGGGATCTCGTTGACGCCGATCTTGCGGGCGACGTTGAGGCTGTTGGCGTCGGTGAGGGTGAGCCAGATGCCTTCGGCGAGCGGGTAGAGCACCAGCACACCGAGCACCAGCACGACCGGGGCGATCATCGCGTAGGCGTACCAGTGCTTGGCGTAGGAGCGCTTGAGGCGTTCCAGCAGGCCCGGACGCTGCTCGCGCTCCCGGCTGCCCTTGCCGGTGGCACCCTGCACGGCGACTGACATCGTTTGCACCTTCTCGGGGGGAATTCTCGGGGAAGCCGAACGGCCCGGCCTGCCGTACGGTCGGCAGGCCGGGCGCGGGGACTACTTGGCGAAGCCCGGCAGGAGCTTGGCGTAGTCGGTGGAGACGGTGTTCAGCGCGTCCTGGGTGCTGGTGCCCTGGAGCGCCTTGCCCAGGTTCTCGCCGAGCGAGGCGAACAGCGAGCTGTACTCGGGCAGTTCGGGGCGGGGCTTGGCGCTGCTCAGGATGCCCTGGAAGCCGGCGATGCCCGGGTCGGCCTTGACGTCGGCGGTGAAGGCGTCGGAGCGGGTCGGCAGGGTGGAGTTCTTCTGCGCGATGAAGGCCTGGCTCTCGGCCGAGGTCATGAAGGCGGCGAACTTCTCGGCGGCGGCCTTGTGGGCCTTGTCGGCACCGGCGTAGACGGAGATGTTGTGGCCGCCGGTGGGGGCGCCGGCCTTGCCGCCGGAGCCGGCCGGGACGGGGGCGATGCCGAGGTTCTTCTTGTCGGCGAAGGCGGAGCCCTTGTAGATGTTGGTGATCTCCCAGGGGCCCTGGATGATCGCCGCGACCTTGCCGCTGTTGAAGGCGTCCATCATGTGGGCGTAGGCGTCGGTGGTGACGTCGGCCTTGGCCATGCCGGGCGCGGTGAACATCGACTTGTAGGTCTCGACGGCCTTGACGGCCTCCGGCGAGGTGACGGTGATCTTCTTGCCGGCGGCGTCGACGGTGTCGGTGCCCTCGCCGAACAGGAACGGCATCGCGTAGTAGCCGTCGGCGGCCTTCAGCCAGAAGCCGTCCACGCCGGCCTTGTCCTTGACGGCGGCGGCGTCGGTCTTGAGCTCGTCCCAGGTCTTGGGGGCGTCGGTGATGCCGGCCTTGGCGAACAGGTCCTTGTTGTAGAGGAAGCCGAGGGTGTCGGTGACCAGCGGGACGCCGTACAGCTTGCCGTCGTACTTGGCCTGCTGGATCAGGCTGGGCTGGAAGGTGGAGGTGTCGGCGGCAGCCGGGGTGCCGTCCAGCGGCTCCAGGAAGCCGGCCTTGGCGAAGGCGGCGGTCCAGCCGACCTCGGAGCGGAACACGTCCGGCGCGCCCTTGGCCCCCATGGCGGTCTGCAGCTTGTTCTGCGCCTGGTCGAACGGCACGTTGACGAAGTTGACCTTGATGTTCGGGTTGGCCGCCTCGAACTTCTTGGCCAGCTCCTGGTAGGTCGGAGCCTCGTTGGTGGCGTTCGACGTGTCCCAGTACGTGAGGGTGACCGGGCCGTCGGCCTTGCTGTCCGAACCGGAGCCGCCGCTGCTGCCACAGGCAGCCATCGAGACCGCGAGGGCCACAACGAGGGCAGAGGCCGCGATGCCACGCCGCATGAGAACTCCTTGGGAGGGTGGGGGTGCCCGAGATGTTCGGAGACAGGCGCATAATGGCTGCCTCGTGCCGACCGCACCGTTGCTGCCGTCGGGCTCGGAAGGAAGTTAACAGCGGTGAAAGATCGACGGAAAGTCCTTGCAGCAAGTTTCTGCAAGAAATAGCGATCGTTACAGCCGCGTGTCCTGGACGTAGCCGCACGGTAGTTGGCGGCGACGGCGAATGCCCCGCTTCATCCGTTTTGCTCCGGTCTCGGGTAGCCGACAGTGCCACCGTGCGTGGCCGAAAGGTACTTGCAGCAGACTGGGCGCATGCGCATCAGAGCCGTCACCAGGGACGAACTGCCACTGCTGGTCGAGCTGGAGCGGGCCGCCGGAGCGCCCTTCGCCGCGATCGGCATGCCGGAGATCGCCGAGGACGACCCGGGCACGCCCGAGGAACTCGCCCACTACCTCGACCACGGCATCGCGCTGGTCGCGCAGGCCCCCGACGGGACGATCACCGGTTACCTGCTGGCCGAGCCGGTGGACGGCGCCCTGCACATCGAGCAGGTGTCGGTGCACCCCGACCACGCCCGCCGGGGCATCGGCCGGACGCTGATCGAGCACCTCGCCGGGCAGCGGGACGCCGATGCCCCCGCGCTCACCCTGACCACCTTCGCGGACGTCCCCTGGAACGCCCCCTACTACGCCCGCTGCGGTTTCCGCCCGCTGGCCGACGCGGAGCTCACCCCGGGCCTGCGCGAGATCCGCCGCAGGGAGGCGGAGCACGGGCTGGACCGCTGGCCCCGGCTCTGCATGCGCCGGGACCTGCCCGGCGGCGCGGACGCCTAGTCGCGATGCGGACGCCTAGTCGCGATGCGGACGCCTAGTTGGTGCCCAGCCGCAGCACCGTGGTCGAGCGGAACTCCTCCCCCGGCCGCAGCACAGTGCTCGGGAACGCCGGGTGGTGCGGGGAGTCCGGGAAGTGCTGGGTCTCCAGCGCGATCCCGGCGAACGGCCCGTACGGGACCCCGCTCGCGCCGGCGACCGCGCCCTGGAACTTGTTCGCCGTGTAGACCTGGATGCCCGGCTCGGTGGTCAGCACCTCCAGGGTGCGGCCGCTGACCGGGTCCTCCAGCAGCGCGGCCCGCGCCGGTGCGCCGTCCGCCGGACGGGCCCGCAGCACCCAGTTGTGGTCGTAGCCGCCGGGGCCGTCCAGCTGCGGGTGCTCGTCGTGCACCGACTTGCCGATCGGCGTGGCCACGGTGAAGTCGAAGGGGGTGCCGGCCACCGGCTCGGTCCGCCCGTACGGGATCTGCCGCTCGTCGGCCGGGGTGTACTCGTCGGCGTCCAACGTGAGCAGGTGGCCCAGGACGTCACCGCTGCCCTCACCCGCGAGGTTGAAGTAGGCGTGGTTGGTCAGGTTGACGACCGTCGGCTTACTGGTCACCGCGTGGTACGCGATCACCAGCTCGCCGCCCGCGTCCAGGGTGTAGGAGACGGCGACGTCGAGCCCGCCCGGGAAGCCCTGGTCACCGTCCGGGCTGTGCAGCCGCAGCCGCACTCCGCCCTCGATCGGCTCTGCCGCCCACATCCGCTGGGCGAAGCCGTCCGGTCCGCCGTGGATGGTGAGCCCGCCGCCGGTCGGGGCGAGCGGGTGCTCCTCGCCGTCGAGGGTGACCTCGGAGCGGTCGATCCGGTTGGCGTACCGGCCCACCACCGTGCCGTAGTGCCGCGCCGGGCCCAGGATCTGACCCAACTGATCGGTGGACAGCAGCAGTTGGGCCGTGCGGCCGGCACGGTCCGGCGCGCTCAGGGTGTGCAGGGTGGCGCCGAGGGTGAGCACGCTCGCCTCGTACGGACCGGCGGTGAGCGTCCAGCGCTGGATCGCGGCACCGGCGCCCGAGGGTTCGAAGGGTTCCCGCCGCACGCCGGTGGCTTCGCTCGCCATGCCTGCTCCTCACTGGCGACCGCGCCGCCGCCTCCGCCCGGTTCCGGGTCCGTCCATCCGTCAGGAGGCGCTGCCGCAGCCTCCGTGGTGTCCGTCAGCCTAGCGAGGGAGGCGGTAGCGGGGGCGCTCCCACGCCTCCGCGCGCCGCCCGGACGCCACCGTCCGCCGCCCTCGCCGGTCCGCCGCTACTCGCCCTGTTCGTCGCGCGGCTGGGCCGACATCCCCAGCGCCGAGGCGAGGCCGTCCGGCCCGCTGCCCGCCTTGCGGTAGACCGCTGCCAGCCGCCGGTTGACCAGGCTCAGCTGCACCCCCAGCTCGTCGGCGATCCGCTGCGGCGGCACGCCCTGCGCGGCGCGCTTGGCGACCTCCCACTCGGGCCCGCTGAGCGTGTCCCGGAAGTCGCGCTTCTCCAGCCGGTTGGGCCGCAGGCCGTAGTTGGCCAGCTCCCGCCGGGCCTGGTCGACCAGCTTCTCCGCCGAGCAGTGCTGGGCCAGCTCGATGCCCTGGTACAGGTACTCCTGGGCGTCCTCCAGCCGCCCGACCCGGCGCAGCGCAGCGCCCAGGTCGACCAGCGCGACGGCGTGCTCGTAGGCGGCCGGGGACTGCCCCAGGTGCTCCACGGCCTGCTCCAGCAGCTCGACCGCCTGCTCGCCGTTCTCGACCTGCGCCTGTAGCCGCAGCGCGCCGCCGATCGCCGAGGCGGTGCCGAAGCCGCGCGCGTCCTGAACGGCCTTCTGGGCGTAACCACGGGCGCGCTCGGGCTCGTCGTCCGCGATCGCGACGGCCAGGTGCCCGGCCCAGGGCGCCCAGACGGTGTTGCGCCAGCCGCGGATCTCCAGCTGGGCGCCGGCCTCGGTGAGCGCGGCGGCCGCGCCCGCGTGGCGCTTCATGGCGATCAGCAGCTTGCCGTACAGCGAGGCCGCGTCCGGCAGCACCATGGCGGTGGCGTGGTACGGCGGGTGGAAGCCGAACTCGCTGGCCAGCGTCCAGGCCTCCTCGACCCGGCCGCGGGCGATCAGGGTGTCCACCAGCACGCCGACCGCGTCCCAGGCCAGCGGCAGCTTCTTGCCGACCCGCTCGGAGATGCGGTGGGCCCGGCGCAGGAAGTCCTCGGCCTCGGCGAGCAGGCCGCGGCGGAACCGGGCCAGGCCCATCAGGAAGTACGCGAAGCCCCGGTGGGCGCCGCTCCAACCGGCGATCTCGAACTGGATGATGGCGTCCGCGAACAGCCGCTCGGCCTGGGCGATGCGGTCGTTGTAGATGTAGGTGAGGCCGAGCATCGAGGGCAGTTCGAAGCCCCAGGTGGTGTCGGTCCAGCCGAGGCCCTTGGGCAGCCGGCCGCCTTCGAGGACCTCGTCGGCGAGCGCGAGCGCCTCGGAGGAGGGGGCGCCGCGCAGGGTCAGGTCCCAGGCGCGCATGGCGAGTACCGCCCGGTCGGCGGCCTCGCGGCCGGCCAGGCTCCGGCACATCTCGCCCAGCCGGGCGGAGCGGCCGGAGCCGTCCTCCTCGGACTTGCGGAAGGCGTGCCACATGAACGAGGCGGCCTGGAGGCGCTGCCGCCCGGCCGGGTCGTCGGTCTGCTCGGCCTCCTGCTGGCAGACCAGCGCGGCCTGGCCCAGCTCGCCGCTGTGGGCGAGCACCTCGGAGAGCCGGAAAGTGGCGTCCACCCGCAGTTCGGGGCGCAGCGGCACCTCGTCGGGGTCGAGCGCGAGCTTGAGCTGGTTGACGGTGGCGACCGGGTCGGTGAGCAGTGCCGAGCAGCCGAGTTCGTACAGCACCTCGGCCTTGATCGCGTCGGCGGGCGGCTCGTTGAGCGCGCGGTGCAGGCAGCGCTGGGCGGCCTCGGGGGCGCCGATCAGCTGGTGTTCGACGGCGGCGCGGCGCAGCTTCTTGACGATCCGGTCGTCGCCCTCGCCGGAGTGGGTCTCGACCAGGTGGCGGGAGGCGGCGAGCAGGCCGAGTCCGGCGTTCTCGATCTCGGCGGCGGCGATGCCGTGCATGCCGAGGCGGGTGGCCTCCGGCATGGTGTTGTAGATGGAGCTGGCGATCAGCGGGTGGACGAACTCCAGGTTCCCGCTGGGGACCTGGGTGAGCACGCGCTGCTTGCGCAGTTGCTTGATGGAGTCGCGCGCGCCCTCGGCGCTCTGGGTGGAGATCCGGGTGGCGAGGTCGACCCGGATGTCGGTGCCCAGCATGGCGCAGGCCCAGGCGAAGCGCAGGGTGCTGGCGCCGAGCCGGTCCAGCCAGCTCTTGAGGGTCATCCCGGTGGCGTCGACGGCGAGTTCGCGCAGCTGCCGGGAGTTCTCCTCGACCGGTTCGAGCTCCTGGTCGCGGACCTGGTCGAGCAGGGCGACGACCTCGAAGGGGTTGCCGTTGACGACGTTCCAGAACTCGTAGCAGAAGGCGTCCTCGGCCTTGTCGCCGAGTTCGGCGCGGATCATGTCGGTGACGGAGCTGAGGTTGAGCCGGTTGAGTTCGTGCTTGCGCCCCTTGAGGCCGAGGATGTCCCGTCGGAGGTCCTGGGTCTCAGTGGGCCAGTCGTTCTCGTCCTCACGGAAGGCGAAGACGAGCAGGACGGGCAGTTCGCCGGAGCGGACGGCGAACTTGGCGAGCCAGGCGAGGGATTCGGCGTCGGCCCAGTGCAGGTCGTCGACGATCATCACCATCGGCGCACGGCGCGGTGCGAGCTGGGTCAGCACGTAGTCGAGGCCGTCGCGCACGCCCTGGGGGTCGAGCCGGCGGGCGCCGGCCTTGGGCTGCTTGAGGCCCATGGCCGGTCCGACGACCTCCTCCCAGGTGCCCATGACCTGGCGGAACTCGTCCTCGTTCAGATCGCTGAGCACGGGCTGGAGCAGCTGGCGCAGCACGTGGTACGGCTCCTTGAACTGCCGTTCGCCGCCTCGGGCGAACAGCACGCAGGTGCCCTCGCGGAGTTTGGCGATCCGTCGGACCTCGTGCAGCAGGCTGGTCTTGCCGATGCCCGGGCGGCCGGAGAAGGCCAGCAGGTCGCCGATCTCGGTGCCACCGGTGGCGAATTCGCGGCAGAGCCGGTCGATGGCCGCTTCCACCGAACGCAGTTCGGCGTCGCGGTCGCGCAGCCTGACCCTGGGCGCGGCCCCGTCGCCGTCCCGGCCGGAACCGGTTCCCGTCCGAAGTTCGTTGTCCTGCTCGGTCACCGTCGCGCCTCCGCCTCACCGGCTAGCGGCGCGGCTCGACCACTGCCCGTGGGAGCCGCTCCGTCACTGTTCGTGGAGCCGAGGTTAGCGCCGTGTGCGGCTCGCTGTGCGGCATTCGCCCAGGCTGGGGCGGACGGTGAGGGTTCGGAGAGTTTGCCAAGGGCAATTGCCCTATATCCCTAACGTCCGATCATTGCATCAGATACCCTACGGCCCGCGAGGCGCTGATGATCTTGCACAGTCACCCTCACCGTCCCAGCCTCGCCGCGCCAACTCCCCCCACGGCCAATGATCGAACCACAAGCGCCCCCACCCTCCGCTGCACCGGGAGTCCGATGTCTGACGACACCTCACTTCAGATTCCGTTCCCGTACCGCCGCAGTCCGCACGGCCCGTACGCCACCAAGCTGCACCGGGACTGGCTGATCCGCCACCCGCTGCTACCCGACGCCGACCACCCCGGCTACGCCCACTGGGAGGTGGTCGACCTCGCCGCGCTCGGCTACCCGGACGCCGGTCCGGACGAACTCGCCCTGGCGGCCGACCTGATGGGCTTCTACTTCCTCTTCGACGACCAGTTCGACGGCCCGCTCGGCCGTCGGCCCACCGAGGTCGCCCCGATCTGCGAGCGGCTGATCGCCGTCCTGCACGGCGCGCGCCCCGACCCGGACTCCGCCGTCGAGGCGGCCTTCGCCGACCTGTGGAACCGCAGCGTGCACGGCATGCCGGCCCGCTGGCAGGCCCGCGCGGCCTACAACTGGGAGTACTACTTCGCCAGTCACCCGGCCGAGGCGGCGGGCCGCATCTCGGCGCGGCCGCCGGACCGGGCCGGCTACCTCGAACTCAG
Organism: Kitasatospora sp. NPDC004669; assembly: GCF_040609455.1. Lineage (NCBI taxonomy): Bacteria > Bacillati > Actinomycetota > Actinomycetes > Kitasatosporales > Streptomycetaceae > Kitasatospora > Kitasatospora sp. NPDC004669. The sequence goes on from NZ_JBEXKB010000083.1 coordinate 30,275, forward strand.
ACGGGGCACCGCGGCGATGGAGACCATCTTCGACATGGTCGAGCGGCTCGGCCAGTTCGAGGTCCCCGCCGCCGTCCTGCACCACCCGGTGCTGCGTCAACTCCGGCAGCTGGCCGCCGACATACCGTCGCTCAGCAACGACGTGCGGTCCTTCCCGCTGGAGGCGCCGCGCGGGGACGTCAACAACCTGGTCATGATCGTCCAGCGTGAGCGCCGCTGCTCGGCCGAGGAGGCCTGTGCGGCGGTGATGGCGGAGGCTCAGCTGCTGGTCGAGCGCTGCGCCGAGCTGCACGAGCGGCTGCCGGACGTCTACCGGGAGCTGGGCCTGTCCCGGATCGAGTGCGCGATCGCCCAGCGGTACGCGGAAGGACTGCTCACCTGGCTGGCGGGCTACCTGAGTTGGGAGGCCCGCACCGGCCGGTACCACGTGGTCTGACGCGCGCCCCCGGCAGACGCCACGACGACCGGAACGCACACCCTCCGTATGATGCGAGCGAACAGACCGTAGCCGCGCCCGCGTTCGGCGGCTATCGTGCTCACGGTGGACGCCCCCCGCGGGGCGCCCGACCCGCACAGGCACTCCACACGCTCCGGCCGGACCACCCCCGGAGGGGAGGTCCGGCACGCCACCCCGGCCACGATCGGGCGGCGCCCGACGTCGCGAGGAGACACAGAGCTTGACTTCCTCCTCCGGTCGAAGCCGGGGAAGTCCAACCCTCGCGGGTCGGGCCTTCCGCTTCACGGCCGGTCGCCGACCCGGGGTTGCCGACGGAGGGACGGTGCGCCGCCCATCGGTCTTGCACCGGCTCCACGGACCCGACCTCCCGCCGGCCCGGCGGCAGGCCGGACCGCAATTCGGTTTTCGCTCCGACCGACCGTAACCAATCCATCACGCCAAGTGATCACTCGGAGGTATCAGATGACGGTCTACCAGCCCCCCGGCGCGCCCGGCAGCATCGTCGCCTACCGCTCCCGGTACGAGCACTGGATCAACGGCGGTTGGACGCCTCCGGTGCGCGGCGAGTACTTCGGCGACCCGACCCCGGTCACCGGCGAGGTGTTCACCGAGGTGGCCCGCGGCACCGCCGAGGACATCGAGGCCGCCCTGGACGCGGCCCACGCCGCCGCGCCGGCCTGGGGCCGCACCTCCGCCGCCGACCGGGCGCAGGTGCTGCTGCGGATGGCCGACCGGATGGAGGCCAACCTGGAGCAGCTGGCCGTCGCGGAGAGCTGGGAGAACGGCAAGCCGGTGCGCGAGACGCTGGCCGCCGACCTCCCGCTCGCCGTCGACCACCTGCGCTACTTCGCCGGTGCGCTGCGGGCCCAGGAGGGCAGCCTCTCCCAGCTGGACGAGGACACCGTGGCCTACCACTTCCACGAGCCGCTGGGTGTGGTCGGCCAGATCATCCCGTGGAACTTCCCGATCCTGATGGCGGTCTGGAAGCTGGCCCCGGCACTGGCGGCCGGCAACGCGGTGGTGCTCAAGCCCGCCGAGCAGACCCCGGCCTCGGTGCTGCTGCTGGCCGAGCTGACCGCCGACCTGCTCCCGCCCGGCGTGGTCAACATCGTCACCGGTTTCGGCGAGGAGGCCGGCGCCCCGCTGGCCGCCAGCACGCGGGTGCGCAAGCTCGCCTTCACCGGCGAGACCGGCACCGGCCGGCTGATCTCCCGCGCCGCCGCCGACAACCTGATCCCGGTCACCCTGGAGCTCGGCGGCAAGAGCCCCAACCTGTTCTTCGCGGACGTCGCCGCCGCCGACGACGCCTTCTACGACAAGGCCGTCGAGGGCTTCGCGATGTTCGCCCTCAACCAGGGCGAGGTCTGCACCTGCCCCAGCCGCGCGCTGATCGAGTCCTCCGTCTACGAGCGGCTGCTCGGCGACGGCCTGGAGCGGGTGCGCGCGATGCGCCAGGGCAACCCGCTGGACACCGACACCCAGATCGGCGCGCAGGCCAGCGCCGAACAGCTGAAGAAGATCCTCTCCTACTTCGAGATCGGCCAGGCCGAGGGCGCCAAGGTCCTGGTCGGCGGCGAGCGGGCCGACCTCGGCGGCTCGCTGGCCGGCGGGTACTACGTGACGCCGACGGTCTTCGAGGGCGTCAACAGCATGCGGGTCTTCCAGGAGGAGATCTTCGGCCCGGTCGTCTCGGTCACCCGCTTCGACGGCTTCGACGAGGCGGTCACGCTCGCCAACGACACCCAGTACGGGCTCGGCGCGGGCGTGTGGACCCGCGACATCAACACCGCCCACCGGGCTGGACGCGCCATCCAGGCGGGCCGGGTCTGGACGAACTGCTACCACGCCTACCCGGCCCACGCGGCCTTCGGCGGCTACAAGAACTCCGGCATCGGCCGGGAGAACCACAAGGCGCTGCTGGAGCACTACCAGCAGACCAAGAACCTGCTGGTCAGCTACTCCCCCGACGCGGTCGGCTTCTTCTAGGCCGCCCCGGGACAGGAGTGGAGGGGGGGGGCCGGGGCGGGGCGCCCCCCCCCCCCCCCCCCCCCCGGGGGGGGGGGGGGGGCCAAAAGCCGGGTGCGGGGTACAAAAACAACAAAACCCCCCATT